>SYLY01000207.1 GCA_005808475.1 Acidobacteriota bacterium
CCCTAGGCGGCCTTGGAGCGGCCTTGGATGCCGCCGATCGAGGCACGGAAATCGTCGCCCTCCACATTTTCGGGGCGGCCGCCCGGGCCGGGCCCCGAGGTTGGTCCGATTTTGCGGATCTTGGGACAGGCTCTACCTACCCCTACTTGTTGGCCAACACGGTGAGCCAAACGCCCACCACGATCGCCGGCGCATACGGAATCGCGACCGGACCGGGCGCCTTGCCGTCCCGCGCCTGGATCTTCGACCGGATCGCGGCGGCTCCGAGGACCGCCAACGCGATGATTCCACCGGCCAGCGCCGTCCAGAAAGCCGCTTCGAGCACCCGGCTCACGCCGATCACCGCTCCGAAGCCGGCCATCAACTTGACGTCGCCTCCGCCCATCCCCCCGAGGATGTAAAAGACCAAGAAGACCGCGAAGCCCGCCGCCGCGCCGAGAACCGCAAGCCCCAGCCCTTTCCAGCCGCCCGCCATGGTCTGGCAGATCAGGCCGGCCGCCAAGGCCGCCACGGACGTCCAATTGGAGACCGTCCGCCGCGCCAGATCCTCGAGCGCGGCCGCTCCTCCGACCACACCCGTGATCCACATCTGCCATCTCGCCAGTTCGAATCCGCTGAGTTCCATTGAGCCTTTACTCTCTTTCCCCGCTCGACACCGCCGGAGGCGGAATCGAGGCCGCGCGCTTTGCGAGGTCTCCCTTAGGACTTTCGGTCGAAGGCGATGAGAGCATTAGTGCCGCCGAGGCCGAATTTGGCGCTGGCGCGATCCGCTCGAAAATCAACGACTTGCCGTCGTCCGCCACCACCCGCCAGCGCGGGTGCGTTTTGAGCAGTGTCGTGATGGCGGAGTCCAACGGCAGCAACGCCGTCCGGAAGTCGTGCTTGTCGAGGATCGTGTTCCAATCGTGTCCACCGCCCGTCAAGCGGACATATTCCTTGCCGACCACAGGGCCATAGAAGTCGCTCCTGCCGTCGAAATATACCCGCTGGTTCGGGTAAAAGCGGTACAGCAGATAGTCGGCCCACTCGTCGGTCGTGAGCACGCGCTGTCCGCCGATTCGTTTGGCGTTCTCGCCGATCATCTTCACCGGAAACCGAAGCGCCGGAAAGTCCTGGGGCCACTTGTGCCCGAAGTCCACCATCAGCAGCGCCGCCACGAAGGCGACCGGCCATACGCTGGTCCAACGGAAATTCGACGCCATGTCGTCGGTAAGCGAGTCGAAGATAGCCCGCAGGCTCGCCTTGGGCGCCCCGTTGGCGAAGCGGCGCCACAGCGTCGTCAATTCCACCGCCACCAACGGAGCCGCCAAGGTAACGTAAATCGTCACGTGCCTTACGCTCGCCAGCGATTGATGGGCCCAGAACAGAATCCAAAATGCATGCGCCCAACGGCGGTTCCACGCGCAGGATGCCGCGGCCATCAGTCCCAGCAGCAACAGGGCTTCGTACTGAAGCAGGTTCTCCGACCGGAACCGCGGTGACTGGAACTCCTCCACCGCGTCCTTGATCCAGTCCGACTGCAGATAGCTCGCCACGTGAAGGTGAAGCCCGTACCCATATGGATTGATCAAAGTGGCCGCGCCGCAACCGGCCAGAAGCAGTCCGTAGCGCCGTACGCCCGTCCAGCGCCTCTCGAGCGCCTCGCCGGCGACGAGCAGTCCGATGCACGATAGAAACGCCAGGAATCCACCGTGCAGGTTCGTCCACACCGCGACCGCGGGAATCAGCCACCAAACCCGTCCGTCGGGCCGCACCCGGTCGCGTTCCAGCACCCAGATCGCGAATGGCAGCAGGACCAGCGTGAACAGGTGTGGCCGCGCCAGATAGTGCATCGATGCCGCGCCGGACGCCAGCAGCGTGATGCCGACCGCCACCATCGTGTTAGCGCCGCGCCAGACCATGAATCGCGCCAACGCCACCGCGAACAGCGCGATCTGGGCGCCGCTGAGCACGACGATCCCCTTCAACCCCCAAGTGCGGTGGAGCCATCCGTAGATCACGTCCGCTCCCCACTCCCAGGCAAACCATGGTTCGCCGAACTTGGTCAGCGAGAACATGTCCGTTCGAGGAATGCCCTGGCCGTCCAGGATGTACTCGCCCACGCGAATGTGCCAGCCCGTATCGCCGTCGACCAGCAGCCGGCTCCAGGCATCTTCGCCGAGCATGAACAGCCACACGATCATCGCGATGAAAAGCAGGTCCGAATACGATGGCGCGAACACCCGCTTGGAAGGAGGACTGGGATGGGCAGCGGTGCTCATGCAACCTCCGGAGCCGGCGACAGCCTCTCGCCGAGTTCGACGCGATCCCGCGCGCCCGTCTTCTCGAAGATATGCTTCAAGTGCACCTTGACCGTGCCGGGAGAGATCTTCATCCGCTCCGCGATCTCCCGGTTCTTCAGGCCCGACTTGATCAGCGTCAGGATCTCCCACTCGCGCTGCGTGAGCCGCGCCGCCGACGCTCCCAGTGCGGCCGCTTCGGCCCGCATAGGCTCATCGGCTGAACCCAGCCCGGCCGACCGCAGGCAGTCGACGATCCGGTCCGCCTCGTACGCCTGGTCGATGACGCCTTGTAGGCCGGAGTTCCGGAGCATCCGCGCATCCGGGGCCGGCGACGCCTTGGTCCACAAGAACGCCAAAGGCGCCGGTGGCCGGTCGCGAACCGTGCGCATCATTTCCGACAGCACGCGGAGCCCGAAAGCGTGGTCTAACACCAATAATGAGGGCCGAAGATCCCCTACCCGCGCGATCGTCTCATCCGGAGCCCCGCAGTAGCCAACGAAGTCGAGATCCGCGCACGGACCCAGCACGCGCGCCAACCCCTCCGCGACCAGCGGTTGAGCGACCAGAGCGAACACGGTTTTCGGAACGGAGCAGTCCATACGCCAGCAAACCATTCATCGGCAAACCGGCCGGGGTCCGGTAGGGTTCATCGCTTAAGACGGGTTACTATTGCTCCATGCCCGTCCTGGTTCGCTGGATGCTGCTCCTTAGCCTTACGATTGCCGGCATCCTGGTCCCCTTCCTCATCTGGGGGGATCGCATTGAAACCGCTACCGCCTCGTTCCTGGCCACCAATCCCGGCCGCTGGACCACTGCCGCCGCTCTCGCCGGGCTTCTCGGAGCCGATATCGTCCTACCCGTTCCGTCGAGTCTGGTCAGCACCGCCGCCGGGGGGCTGCTCGGTTTCTTCCCTGGTCTCGCCACGTCCTTCGCCGGGATGTCGGTGGGCGCGCTGCTCGGCTACTGGCTCGGGCGCGGAGCCCGCGGAGCTGGCGCCCTCGACGACGCCGCCCTGGCCCCAGCCCGCGCCGCCCGCGACCGTTGGGGCGACTGGGCGCTGGTGCTGTTCCGCCCCGTGCCGGTCCTTGCCGAAGCCTCGGTATTCCTCGCCGGGCTGACCGGGGTGCCGCTCCGGCGATTCGTACCGCTGACGTTTGCCGCCAACCTCGGGATCTCCGCCGCCTACGCCGCCACCGGAGCCTACGCCAAGGGCAAGGACTCGTTCCTGCTCGCCTTCGCTGGGGCGATCGCTCTCCCCGCGCTCGCCATGGCAATCACCCGTTTGCGCCGCGTCTGACCCGCCCGGGTTACGGCCGCACCAGACTGCCGTCCATCCCGCGAACCGTCGTCCAGCTATCCCCGGGACCCGGCGGAACCAGCGGATGCTTGGCCGCCATCGCCTCGTTGATGTCGATTCCCAGCCCCGGCTGATCGTTCCCGTACAGATAGCCACCCTTCAATTGCGCCGTGCCTGGCAGCATTTCGTGCACGATGGCAGGGAAGTGGTTCTCCTCCTGGATTCCGAAGCTCGAAATCGAGAGGTCCACGTGCCACGCCGCCAACTGATTGACTGGATCGTTGTCGCCTCCCTCTTGAAACGCCGTCCGGCAACCGAACGTTTCGCACAGCGCCGCCACCTTTCGCGCCGCCGTGATCCCGCCGATTTGGGATACCCGTCCCCGGAAGAAGTCGATCAGCCGCTCGGAAATCAGTGGTACCCACTCCAGCGGATGCGTGAATAGCTCGCCCATCGCCATGGGCGTGGTCGTCACCTGCCGGATATTCCGGAACCATTGGATCTGTTCCGGTGGGAGCACATCCTCGAGGAAGAACAGCCGGTAGGGCTCCACCCGCTTGGAGAGTTCCACCGCCATCGCGCCCGACAGATGCTCATGCACGTCGTGGCAGAGCTTCACATCCTTGCCCAGTTTGACGCGCAGGTGTTCGAACAGTTTGGGGATGATCTCCACGTAGAGTTCTTCGTCGAACGCCGCGCCCTTGAATCCTTCGGCCGGGCGGCTTCCCTGTCCCGGCGCGATCATCCCACCCCCGCCATAGCCGCCCATCTGCGCCCGAACGTGGCGGTATCCCTCATCCATATACCTCTTGACGTTGTCGGCGACCTCGTCCATCGACCGGCCGTCGGCGTGCGCGTACATGGGTACGGCGTCGCGAGCCTTCCCACCCAGCAGGTCGTACACCGGCATACCCGCCCGCTTCCCCTTGATGTCCCAAAGCGCCATGTCGATCGCGCTGAGCACGTTGTTGTGGATCGTCCCGTTGCGCCAGTATCCGCGTGTATGAGTGTTCTGCCAAAGATCCTCCACGCGCGCCACGTCCTTGCCCACCCAAAACGGGGCGTAGTGCTTTTCGATCGCGGTGGCGACGCTCAACGCGTTGTTCACGTTGCTCGCCGATCCGATCCCGTAAAGTCCGGGTTCGCTGGTCTCGACCTTGACGAATACCCACTGATATCCCCGTCCGCCGCTGGTGGCGATCGGCCGGACGTTGCGGATGGTCAACTTGGGGAGCCCCCGTGTTCGATTCGTCTGCTGGGCGGTGACGGCCAACGGTGCGGCCATGAGGCTGGTCAACAGTTCGCGACGGCGCATGCTGTTACGGTAACGCGCCTCGAGGGGCGGCGACAACGCGTTTCGGCGCGTCCCCCGCAACGGGACTTGTGAAACAGGGGGCGGAGTGGCTTAAAATTGTAGACGAGTGACCTTCTACGAAGAGCTGGGTGTGCGGCCGGAGGCGTCGATCGACGAGATCCGGCGCGCCTACCGCAACCTCACCAAGGTCTTCCATCCCGATCTCCACCCCGCCGGCGATCAACGCGCCCAGGCGGAGGAGAAGATGCTGCGCCTCAATGAGATCCTGAGCGTGCTCGGCGATCCTCTCCGGCGCCTACAGTACGACCAGTCGGTGCTGCGCGCCGCGACTCCCTCGCCTGCGCGGCGAATCGGCCGGATGCCACCTCCCCCCGCGGGAGTTCTGCGCACCTTCGGTGTGCCCGTGCTGATCATGCTGTCCGGTTTTCTGGCCGCCGGTGCATCTTTGTGGTATTACGCCGGTGGATTCACCTTCGTCGAGTCCGCTCCCGCTCCCGTGGTCGCGCAAGCCACTCCGCCCCTTGCCGAGCTACCGGCAAAGCCGGAGGAACGAGGCCGCCGCGCGCGCCGAAGAGCGGAGCCGGCGCGGGAAGATTCCGCCATTGTCGAGTACGGGTCCCAACAAGTCCCACGGGAGCCGGCCGCGCCCCGCGAGCCTGTCGCCGCCCCACGGCTAGCCACCCCCGCCCCAGTCGACCTGGGGACGCCGCCGGCTCTCCCCCCCGCCGAACTCGCCGTGTCCCAGCTTCCCCCTCCACTGCCTTCCAGCAGCGAGCCTTCCCCGGCGGCGCCCAGGGAAGAGCCCCCCGCCGTCCTCGCCGACCCGTACGAAGGAACTTGGCTCTATGCCCCCTCGCGAGTCTCCTTCGACGACGGCGCCAAGATGTACGCCCCCAAATACATCGAGCTCAAGATCCAAAAAGAAGGTGGACTGCTTTTCGGGCGCTACCGCGGCAGCTACAACGTTCACGATCAGCCCATCTCCCCGAACGTCAACTTCAACTTCAAAGGCAAGCCCACTGGCAGCGCGACCAAGCTAGCCTGGACCGCCACCGGGGGCGCCAACGGAGCCGTGGAACTGAAAGTCCTCTCGGAACGAACGCTGCAGGTGGATTGGAAGGTCAACGAGACCGGCGGCAACATCGATCTGGTCACCGGCACCGCCGTTTTGGTCCGCCGCGCGGAATAGCCGCGCGAACCCGGTCCTCGCCGCTGTACCATGAGGAATCATGAGGCTCGACCGGCGTCAACTCTCCAAAATGGCCCTTCTCGGCCCCACCGCCCTTTCCGCCCAGACCGGCGGACTCGCCATCACCCACGGACCCTTCCTTGGGCATGTGACCTCCACCTCTGTCTGGATCTGGGGCCGCACGGCCCGTCCTGGAGAATTGCGAGTCCGGTACGGAACCGATCCGAAGCGGCTCGACCGCGTATCCGCCGCGGTGAAGACCGCCATCGATCACGACAACGCGGCATGGATCGAGGTCACCGGCCTGGAACCGGGCGCGCGCTATCACTACGCGCTCGACGGAGGAGGCGAACAGGGGACCTTCCGCACGATCCCCGCCGCCGAAAGCTATCGCGACCCCGAGACCAATCCGCGCGGCCTGTTCAACTTCTCCTTCGCTTTCGGCTCCTGCGCCAATCAGCGCGCCGGCAACGGCATGGGACCCGAACTCCCCGCGTACCGGCACATGAACCGGCAGCACGCCTCCAAAGTCCTGTTCAGCGTCATGAACGGCGACTGGCTGTACGAAGAGAAGCGCGAATACCCGGCCGATGCGTGGCGCAAGCAGGTGGGCATCGAGCCCGCCCAAACACCGCGCATCGTCGAGCTTTGTCCCTCCATCACCGGCGTCTGGGAGAACTACAAGCTCTACCTTGAACGCGGCGTGCCGCTCTCCCAGTGGCATCGAAACGTACCGGGCTACTTCACCCCGGACGATCACGAAATCCTCAACGATGTGTATGGAACCGGCACCGAAGGCATCCGCAGCCGGGAAGCCGTGTTCCGCGACATCTCGCTCCGCGCCTGGTACGACTACATCGCGGGCAGCAACCCGCTGGCCACCTCCGTCGCCTCCCACTTCGGCCAGGCCGAACTCAGCGGCAACGTTCTCTACGATCCGGCCGCCGACTTCACCCGTCTGAACCTCGCCGAGCTATCCAATCTCCACGTGCACTGGGGCGGGCAGCTTGCGGGTGTGCCGCCGAATCAGAAGGTCCCCGCCGGTGACCCGAACGCCGGTGTGTACACGGTCCGCGGCGTGCGCGACGCCCATCGGCTCGAGATCTCCCCCAAGGCGCTGCGCGACGGCAAGTGCGTCTACTCTATCGGCCGGCACAACTACGGAAAGTTCCGCGCGGGCAACGCCGAGGTCTACCTCCTCGATACGCGCGGACTGCGCGACATGCACGACATGGTGCATCCGGAAAAGCCCGGCCTGTACATGCTCGGCCGGAAACAGCACGACTGGCTGAAGGCCTCGATGGCCGCCAGCGACGCCGACTTCTTCTTCCTCGCCTCCACCGTCAATATGATGGTCCCCCACGTCGGATCGCCCGGCTCCACCGATCCGATCAAAGGCAAGGACGATGCCTGGACCGCCTTCCTCGCCGAACGCGAGGAACTGATCCGCTTCTGGGACGGCCTGAAAAAGCCGGTGATCGTCATGACCGGCGACCTCCACAATAGCTGGGTCATCAAGGTGACCGATCGCGTCTGGGAATGCGCCTCCGGACCCCACAATTCCCAGAACCACCCGGCGGTCAGCGAAGGGGGCCGCCCTCCCAACGGCCCGTTCGACTCGCGCGGCCGCATGTGCGACATTCGCTGGTCCAGTTACATCCGCAACGATACGCCCACCCGTCTGCGCCGCTGGCCGATCTACGCCGTGGCGCAGATCAATAACGTCTTCGGCAGCCCGAAAGAGGAAGGCAAGACGCGCTGGGCGGCTTATCCCAAACCGCACGTGGTGATCCAGTATTTCGACGGCCGCTCGGGCGAGATGCTTTACGCCGAGCCCATCCACGCCTGATCCCGGAGTTCGATTGCCCCTCAAAACGCTGATCTTCGATCTCGGGAACGTCATCGTCCCGTTCGATTTCACGCGCGCTTACCGCCGCTTCGAAGCCCTCACCGGCCAACCTCCCGAACAAGTGCGCGCCCAACTTTCCGCCAGCGGACTGTTTCCGAAACTCGAGTGCGGCCAGATCGAGCCGGCGGACTTCGTCCATCGGATCGGCGAGTTGCTGAACGCGCCGATGCCGATGGCCGAGTTCCGCGACCTGTGGGTCTCTATCTTCGACCGCGAGCCCGCCATCCCGGAGAGCCTTTTCGCCCGCCTGCGCGAACGCTACCGGCTGCTGTTGCTGTCCAACACCAACGGCATCCACTTCGGCTGGATCCACGAGACCTTCCCGCTGCTCCGCCACTTCGACCACTTCGTGTTGTCGCACGAGGTGAAGGCGATGAAGCCCGATCCGGCCATTTTCGCCCACGCGATCTCCCACGCCCGCGCCGAACCCGGCGAGTGCTTCTTCACCGACGATATCGCCGATTACGTGGAGGGCGCGCGCCGTCAGGGGATCGACGCCGAGCAGTTCCTCGGGCTCGACAAGCTGCTGGTGGACCTCCGCCGGCGCGGCGTCGACGTGTGAGACTCGCGCTCCTGTTCGCGGCGCCGCTGCTGGCGCAGCATCCGGAGTTCATGCCCGGGGACGAGTGCCTGTTCTGCCACCGGTTCACGACTGGTTCGTCGTGGCAACGGAACGCCCACGCGCTCACCGTTCGGCAGGCCGCCGAAGGATCGGACGAGTACCTG
Source organism: Acidobacteriota bacterium (assembly GCA_005808475.1). Lineage (GTDB taxonomy): Bacteria > Acidobacteriota > Terriglobia > Bryobacterales > Bryobacteraceae > SYLY01. The sequence goes on from SYLY01000207.1 coordinate 8,719, forward strand.
CTCGGCCGCGGCCGGCACACTCCACCGCGAAAGCTGGTGAAAGCCGGCTTCGGCCAGTTTGCGCTCGCCGGAGCCGCGCCGTCCGAATTCACCGACCGCTGCACCGGCTGCCACAACACCGCCATCGATCCGGCGGACCGCACTTTCGCTCTGGTCTCCATCGACTGCTACTCCTGTCATGGCGCGGTGGACCGCAATCATTCATCGTATCCCGCGCTGGCGCTGTTATCGCGCAAACGCGAGACGACGCCCGCTACCGTCGCGTCCATCTGCGGGCAATGCCACCTACGTGGTGGAAAGTCGCGCGCCACGGGCCTGCCGTATGCCAACTCCTTCACCGCGGGCGGCGATTTGTTCGCGGACTTCGCGGTGGACCTGTCTCTGGCGGACTCCCCCGCTCTCCCGCCTTCCGACCGGCACGTCTACCGCGCGACGCGCGATGGCGTCTCCTGTCTCGCGTGCCACGCGGTGCATGCTGGATCCACTCGGAAGCACCGCCTCGTTCTGGATTCTCCCATCTGCCGCGACTGCCACATCCCCGGGCAGCCGCGCAAGAGCACGATTCCGGGCTTCGCATCGCCGGACTGGTGCGTTCCTGGGAAGCGAAGCCCCTAAGTCAGATCGGGCGCCTGCCCGCTCGCGCCATGCCTCGCCGTGCCCGGAACCCGGACAAACACGGACAATTTTCCGTGTCCGGGTTCGTGGCTTCCGGATCGATCCTGTTATGTCATTGTTTGTGAAGGAGTTGCTCGCGGAATGGCTCTCGCGGGCAACCCGGACTACCCGGACAGGCAGAGCACTCGCGATCAGGCCGGCTCTCGCGGCCCGGAACCAGGACAAACACGGACGATTTTCGGTGTCCGGGTTCGTGGCTCCGGGTCGATCCTGGTATGTAATTGTTTGTAAAGGAGTTGCTCGCGGAATGGCCCCCGCTGGCAACCCGGACAAACCCGGACGGGCAGAGCCACTCGCGCCAGTCTGGTTCCCGCAGCCCGGAACCGGTTGGACGGGGCGATTTTCCGCGTCCAGGTTCGGCTCCCGCGAGCAAAGACCGCGCCGGGCGTAGACCGCCCAGCGCCCCGATCATGCCACGACAGGTCGAGGCAGTCGCGAAAACGACCGCGGGTCCAGAAGCGGGACTCGCCGGAAAGGATTGAAACGAAGGTAAATCGAGTTTCATTAAATTTGGATGAAAAGCAGGACGCCGACGGAGCCGTCCCACGGCGATTCGATTGGCTTTGCTTGGGCTACCGCAGGTCGCGCCAGTCAACCGAAACCCTCCGGTCACCGGTATGCCGGACGAACGACGACCGAATCTCGGCCGCGCGCCTGGCCGCCGCGGCGGCTTCCGGCTTCTGACCGGCGCCACGCAGCACGTCCTGGTAGATTTCCAGAATCGCGGCTACGTCCGGGTGCCGCTCGCCAACAGCCGATTCCATCTCCGTGAGCGCTGACCGGAGTTGCTCGACAGCCCGGCGCTTGTCCTTCAACTTGACGCATAGAAGGCCAAGGTTCGCCCGCATCCGGGCCCGCGCTTGCCCCGCGCCGGCTCCCGCGATTGCCTCCTCGAGAATCGCGGCAGCCTTGACATATTGCCGCTTCGCTCTCAGCACCCCGGCCAAGTCACTGGCGATCAAGGGAGCGAGGCCGGGGCCGGCCAACGAAAGCGCCCGCTGGAAGGACTCCGCGGATTGGCGGGTTCGCCCCCGGAACAATTGTGCCTGGCCTAGGCTCTGCCAGGGTCTTGCCTCGCCGTGGAGAACTGTCAACGCCTGCACCAACAGGGCCTCGGCATGCGCGTATTCCTGGAGTTCCAGGCATGCGAGGCCCAGGTTGTTGAGAGCCACGGCCCACGGCCGCGTTTGCGGGACCCACAGCGCCGCCGATGCCTCGAAGCGCCGTTTGGCCTCACGGTAGCGGCCGCCCTCTAGTTCGGCCCTGCCCAGGGCGTCGAGAATCGCGCCCTTGCCTTCGATGCCGGCGCCGGCCAGGGCCAGTTCGAGTTCCACCCGGGCCTCGGCGGCGCGCCCCTTCCCGAGCAGGTCCTCTCCCGTCCGGTAATGGAGTTGCCAGTCGGTTAGCGCGGCGCCACCTTGTGCCAGCGCTACGCCGGCAAGAGCCAAATGTAGTATGTTAAAGCTGATTCGAACGGGTTGCATGCAGCGATTGTGCATCCCGGTCTCCGAGCAAGTCCTGAGGACAGGCCGAATCAGGCCGGAGCAAGATCGAAGGAATTCCTGAGGATGGATAAATCGAACAATCCGGGAGACTTAATCACTTTCGGGACATTTCGCTTATCGCCCGGCGCGCGGACGCTTCAGCGCGCCGGCGAAGTGGTTCCCCTGGCGCCGAAGACGTTCGACCTCCTGATGATGTTCGCCGGGAGCCGCGGCAGGGTGATCACCAAGAAGGAGTTGCTCGACGCCCTCTGGAAGGAGGCCTTCGTGGAGGAGGCTAGCCTCCTGTACCAGGTCTCGACGCTTCGCAAGGCGCTTGGCGAAGAGGCCGCGGGTTGGGTGGAGACCGTCCCCCGAGTCGGGTACCGGTTCACGGCCCCGGTGGAACTTTTCTCTCCCGGGCCGGAACCATCGGTGGCGCCCGCTGCTCCGCCACGCGCCCTCGAATCCAGCCCGCGACGCTGGCGGGTTTTCGCTTTGCTCGGCGCTGGACTGGCGCTGGCGGCCCTCGCGTTCGCTTACCGCGGGATCAGCCAAAGGAACTGGGCACGGAACGAAGCGCTCCCCCAGATCGCTTCCTTGGCTGAGGAAGGGCGCTTTTGCGCCGCGTTCGCCCTGGCAAAACGCATCGAGCCACTCCTCGGGACCGAAGCAAGGCTCGCCGATCTCCGGCGGGAGGTGGCAAGGACTGTCGCCTTTGACACCGAGCCGTCAGGCGCCGAGGTGTTCTATAGTGACCTTCGTTCCAGTGAACGTGAGTGGCGGCCACTCGGGAGAACGCCGCTGCGCGCGGCTGAGGTTCCACGCGGATACTTCCGGCTCAGGTTCGAAAGGGACGGCTTCGAACCGACCTACGCTTTGTTCACCGCTGCCGCCGACGGCGTGAAGTTCCCCCTGTATCCCAAGGGAGAGATCCCCGCCGGTATGGTCCCGGTTCCCCAGGCGGTCCCCGAGCTCCCGCGCCGCTTCTCGCCGCCGGAGCGGGCCAGCGGTAGCACCCGATTCCTGATCGATCGTTATGAGGTCACGAACCGGCAGTTCAAGGAGTTCGTCGATGCCGGGGGATATCGCAACGCAAGCTACTGGGAACATCCCTTCGCCGATGCCGGCCGGATTCGCTCCTGGGCGGAAGCGATGGCGTCGTTCGTCGACGCGACCGGACGTCCCGGTCCTTCCAACTGGGAGGCCGGCACGATTCCGCCCGGCCGCGAAGACTATCCCGTCAGCGGCGTCAGTTGGTACGAAGCCGCGGCCTACGCCAAGTATGCAGGCAAGCAACTACCGACTGTGTGGCACTGGTACGCCGCCGCGCGCCTCCAGAGTGGGACTTGGGTCATGCCCTCCAGTAACTTTTCCGCCAAGGAAGTGGCCCGGGTTGGTCAGTACCGCGGCGAGGGTCCATACGGCACTTACGACATGGCGGGCAACGTCAAGGAGTGGTGTTGGAACGAGGTCGATCAGGGGAAACGGTTGATCCTCGGCGGCGCGTGGAGTGAGCCCACCTACCAGTTCAGCACCCCGGACGCGCGGTCTCCGTTCGAACGTTCCGCTTTGAACGGATTTCGCTGCGTCCGATACTCCTCGCCTCCTCCGGCATCCTGGTTCAGCGCCCTTCGACCCGTCCTGCGGGACCCCAGCCAAAAACCGGCTTCCGACGAGCTATACGCCGCCTACCGCAGCGCCTATGCGTATGACCGCGGCGAGTTGGCTGGTTCGGTGGATCGATCCGACGATTCGCTCCCCTACTGGCGCCGGGAGCGAATCAGCTATGCCGCGCCATACGGGAGTGGCCGCGTGCCGGCCCTGCTGTTCCTTCCCAAGCATGTAAAGCCGCCTTTTCAAACCATCGTCTACTTCCCGGGAGCCGGCGCTCATAGCAGCCTCAGCAGCGAGAACTACTCGCTGGAGGGATGGGCCCGGCTGGAATACCTGCTGCGGGCCGGCCGGGCCGTGATGTATCCCCTTTATCAAGGCACCTACGAGCGGCGCCTCGCGGGTACTCTGACACCGCTGCGCCGCCGGGAGATGATCGTCCAACAAGTCCAGGAGTTGCGCCGCGCCGTGGACTACCTGCAAACCCGCCCCGATATCGCGGCCGGGCGGTTGGCCTTTTTCGGCGCCAGTGGGGGGGCCGCCCTCGGAGTGATTCCCCTCGCCGTGGAGGATAGGCTGAAGTCCGCGGTACTTGCCGACGGGGGCTTGTTTTCGTTGCCCTCCCCGCCCGATGTGGACCCGCTTCACTTTGCCCCGCGAGTGAGCGTTCCCGTGCTGATGCTCAACGGGAAAAATGACTATATCTATCCGGTGGAGACCGCCCAGAAAACCCTGTTCCGTCTACTCGGGACACCGGAGCCCAACAAGAAGCACTCGCTGTTTGAAGCCGCTCACGAGGTGGTGGCCGTGCGTACGCAGGTGATTCGGGAAGTGCTCGACTGGCTCGATCGCTATCAAGGTCCTCCGGTTCGGCGGGACTGAGAACGATGGTGATGGAGGCGCCGCCGCCCGAGGGCTGTGGTGTCTGGGCAAATCGGCCCGATGGAAGAAGATGAGGGAACGGCGCGCGTTGTTCCGGTCGACGAACTGTCCGCTGGCCGCCCACTTCGATGCCGGGATCGTGGTGGAACCCCATCCTTCGTGTTTCTTGACGTATCATGATGTGTCATGATAGACTTGGAGTCAGGTCAGGTAAGAGGCGCATTGAACCGTGGGTCACCGATGCGACAGGAACATCCATATCCGGTCCCGCCAGAGTTCCGTTGTGCGTGTGTTTACCAAAAGAGGTGTGGCATGTCCCAAGTCAGAGAAAAATTCGCAACGCAGGTCAATTCGGAAATCCTTTCCACAGTCCGTACCATCGCGCAAAAAGAGGGGCGGCAGATCCAGGCACTCGTGGATGAAGCTCTGGCCGATTTGATCGAGAAGCGGAAGAACGCGCGGCCCCGTCCGCATGTGATGGCAGCCTACCTCGCAAGCCACGAAAAATACGGTGAGCTCTATAAGAAGCTCGCGAAATGACCGACTACCTCACGCTGCCCGAAGTCCTCGCCATGCATGAGGATCAGATCGATCGTTACGGCGGATCGCAAGGTGTTCGTGACCACGGTCTTCTGGAATCGGCGCTCTATCGCCCTCAAACCGGCTATTATGCCGATCTGATCGAAGAAGCGGCTGCGCTGTGGGAGAGCTTGGCTCAAAACCATCCCTTCATCGATGGCAACAAGCGAACGGCTTTCGCGGCCACCTATACGTTTCTCGCCATCAGCGGCGCACAGTTGACGGCGGATGCCGGGGACGCTTATGCCTTCGTCTCGGAACTGTATGAAAGCGGAAAATTCAGCTTTGACAAACTCGTGCCGTGGCTGCGAAGCAACGTCAAACTCAGTTCCTGACAATTCATCCCCAACAAACGGAACTGACTGGCGGGAGAAGAGTAAGCTTCATCGATCCGGCATTGACTTGCTGGCCCTGGTGGCTGTAGTCTGTCTCTCGCTCCTCGATTTTCGTGGACATTTCCATGGAGCATGTCTCTCCACTTCACGCTGCACCAGCACAGTCCAATAACTAACGCTCGCCTTGCGATGTCGCGTGACCGATCCGCGCCATCTGCCCGGGCGCAATCGAATCGAGTGCCCGCAACACGGCGGGCACTAGGCACCGCGGATCGACCAAGAGATTGGTGGGAGCGCACAGAATCACGATGGAAATTCGCCGTGTCGAGAGATTCACTGGTAGGGGATCTCCTGATCCGTTGTGATCAGGATCTCGAACCCGGCCGATTCAGACGCCGCGAGTAGCGCGCCGTTCTTCAAACCTGACAGCTCCGCTTCGGCACTCGCGAGAAATGACCCACCTCTGCTCACGAAGAGTGACCCAGATCACCGCCAGGTACCAGTACCAAGGTTTGGGTGACTGTGAGCGAGCAGGCAACGAGCAAGGTGCTCAGACTCTCGATACAAGAGTCGGCTTGGCGCCGCGGATGCTCCTTTGAATGAAGGACCTATCCTTGTGCACCCGAGCGCGATCGACGCTGAGGGAAGCACGCCTCCGGCGTGGATGATATTGCCGCCGCCTCCCATCGCACGCGCGACGAGCGTTCGTCGGCCAACTCTATCTGAGCAGAGGTGGGTCATTTCTCGTGAGCGCCGAGGGCTCCGCGTATCCGGCAGTCTGGCCATCGTGCCCGGCAAAGAAGAGCCGCAGCCGTTAGTCAATGCATTCGTCGAGCAAGATCCGCATCACACTCGGGCCCAACCGAAGCTCCTTGCATTCCTCTAAAACCTGAAGGGAAAGTTTGCGACCAACCGTGGGAAACCCTGCGAGAAAATCGTCCAGCGAGTCACCGTTCTCTATGTAGTCGAAGAGCGTTTGCACGGGTACACGGGTCCCCCGAAACACCGGCGTGCCGTGCATTTGATCGATGCCAATGTTGGCGAAGGATGGCTCCCTGCATGATTCTATTGTTGCTCAGGCGCACCTCCCGCGATTGTCCACGCTGACGGCAAAGGGAACGGCGATCCGCCAACGCTAGGCCCGCTGGCGCCCGGCAGGGCCGCGTACCGATTGGATAACCAAATTCGCGACTTATCGTTCTCTGAAGTGGCGATGGCTGCCCCTGAGTCCCGCGCCCATGGACTGGCGCGGCGTTGGAGCCCCGGTGATTCGTTACGAGAGTTGCCCGGCGAGCCAAGCCTTGGCAATATCCCAGTCGCGTTTGAGCGTGGCCACGGAAATTCCGAGGGCCTCGGCCGTCTCCGCTTCGTTGAGGCCGCCGAAGAATCGCAATTCAACGATTTTGGCGGCCCGCGGATCCAGGGATTCCAGCCGGGTCAATGCCTCGTTCACAGCCAGGACATGTTCGCCGGTCGCGATGGCGGGGCCATCCGACTCCCAAACAGACAGGGGTGGGATGCCTCCACCTCGTTTCTCGCTGTACTGCCGCCGGGCATGGTCCACCAGAACTCGCCGCAGTTGTTGCGCCGCTACCGCGTGGGCGCGATCCCTCCAGTCTATCGGTTCCGACTTGACGAAGGCTTCGTGCACCACCGCGGTGGTTTGCAGGGTGTGTTCGCCGTGCTCGCGGCGCATCTCTCGCGCGGCAATCCGATGCACTCTCCGTAGACCAACTCCATGAGCCGGTCCGCGGCATGCCGCTCGCCGCGGCGCCACTGGTCGAGCAACGCCGTGATGGACCGCGCGCCACAAGTCCATTGACCATTTCATCAAGGGGCGCCCCCTTATCCGCCGCTCGTTCCGTCAAGTAGCGCTGAATGTCCGCATCCAGGTAAATGGGCAAACGCAATTCGGCATTCGCCTTGAGGACCTTGCCACGCTGGCCCTTCGAAAAATCGTATTCAGCCTTCATTCATCGTTGCTCCTCATAGTCGCGCATTTCGGTTCGGGACGAAAGTAGCGACCCTCCGCGATAGGCCACGCGGACGGCAGAGGGAACCGCGACCGGCCAGGGTGTCGCCCGCTGGCGCCCGGCAGGGCCGCGTACCGGTTGGATGGCGGCATCGCGACAAAGGCAGGAGTGCGAAGGCAGCCTCCTCGCCTACCGCCCCGCCGCAGCCTCCGCGCGAGCACCGGCCAAGAGTTCGTCGAGTTGCGTTCGATCGAGCAGTTTGCCCTTCAGAATTACCGCGAAGATGGACTTGGTGTTTTCAATATTCTCCAGCGGATTGCGATTCAGCAGCACGACGCTCGCCTCCGAACCGGGCTTAATCGTGCCGAGCCCGCCAGGGAGGTTAAGAAAGCCGGCTGCGTAGGTCGTGGCGCCCCGCAGCGCTTCTCTTGGGGAAAGCCCCGCCTTGACAAGCCATTTCAATTCGTCGTGAAGACTGAACCCGGCGCATGTGAACGGCGTTCCGACGTCCGTTCCAGCGAGAATTCGAACGCCCTCTCGCTGGGCCATCGCCAACGCTTTCTCGATTGCAGCGTACTCGCGCTTGCGGTAGGCAACGTACGCCGGGGTCCTGTTCGCGTTGACGATGCCGACGTCCGGCTTCCATCGGTCCCGTTCCCAAGCCGGGCTGTACGCCGCCAACGGATTGGCCTCCCGGTTGAGTTCGTCGATGAAGGCGCCGCTCCGCATGGTGGCCAAGGTCGGCGTGAGACGCGCCCCAAGCCGAGCAAACTCACTGAAGCTTCGCTTTGCTTTTTCGCGATTGTACCGGTCCAGCATTTCGTTGCCGTTTCTCGCGATCGCGTCGATCACGGCAGGGAAGTTCGAGTTTGTCTTCATCGCCTCCGCCATTGCATTCGGAACAGTCCGTGACTTGACGATCTCGTCCTCCGCGTCCGATCCCGATAGCAGGGCCGCTCCATGCTCCAGGCTCTTCTGGCCAGCACGTACCGCCTCCAACTCGGTGACATCCCACGGCACGTGTCCAGCAAAAGGAATACCCCGGCGCCGGCATTCCTCAGCGATTGCCAAATACGACTCGCGTGACAAGCCATCGTATACCTTGACGAAATCGGCCCCGGCGCGAATCAGTTGATCCACGGCGCCACTGCCTTCCCCGGCATTTCTCACGACGATCGCGGACCGTGATGTCGTGACCGGGCCGTCAACCAACGGTCCGGCGAGAATCAACCGCGGGCCAATCCACGACCCATCCAGGACCCGCTTCCGCCATTCGAACACGTTCTCCCGCCGGCCATGCATGTTGCGAACGCCCAACACCCCATTCGCAACAAACATCGGAAACTCGCGCTTCGGGTTTGCCGTATGGACATGCATATCCCAGAGCCCGGGAATTAAAAACTTACCCGCGGCGTCGATGACCCTGGCGTCCCTCGGGAGCCCTGCCCGGGCCGACTGCGCGATGCTTTGGATTCTTCCGCCGGCGAATACCACAGCCATGTCTCGCCGGAGTTCCGCCGCATCAGGATCCACGACCGTCACGTGATTGAGCACCAGAGCGGAGGACGGCCCAGTTTGCGAAAACGCCCGCGGGCCCGATCCGAGCCAGCAAAGGCAAGTGAACACGGCGGCGCCGCCAGAGAGCGCGAAAGCGATTCGATGAAGGCTCATGCCTGCCCCCCTTGAACCGTGGATTCTCCCCAACTCGCGTCATAGCGTACCCAGACGGCGGCGCCTGTCGCGGAACCCGCCGGATCAGGCGAGAACAATGCCCCATGGCCGGAAGGACACAGCCACTCGACGCCGGGCGATTCTAATAGGGTCCCCGCGAGACTGCCAATCTGGACCGGAGCCTCCAAGCGCCTCGCGCACACACGACATCGTTTTCGCGTCTCCGTGATCTCCCATGCCAACGTGTATCCACTGGCAACCACGTACCCAAATAGGAGTGCGCCGGGAAAGACTGCCGGCCGGTCGAACGCACTGGCTGAGCATTCAAGCCAAAGCAACGTCAGGAAGGTCTGCCAGCAGAGGCTTGTCCTGAGCAGGAAGAAGTGGCCGCGGCTACGCAGTGTTACCAGGAGTGCGATCCCAATTACGAACCCGCTGACGAGTCCAGCAGTCTTGACCTGAGCGTAAATCCACGCGTTGACTGGCACAACCGCGGCCGCGCTCCCGTTCGGGGCGGTCAACTCAGCTTCCAGTTGCTCCGCGGTGGAACCCTCATTCAATCTGGCCAATACGAACTGGGGCGCCAGCGCGGCATCCATGGGTTCGACTCGATCAAACTCTCGTCCCATGAGCCTCGGCTTGGCGCCAGCGGCCACGGAAAGAACGGCGCCATAGCCTGGCGTTGCCCGCAATGTGCCGCCATCGATACGGAATGCACCCAAGTGGCCGCGCCGCGTCTCCTTCCGCCAGCGGAGGAAGTCCTCCAGGCTCGGCGGAGCGGACAAGCCGGCGATGCGTGCCGAGCGGAAGACCATCAGTACTTGGCTCGCGGAGGTCAACTCAGATACGGCAACGCGCGTTTGACGAAAGCCGTGGGTCGGGACGCCCATCGCGACAAGTAGTGCGAGTGGCAGCCCAACATGCAGGCACTGACGAACTGGAAGCGCCAGGTCGTTGGAAATCCGGAGGTCCCACGCATCGGCAAAAGCTCCCGCCGCGAACCGCAGGAGTCTGGCCGAGCCTGCGCTCTTCCCGCGCGCCAGGCGTTCATTGGCGTGGAAGAGCTCCGAAGTCCACTCCTTGCACCACGTGGCCCTCAGCCGCCGCGGCAATAGTCTGCCGGCGGTGACGACCAGGAGGCGAGCCAAGAGCAGTTCTCCCGTCATACTGGGGCGCTCCCTTCCGCAAGCACCGGGTATCGCGCAATCACTTCGGACAACGCTCGCTTCCTCCTCGGCGTTATCTGGAAATGCTTGCGGGAGGGCCCCTTGGACTGTTCTCCCTGTTCATGCGCGGAGCGGGTGAGCTTCGCTGTTTCCAGCCTCCTCAGCGAAGGGTAGATGGCGCCGCCCGGCAGGCCGGCCGCTTCCATGGTGTCGAACCCGTATCGGCGCCCATTATCAATTGCCCACGGAATGATCGAAGCGGCCAGCGAGAGCGAACCGTGCATGTGACAATTGTAGATTACTACATAGACACACGTCAAACGTCTGATAAGCGCGAGTTTATGGCCTACAGATTGCGGTTCGGCCGAATTGCCCGCCGAAAACGGCGAGGGGAACCGCGATCGGCCAAGGGGGTGGCTCACTGGCGCCGGGAAAGGTCCGCGTACCGTTTGGTAACGACATCGCGACTTCACGGGAGGATTCAGCATCCGCGCAGCAAACTTCGCTATCGGGCGGGCTATTCTGGACCAATGAAGGTTGCTGCTTACCAGGCGCCGCTCCTCGCCGCAGGCTCACTGGAGGCGATTGATTTCATCCAAGAGCGCGTTGCGTGGTGCGAGTCGGAGGGAGTATCGATACTGTGCTGTCCCGAAGCGATTCTCGGCGGCCTCGCCGACTACAGCGAGAATCCTTCCCAGTTCGCGATCAGGGCCGATGACGGCCAACTCGCCGAAGTCCTCGCGCCGCTTTCGAGCGACACCGTCACATCGATCATTGGCTTCACAGAACTCGCGGAGGACCAACTTTACAACGCGGCGGCAGTATTTCATCGAGGTCGGGTCGCGGGTCTGTACCGCAAACTCCATCCCGCGATCCGGCGGTCTGTCTATTCGCCCGGATCGGCAACCCCGGTGTTCCGAGTGGATGAACTGACGTTTGGCGTTGTCATCTGCTATGACTCCACCTTCTCTGAACCGGCCAGGGCGATGGCTGCGCAGGGCGCAACGGCCCTCTTTGTGCCGACGAATAACGGCCTACCCAACAACCGCGCTTACCGGGAACTGGTGCAGCAGGCAAGAGCCTCAGACCTCGCCAGGGCGGTCGAGAACCGCGTTTGGGTGATCCGTGCGGACGTTGCAGGCGCAAACCCTGAACTTATGTCGCATGGCTCTTCGGAGATCGTCGACCCCAATGGCAAAGTGATTCGGGAGGCAACGCTACAGAGCGCGGATTTACTGGTCGCCGATGTCGTCGCAGGATAGCTCCACCCTGACGGCGTAGTCGTCCGAAAAAGCAGGACCGGCCTCACAGCCATACGGCTAGGGCAGCGCGAACGTGAACAGCGCCCCTTCCGACGAGATCGCCACGTACTGCTTCCCATCCACCGCATACGACATCGGACCGCTCTTGATCGCCCCGCCCGTCTGGTAGTGCCACAACTCCTTGCCCGTCCGTGAATCGAGCGCGATGAAGTTGCCGTCCGCCGACGAGGCGAATACGACGCCGCCCGCCGTTGAGAGCACGCCGGTC
>SYLY01000208.1 GCA_005808475.1 Acidobacteriota bacterium
GACGAATCAGGCGGGAGCTCCGGGGTCGATCGCGGTGACGGGTGGGACTCCGCAGACTGCGGCGGTGGGGGCGGCGTTCGGGGCGGCGTTGCAGGCTACGGTTCGGGATGCGGGGAGTAACCCGGTGGCGGGGGTTACGGTGACCTTCTCGGCTCCGGCGTCTGGCGCGAGCGCTTCGCTGTCGAGTTCGACGGCGGTGACGAATGGGTCGGGCGTCGCGTCGATTACGGCGACGGCGAATGGGACGGCGGGATCGTACAGTGTCTCGGCGACGGCGGCAGGAGTGGCGAGTCCGGCTGTGTTTGCGTTGACGAACGCAGGAGGCCCGCCCGCGAGCCCCGCCATCGTGAGCCCGGCGGCCAGCGCCAGTCTCACCAGCACGATCGTCACCTATCAGTGGAACGCCGTCTCCGTGGCCACTCGCTACGACCTGCGCGTCGTCACGATCAGCACGTCCCAGCAGTTCCGCGTGTCGCTACTCGCGGCGAACACGTCGGCAGTCTACACGTTTCCCAGCGGCGTCTACCGGATGGAACTCGAGGCATGCAACGACTCCGGTTGTTCCCCGGCGGCGGTCCGCAACTTCACCGTCCAAACCGCGTCCGCGCCGGCGGCGGCGCCAAGCGGATTCGTCTGCCAGGTGACCAACGACGGCGGCCAGAACAGGCTCGGGTGCTCGTGGACGGCTGTGGCCGGAGCGCACTTCTACTTCCTCAACGTGGTGCAACAAGGGGCTGGACCGGGCGGCGGAGCCTTGACGGTCGCAGGACTGCAGGCCGGCGGCCCAACCGCCAACGTCCTCATCCCCAACGGATCCGCCGGCGCCATCGTGCGAGCCTGCACCGGGGATGGGTGCGGTCCGTTCTCCTCCGAGTTCCGCTTCACGGCCGGGTTCGCCAATCCGTCGGTTCCGGTGTTGGGCGAGCCGTTCGCCGGTTCTTCCGTGGATAGTGGAAACGACGCGCCGAACGTGCTATTCAGTTGGAACCGCGTGGCGGGTGACAACGGGACTAACTATACTTATCGCCTCTACGTTCAGGATTTCTCCAGGAACCGGGCCGCGCTCGACATTCTGACCACGACGAATTTCTACTCGGCGTATTTCAATCCCGGTACGCGCTACGATGCGCTCGTGATCGCGATTCCCAACGACGGGTCCGCGTCGAGGCAGGGGCCTCCGAGCGCGTTCATCGCGCGGGGCCGCCCTCCGAAGTCGCCGGTCGCCACGGAACCAACGTACGGTTCGATTCCCACGCCGGACGCGCAAGGCCGAATCCACGTCGCCTGGACCCCGGCCGTCAATTCGGACGGATCGGCGCCTGTCCGGCGCTATCAATACTACTTCAGTGGACCCAGTCCGTTCGGGGGCGTGACCACCGCGACCTCGCTCGACATGGCGATCCCGGCGGGCGCCTGGATTGGCATCATGAGGGTATGTCAGACGGGGACGGACTGCGTCGAAGGTTCCTCCGCGGGCTGGGGACCCTGGAACAACACGCCGGATGGTGAGGGCGGCCAAACGGCGTTCACTGTGCGCTGACGAAACGGCACATCAGCCGAGACCCCGTGGGTTTCGGGCGCCAGTCCTCTCATCCCCCCGCAAAAGACCCGATTTCCGCGCTCCGCGCGGCCACAGTCAGCCGATGGCGAGCGCGGCGCGGGCCTCGTCCTCGGAACGGGCGCGAAGGACCGCGGCGGCGATGACGCGCAGCCGGTGGAGGTCCGTCACCGAGTCGATCGCGGCGGTGTCCAGGCCGGGGAAGTAGTCGGCGCACGAGGACCGGATCAACGTTCGAAGCTCTTCTTCTCGGCCCTTCTCCACGCCCCTCTCGAGTCCCTCCTCCCGGCCGCGTTCCTCGCCCCGGCGCTCGATGCGCGCGATGATCTCGCGGCCGAAGTCGTCGCCTTCCAGCATGTCGAGCACGTTATCGTACATGACCTGTTCTCCGTACCCTTTCAGGACCTCTCTCCACCTATCAATACCATACCGGAATCCGCCCAGAAGCATGAAGTTCAGCAGACTGTCCCGGTCGTCGCGGGAGTGCAACCGCCGGTAAGCTTCCAGGCAGGCTCGATCGTCGTGAAGCAGGACCGGCGTCCACTCGAGAGGCTCGGGATGATCCTGCCTCAGCACTTCCGCCGCGTCCTGCTCCCAGAGCCGTTTCACTCGAAATTTCGACGATACGCGGACATCGCCGCCGTCGCCGCGCCAACCCGGCCGGATCTTCGCCGGACTCCGGTTCTCGAACAGCAGCACCAGCGTTGAACGAACCGGCAGCCGGAACTCGTGGTACAGATCCACGCCGTACCAGGCGAGCCGCTCCGGCTCGTCGCCGCGATAGAGCGCCTGCGCCTCGATGTGCTCGATATGGCGGCGTCCGCCTTCCTCGATAAAGTACGCGCCATCCACGTGGCGCGGGTTACGCAGGATCTCCGGTCCCACGCGTTCCACCCGAATGCGCTCGTCCTCGGGAACATCCGCCGTCAACCGCAAGGCGAACCGAGTGGTTCGTTCCAGCAACCGCTTGAACAGGCGGTCGACTTTTGGCCGGGCTTGGTCGAGACCTCAACATCCCGCCGTCAGGGCGCGGCCGACCGCCGCTGCCGTTTGACCGTTCAGCCGAACGCTTTTGTCTCGGGAATGGCGACCGCCCGTCCGGCGAGCACGGCCTTCAGCGCCTTCTCGAGCGAGCGGTCCTTGACGCGGGCCGGGTTGACGGAGTCGTCGATCCGGCCCCGATAGCGCACCGCCCCAGAGCGGTCGATCACGACGGCGGTGGGGGTGAACTCCGGGCCGAGCGATTCCACCGCGGAGCCGCTCTGGTCGCGATACACCGGCAGCGGATGGCGCAGCCCGGCCGCGTGCGCCGCCACTTCGGTGGCGGTCTCGGTCCGGTTCGCATAGACGAACACGAAGCGCACGCCGCGGCGGGAAAAGTCTCGAAACAGCCGCTGGTAGCGCTCTTCGTACTCGTTGGAAACCGGGCAGACCGTGGACACGAACACCACTGCCGTGGCCGGTGCAACGCGAGTTTCTATCGTTGCCGGCGCGCCGTCCATTTCCGTCAGTGAAAGCTGGGCGAACGTCAGCGCCGCCAGGTAGATCACTGCTCGGACTTCTCTTTTTCGCGCTCCTGCTTGGTCTGGACCTTGAAGTTGAGGATCGCCTGTTTCCGGCTATCGTAGACGCTGAGCGTCTTGATGTCGCTCGAAAGGTCCTTGAACCGGGCGGAAAGTTCGTAATCGACGTTGGTGCTCAGGCCGTGGAACCGGTACGAGCCGTCCGTCTGGGTGATGAACGACCGCACCTTGAGCGACTTGGTGTCCTTCAATTGCACGATGGCGCCGTCGACCGCATCTTCGTTAGGCAACCGCACGCTACCGCTGACCGAACGGACGTTCTCATCGCCCTTACCTGGTTTCTCTCCCTTGAAGAGCCCAGGATCCCGTTGACCGCCTTTCGGTGGCGGCACAGGATTGGATTGCTGGGAAACCGCGACGGCGGCCAGCACGAAAACGAAAGCCAGGACCCGGAGATTCATTTCGCCTTGTCTCCCGAAGGCTCGAGTAGGAAATTGAAATCGAGCCGTTCGTCGGCCGCGAACGTGATCCGCTTCCGTTGGGGAGCGTAGCCGTTCACCTCGACGCTTATATTATAGCTGGCGGGACCGGCGGGAACACGCAACACGTACTCGCCCCGCGAGTCGCTGATCGCGCGCCACAGCTTCTTGCCGGCGGGCGGGTCGGGAACGGCGACGACGGCCACACCCGGAAACGCGAACCCGACTCCGCGAAAAACCGTTCCGGCGAGGACCGCCTGCGCGGGAGGGCCCTTTTTCTTTTTGTCCTTGGCGGCGGCTCCCGGGAGAAACACCGCGAGCCACAACAGCGACCGGCGAGCGAGAGTCGCGGATCGTTCGTTACCAATCCTCGTCGTCGTCTTCTTCGTCTTCATCCTCGTCTTCGCCGTCTTCCTCGTCGAAAAACTCTTCCTCGTCTTCCTCGTCCTCGTCGTCCTCCTCGGCTTCCAACTCGAGGGGACTCAAGCTCGCGACGTTGAGACTCGAGCCACATTCGTCGCAGGAGATGGAGTCACCCTCGTCGAGTTCGTCCTCTTCCACGTCGATATCGGCGTTACACAACGGACACTGTACCATCGAATGCCTCCTAATTACCGGCCGCGGAACCGCGGGTTCGGAACCCCCGGCTTTGCTGGCCGCAAGTGACCACGCAAACTTCTTTATACAAGACCTTGCGCCAAAATCAAGTGGCGGATCGCAATTATTTTTTCGCCAATTTGCGGCGGGTGGTGGGGGGGACTACCCCCTTCAGCCGCAAGTACACGAACATTTGAGACCGGTGGGTCAGTTCGTGTTCCTTGGTGAACTGCAACATCTCCATGCGAGTCAACGGCGTGCCGTCGAACTTCTTGACCGCCGCTGCCCAAAACTCCGCCGGTTGGGCCTCGATCCGCGCGCAGTCCTCGTCGAGCGACCGGAGCATCAGATCCGCCAATTCCTCGCGCGGCAGCCCGGCGGCGGATTGAAGGAAGTAGCCGGCCATCCGGGGGCGGAAATCGGGCGTAGTCATGTCGTCCACGCCGTCCAGCAGCAACCCCGCCAAGGCATGCCCGGCGTTGAGGATATGCACCGCGATGTCCTGGAATGGCATCAGCTCGGGAACGGGCTGAAAGTCCAGCGAACCGGCGGGCATGTCCAGTAACGCCTGGACCGAGTCCTTGCGGACGGTTTTCCACGAATCGACGAAGGAATGGACGCTGACCATGACGCTCGTCTCATGATCCTACAACCGGGGCTCGCGTGCAAAGCCCGGACGCTCGAAAATCAGGCGGACGCGGCGGCGCCGATCGCGGAATTCGCCTCGTCCATGTCGGCCTGGCTCATGGTCACGAGCGGCTTCTCGATATCGCCGCCGGTGCGGATGATCTTGTCGAGGTGGATGGCGGCCATTTTCATCACCCAGGCGTCGGCGAGCGGACGGCCGAGCCTCTCCGCCATCGCGCGCAGGCGCGGGTGAGTCATGGCGACGACTTTCTCGTCGCGGTAGGAGCCGTCGTCGACGGTGAATTTGACGTCGACCGCGTCGGCGTGGCGGATCGAGATCGCGGTCTGGAGCCAAACGAATCGGACCTTGCAGGTCCGGCCGAACGGATCGGCCGCTTCGAACTCGCGGTAGTTCTGGAGCATCTCCGCTCTATTTTACTTCAGCGAACGATGCTGGACCAGAGATAGGAACTCCTCGCGCGTCTCCCTCTGGGTCCGGAAGGCGCCGAGCATCGCGCTGGTGATGGTGGACGACTCCTGTTTCTCGACGCCGCGCATCATCATGCAGAAGTGGCGAGCCTCGCAAATCACGCCGACTCCGCGCGGACCGGTGAACTCCTGGATCGCCTCGGCCACCTGCTGCGTGAGCCGTTCCTGCACCTGGAGCCGGCGCGCGAACGCGTCGATGATTCGGGGGATCTTGCTGAGTCCGATCACGCGATCCTTGGGCAGATAGGCCACGTGCATTTTGCCGAAGAACGGCAGCATGTGGTGTTCGCACAAGCTGTAGAACTCGACGTCCTTGACGATCACCATCTCGTCGTGCTTGACGTCGAACAGCGCGCCGTTGACCGTGCGGCTCAGGTCCACCGCATAGCCGCTGGTGAGGAACTGGAGCGCCTTTTCGGCTCTCTCCGGCGTCCGGAGCAGGCCGTCGCGGCCGGGGTTCTCGCCGAGTCCGCGAAGCACGTCTTCCAGCTTGCCCGCGATCGTGTCTTTGTCCCGCTCCGGCTGCACGATTTCCGGGGCTGCCTTTCGCTTCATAGTCCGCACTCCACCGAGTTTCTCTCCGTTTCGAGGATTCGCACGCGCGCCAAGCAGGGGCCTGCCGGGAAGCTCTCCCGCCAGCCGTCGCTGAGCCGCCGCAACGCGACCATGGCGAGATTCTCCGTGGTCGGCACCACGGCGCCGAACTCTTCCCAGTCGTTCAGATTCCGGTCGCGCACCCAACGGAGCAATTTATCCTCGACGTATCCATCGAGCGCCTCGACGTTGCAGAGCACGCCCGTTTCCGGCACGGCTCCGGAGACGCCAACCTGGAGAACGTAGTCGTGTCCATGGCCGTACGGGTTGTCGCACTTGCCGTATACCTCGCGGTTCCGCTCGTCGCTCAACAGCGGCGAATGCAGGCGGTGAGAGGCCGCGAACCGGTAAACGCGCGTCACCGAGGTCATCGCGAGGGCCCCGAGTAGTCGACGAACAGATCGGCCGTTTCCCACAGCCTCACGTTGGCCAGGCGGGGGCCCGGGGGAGAGGAGAAACGGCGCTCGAGACGGCGCCAGATTTCGGCGGCGATGTTCTCCGGCGTCGGCACGACACGGTCGAACGGCGGCACTTCGTGGTTGAGGAACCGGTGGTCGAACGGCTCGACAACCTCGTCGTTGATCACGTCCTTGAGAGTCTTCAGGTCGAACACCATGCCCGTGACCGGATCGGGCTCGCCCTCGAGGGTGACTTCGATCTGGTAGTTGTGGCCGTGACCGCGGGGGTTGGAAGCGGCGCCGTAAACCTCGCGGTTCCGTTCGGCGGTCCAATCCGCGCGATGGCAGGCGTGGGATGCCGAGAACTCGGCCTTGCGCGTGATGAGCATGGGGACTGTATTTGAGATGCCCAAGCCGGTGGCCGGGATTCCCTACTAGGCTAGAATACTGATTTGAGCACGGACAAGATCTTGCAAATGGCGATGGCGGGCGCCCTCGGCGTCCTGGGTGTGGTGTTGTGGGACGTGACCCGGGAACGCGTGACGGGCGTGGGCGACATGGCGCCCGACTTCAGCGTCAAGGCCGACAACGGCATGACGCTGACGCGCGCCGACTTCGGCGGCAAGGTGCTGGTTCTGAATTTTTGGGCCACCTGGTGCCAGCCGTGCATCCGCGAGACGCCGGAGCTCGAGGCGCTGCACCGCAAGATGCGGGATCAGGGAGTGGTGGTGCTGGGCGTCAGCATCGATCAGAAGGAAGAGAAGTACAAGGCGTTTCTGAAGCGCTTCAGCGTGAGCTTCCTCACCCTGCGCGACGCTTCCAAGTCGCTGTCGGATTCTTTCGGGACGTACCGGATTCCCGAGACCTACGTGATCGACAAGGAAGGCAAGGTCCGGCAGAAGATCATCGGGGCCGAATGGAAAGAGGACGACATGATTCGGGCCGTGAAGGCGCTGTTATGATTCCAGCGGCGGCCAAGGCGGAATTGCTCGCACGGCTCGGTCAGCGCAATGTGCTCGACAAGCCGGAGGATCTGGTCCTCTACGAGTACGACGGCGGGGTCGACAAGCATCGCCCGGAGATGGTGGTGTTCCCGCTGGCGACGGCGGATGTGGCGGAGATCGTCAAGATCACTGGACGGCACGCTTTGGCGATCACCGGACGCGGCGCGGGCACGGGCCTGAGCGGCGGCGCCATTCCCCGGGCGGGCGGCGTCATGGTGTCGTTCGCGCGGATGAACCGGATCCTCGAGATCGACTTGGCCAACGAGCGGGCGGTGCTGCAACCGGGAGTCGTCAATCTGGACATCACGCTCGCCGTGCAGGGCGACAAGTTCTTCTACGCGCCCGATCCGTCGAGCCAACGCGCTTGCACGATCGGCGGCAACGTGGCCGAGAACGCCGGCGGTCCGCATACGCTCATCTACGGAGTGACGACGAATCACGTGCTCGGGCTCGAGATGGTGATGATGGACGGGTCGATCGTGCGCACGGGAGGGAAGGCGGTGGACGCGCCGGGCTACGATCTGACGGGGCTGTTCACCGGCTCGGAGGGCACCATGGCGTTCGTCACCGAAATCACGGTTCGCCTGATGCGCCAGCCGGAGGCGGTGAAGACGATCCTGGCGATCTATGCGTCGGCGGCCGATTGCGGGCGCACCGTGGCCGAGATCACGGCGCGGTCCATCACGCCCGCCGCGGTGGAAATGCTCGACGGCGTGATGCTTCGCATGGTGGAAGAGGCGACCCACGCCGGCTACCCGATGGACGCCGAGGCGGTGCTGCTGATCGAGCTCGAGGGGTTGACCGAGCAGGTGGAGGAGCAGGTGGAACAGGTGCGCGAAGCCTGCTTGTCATGCAACGCGCGGGAGTTTCGCGTCGCGAAATCGGCGGAGGAGCGCGACCTGCTGTGGAAGGGCCGCAAGAACGCGTTCGGAGCGGTGGGCCGCGTCAGTCCGTTCTACTACGTGCAGGATGGCGTGGTGCCGCGAACCAAGATCGCTCCCACGCTCGACTTCATCCGCGGCGTGTCGGAGCGGTACGGCCTCAGCATCAGCAACATCTTCCACGCGGGCGACGGCAATCTCCACCCGATCATCCTTTTCGACGCGCGCAAGCCGGGTGACACGGAGAAGGCAAAGGCGGCGGGCGACGAGATCCTGAACTTCTGCATTTCGGTGGGCGGCTCGATCACCGGCGAGCACGGCGTCGGGATGGAGAAGATGGAGCTCATGGACCACCTGTTCCCGCCTGCGTCGCTCGACATGATCCAGGGGTTCAAGAACCTGTTCGATCCTGAATGCCGGTTGAATCCGGGCAAGGTGCTACCCACCGGACGTGGCTGCATGGAGATCCGCCAGAAGCCGCTGACAGCGGCGAACACCCTATAAACGCCTATTTTTTGGCCTTCTGGGCGCGAGCGGTGGTGGGCGGAACGAATCCCCTGGTGCGCATGTAGCCGACCAGATTGCCGTAGTGCTCGTTCCAGTTGATCAGCAGCCCGATCATCGTGTTCACGGGATAGACGTCGCGCTTGCCCACCTTCCGCGGCGCCGCGGCTTTCTCGTCGGTCATGCTCTTGAAGCCCTCCGCGCAGTAGTCGAACGAGGCTTTCAGGCCGGAGACGAGTTCGGCCTTGGAGGTGACGCCCTTGTACTTCAGCGGGTCGGGGCCGGGAGTGGAGTGGAGGCTCGCGCAGGAGCCGAAGTTCATTTCGATGGTGTGCTCGAACCAGCCGGCGACGGTTCGCTGCGCGGGCGTGAGCTTGAAGGAGTAGTCGGCTTCGGAGAACAGTTCGGCGGTTTCGACCAGATTCAGGCGCGCCGATTCCAGGCGAGGCAGGATGGACTGCATGACGGGTCCGGGCTGCGCGGCGGCGACCGTGGCTGCCGCGAGGAGTAAGAGTGCGAATCTCATCCCTTCATCGTAGCCGGCGAGCCGTTCACGGCCGCAGCAGAACCTTGAGCACGCCCTTCTCCGCCGCCCGGTCGAACGCGCGCGGAGCATCGGCCAGATCGAACTGATCCGACAGCATCGGGTCCAGATTCAACTGGCCGGCGGCGAGCATCGCGAGCGCGGGACCGAAGTCGCCGCAGCGCGAGCCGATCAGCGTGAGCTCGTTGACGATCACGGGCGCGGTGTCGATCTCCACGGCCCCGTGCACCGTCGACTTCATGACAAGCACTCCTTGCGGCCGTGTCATCGCGACCGCCGCGCGCAATCCTTCGGCCGTGCCGGTGGCGTCCACCACCACGGGGAACTGGCGCTCCGGCAGCGTGTCGCGGCCCACGATCCCGCGAACGCCCCGAGCGATCCGCATCTTCCCGGGATGGCGGCCGAACAGCGTCACGTCAGCCCCTTTAGCGCGCAGCGCCTGCGCGATCAGCAGGCCGAGCTTGCCGTCGCCGAGCACCGCCACCTCGCCGCCGGCGCCGACCGGCGTTTGCGCGGTGAGGCGGAGGGCGGCCGCCAGCGGCTCGCAGAAGATCGCATGTTCGGTGGAGACGTTGTCCGGGACTTGCCAGAGGTTGCGCTCGGGCAGGGTGAGGAATTCGGCGAACGCACCGGGATGACGCACGATACCGAGCACGCTCCGGCGGGTGCAATGGCGGTTGTGGCCGGCCGCGCAGGCCGCGCAGACGTCCGGCCAGCCGAGGTCGCGGCAGCCGATATTGATCTCGCCCACGACGCGCTTGCCGAGCCATGCGGGGCCGCCGTCCACCACTTCGCCGGCGAACTCGTGGCCGGGCGTTCCCGCGAACCCGTAGTAACCACGCCGTAGTTCGAGATCGGTGTTGCAGATCCCGGCCAGCAGGACTCGGACCACCGCCCAGCCCTCGTCGCGCCGCGGCTCCGGCTCCGGCCGGACTTCCACTCCGCCGTTTTCCAAGTACACTGCTCTCACAGCGGCTAGTATACGGCCGCGCCGCGAACGACCCTGCTCCGGCGCCGTTCGGAGCCCTGTCCGGCAGGGCCGCCCTTATACTGAAAGATTCATGTCCGCCGAGTTGATCTGTTTCGAGCGCGCCTGCCGCACGCGCTATTCCGTCACCGATGTTCTTTACAACTGCCCGAAATGCGGCGGACTTCTGGAGGTTTCCTACGACTTCTCCCGGATCGACGCTGGAGGTCTTCGCCAACTGTGGCGGCAGCGCCGGATGAGCAACCACCCGCTCGATCAGAGCGGGGTGTGGCGCTACCGCGAGATCATCCCGTTTCTGGACGATCCCGCTCACGCGATCACACTGCGTGAAGGCTGCACGCCGCTGCTGGACGCTCCCCGCGCGGCCGAGTATGGCGGGTTGCGGCGCCTGACGTTCAAGCACCAGGGCTTCAATCCCACCGGTTCGTTCAAGGACAACGGCATGACCTGCGGGGCCGCTCAGGCGCGCAGGCTGGGAATGCGGCGCGTGGCTTGCGTGTCCACGGGAAACACGTCCGCGTCGATGGCGGCGTACGCCGCGGCGGGCGGATTGCAGGCGGTGATCTTCATTCCGCACGGCAACATCAGCTATGGGAAGCTGGCGCAGGCGCTCGAATACGGCGCGCTCACCTTTCAGGTGGAGGCGAACTTCGACCAGATTCTCAAGCTGGTCCGCGTGTTGGCGGAGCGGCTGGGCATCTATTTATTGAACTCGATCAACCCGTTCCGGATCGAGGGGCAGAAGTCGATCGTCGTCGAAATGATGGATCAGCGCGACTGGAATCCGCCCGACTGGATCGTGTTGCCGGGCGGCAATCTCGGCAACGTATCGGCTTTCGGGAAGGCTCTGCGCGAGCTCCGCGACTGCGGCTTCATCGGCCGCATCCCGAAACTGGCGGTCATTAAGGCGGAGGGCGCGTCCCCGTTCCACCACTTCATGAAGGATCCTTCGCGGGATTCGTTCCACGCGGTGGAGCATCCGGAAACGCTCGCCACCGCGATAAAGATCGGCGATCCGGTGTCGTGGCCCAAGGCTTGGCAGGAGGTTGCCGTTTCCGGCGGGCTTACGGAAGAGGCCGGGGAGAAAGAGATCGCCGACGCGAAGGCGGTGATCGGGCTGTGCGGGATCGGATGCGAACCGGCGTCCGCCGCCACGCTTGCCGGGATCAGAAAGCTGACCGGCGCGGGTGTGATCGACCGCGACGCCGATGTGATCGCGGTTCTAACGGGTAACGTACTCAAGGACCCGGACTACATTTACAAGTACCATACCGGCCAATTGACCGATCCCGGCGGCTCCGCGATCGAGGCTTTGTTCGGCAACCGGCCGGTGGTGGTTCCCAACGACCCCGGCCGAATCGCAGCGTTGCTCGGCTAGGCGCTAGCCCCTTGGATGTAGTACCATCAGTACTTCCGAGCGTACTGATTCGTGAGCCTCTCTCCGTTCGCCATTCTCGCTGCCAGCGTCACCGCTCCCACTTGGGCCGTGCCATCCGCGCTTGCCGCGATCTCGGCGTTATTGGTGGCGGGCGCCGCTTGGTTCCGCAGACACCGGCGCATCCCGCGCGGGGACCGGGACGTACGTCTTCTGTTCGCGGAAACCCCCGATCTGATGTGCGTCACGCGGCTGGACGGGCGCATCCGCAAGAGCAATCCGGCATGGGAGCGGGTGCTCGGGTACAAGGACTCGCAACTCGGCGAAGTCCGGCTGTTGGACCTCGTCCTCGAGGAGGATCGCGCCGCCGTTACTTCCGCCGTGGAGAAGCTCCACACCAGTCCGGCCAGCAGCCAGATCGTGGTGCGGATGCTGGATGCCAGCGGCGGGGCGCGGTGGATTCTGTGGTCTGTGACGACGCCGCGGGAGGAGCCGGTCATCGTGTGGTCCGGCAAGGACATCACGGCGCTGAAGGAAGCGCGCATCAATTTGGAGCACTTCGCGTCGTCCCTGTATTCGGAGAACCAGACGCTGGCGAACTCGGTAGAAGAGGCTCGAAAGACCGTAGCGTTGAAGAGCCAACTGTTGGCGCAGACCAGCCACGAGATCCGGACGCCGATGAATGGAATCATAGGAATGTCGAATCTGCTTCTGGATACCGCGCTGACCGAGGAACAACGTGATTTTGCTCGCACCATCTGCTCAAGCTCGGAAGCGTTGCTCACCATTCTGAGCGACATTCTGGATTTCTCAAAGATCGAGGCGGGCAAACTGACCTTCGAGAAGATACCGTTTGATCTTCGTGAAGTGGTGGAAAGCAGCGTGGAGTTGCTGGGTGCGCGGGCATTGGAGAAGAAGATTGAGCTCTCATGCCTGATTACCAATGACGTCAAACAGCATTTCATGGGTGATCCAACCAGGTTTCGTCAGGTGCTGTTGAACCTGATCGGCAACGCCATCAAATTCACCGAACGAGGGGAGGTGGCTGTCAGTGTCAGCGCCGGGTCAACGGGGAATGGTGAACTGCGCTTCGAGATTCGCGACACGGGGATCGGGGTGTCGGCCGAGGCGCTTCCCAAATTATTTCAAGCGTTCACACAGGCGGATGGCTCAACCACGCGCCGGTTCGGTGGCACGGGCCTGGGTCTGGTCATCTGCAAGCAACTTGTCGAACTGATGGGGGGCAGGATCGGAGTCGAGAGCGAAATAGGCAAGGGATCGAATTTCTGGTTTACCGTCAGTTTGTCTGTCGTCGATATGCCGCAGGAAATGTCTATCGTGGCGCCATTGCCGAAGGGGCTTCGAGTTCTCGTCGCGGACGACAACGAGACTAATCGCAAGATTTTGCACCATTACCTGGGAGGCATCGGCCTGACGAGTGTTGGAGTCGGCGACGGCGATGCGGCGATCAGGGAGCTGCGCCGTGCTCAAGGCTCGGGGGAAGGCTATCATCTGGCAATTCTCGATGTACAGATGCCCATGGCCCTCGACAAGGAGGGTGGAATGAAGTTTGAGGGCAAGGAGATGGAATGAATTTGGTGGCGCGCCGCTGTGGACTCTGATTGGATTGGCGCATGTCCATCGCGCATGCGGATCAAATGTTGGCAGGATTGCC
>SYLY01000209.1 GCA_005808475.1 Acidobacteriota bacterium
AACGGCTTGGCGAGATAGTCGTCGGCGCCCACTTCGAAACCGCGCAGGATGTCCTCGGCGCGGCCGCGGGCGGTCAGCATCAGAATCGGCATGAACCGTCCGTCCCGGCGGAGACAGTCGGCGACGTCGAAGCCGCTCATTCCGGGCAGCATCACGTCGAGCACCACCAGATCGAACGGCGGATCGGCGGACGCGGCTTCGAAGCCCTGGTCGCCCGTCTCGGCGACGGCGACTTCGTGACCCTCGGCTTCGAGGTTGAAGCGCAGCCCTTCGGCGAGGTGCGCCTCGTCTTCCACCACCAGGATCCGCGCCATCAGGCTCGAGGGGCCATCGGGAGTTGCAACGTGAAGGTGCTGCCCCGTCCCTGGCCGTCGCTTTCGGCGAATACGCGGCCGCCGTGGCGCTTGGCCACCGCGTTGACGATGAACAGGCCGAGCCCGGTTCCCTTCACGCGTCCCACGGCGTTCTGAATCCGGTAGAACCGCTTGAAGACGTTGCGCAGTTCGCCATCGGCGATTCCGATGCCACGATCCCGGACCCGGAGCAGGAGATTGCCCGCCGTGTCGGGCGCCAGTTCCACCGACACGTCCACCGCGCCGCCGGAGTACTTCACGGCGTTGTCAATGAGGTTGGCGATCGCCGTGCGGAGTTCGTCCTCGGCGCCGAGCACCACCGCCGAGCCGGAACTCGCGTCGGAAAAGTGCAGGGCGGACTCGCCCAGATGGTGCCGCGTGCGGGCGAGCGAAACGCAGTCGCGCACCGTCTCGGCGAGATTCACGGGCGAGCCGGCGATCTTCTTGGTCGAGGCGCCCGCCTGGCCCGCTCGCAGCACTTGATCGATGGTGTGCAACAAGCGGTCGCAATCCTCGATCATCACCTGCTGGAACTGCTTGCGCTTGACCTCGTCCACCTGCCGCGTCTGCATGGTCTCGAGATACAGGCGGATCGAGGCGACCGGCGTCTTCAGTTCGTGCGTCACCGCGTTGATGAAGGCATTATGCTGCTCGTTCCTGCGGATTTCGCGCACCAGGAACACCGTATTCAGAACCACCCCGGTGATGATGAGACCGAAAACGAGGACGCCGAGGACCAGTAGGACCCCGGCGCGCCAGTTGATCACGATCCAGCCGACCTGCAGGGCGACGGCAAGCGCCACCACCCCCGACCCGAGCGCGATGAACAAACCCGTCGATTTGGAATGGCCGTGCCACACCATCTAGACAGTATGGCGCGTTCGGGCGAAGCGGGACTACGCCGCTTCCTGATACCGCATCGGCTGATCCACCGCCGCGACCTTCACCTTCTTGGCGATGCCGAGGATCTCGAGCAGACGGATGGAGTAGTAGGTGACGTCGATTTCGTACCAGGCCAGCCCGTGGCGCGCCGAGTTCGGGTGCGCATGGTGGTTGTTGTGCCAGCCTTCGCCGAACGTGATCAAACCCACCCACCAGTTGTTCCGGGACATGTCGCGCGTGTTGAACCGGCGCGCGCCCCACATGTGAGTGGCCGAATTGACCAGCCAAGTGGCGTGCTGTCCCGCGCTCACGCGGAAGAATACGCCCCACAGGACCCACGTGTAGCCGCCGATCGCATAGAGCAGCACGCCCAGCACGGCGAGCGGGACATAGTGATAGGTGTTGAGCCAGCGGTGCACCGGATCCTTGCCCAGGTCCGGCGTGTAACGAGCCCATTCCCCGGTGTTGTTGTGTTCGGCTTGACCCAGGATCATCCAAAACAGATGCGCCCACCACGCGCCATCGCGCGGGCTGTGCGGATCGCCTTCCTTGTCGGAATTCTGATGATGAATGCGATGGATGCCCACCCAGGAGATCGGTCCACCCTCGAGCGCGAGGGTTCCGAAAACGGTCAGGAAGTATTCGAGAGGCTTCGGCACGACGTACGACCGGTGCGTCAGCAGGCGGTGGTAGCCCATTCCGATACCCCAGCTCAGCGAAGTCCAATAAATGACGGCGGCGACGGCGATGGCGGTCCAATCCACGTGGAACAGCGCCACGACGGATCCGATATGAAAGAGCGTGAACGCGATCAATGTAGACCAGTTGATTGTGTCGGGTTTAGTCATGAGAGGAGGAGTCCCAAGGATCAAGGTACCAGGGCTTCGCCCTTGGAATTGCAATAGTTATGCAATATCCGGCCGGTACGGTATCCCCTCCTCTACATCGGCGGAAAGGCCTCCATCCAAGCGAGGGTAGCGCTCCACGGGCGAATCCCCGTGGTGGCGCCTAAGGTGGTCACGGCCAGGGCGCCCGCGGCGTTGGCGAATCGCGCCGCGTACGGATAGTCGTGGCCGCGATGCAGAGCGGCGAGGAATCCCGCCGCGAAGCAGTCGCCCGCTCCGGTGGTATCCACGGCCTTCACCGCAAAACCGGGCGCTTCGAACCAATCCGCTTCATGAAATACAGCGCAGCCGCGCGCGCCCAGTTTGAGGACGATTCCCGACGCTCCGTGACCGCGCAGAACCTCCGCCACGCGCTCCGGCTCCTCGCTTCCGGTGAGCATGCGCGCTTCGTCCTGATTCACGAAAAGCAGATCGGTGTGGGGCAGCGCCGGCGCGAGCGTCTCCATCCAACGCCCGTCGGCGGCCCACCCGGTGTCCACCGAAACCGTCAGCCCCGCCGCCTTCGCCCGCTTCATCGGACCGGAGGGATCGCGGCGCAGGTTCGGCAGCGAGTACAGGTTGGCCTGGTGGTAGTGCGAGAGCCCCTGAATCAGCGCGGGGATGAACTCGGCGGGTTCGGCGAACGCCTCCAGGCTCGATCCGGGCCGTTGGAAAAAGAGGCGGTCGCCCTTGGAATTGGTGACGCAGATGGTGGTGGTAGTCGGCTGGCGCGATCGCTGGACCGCCGCCGTATCCACGCCCCCGTCGCGCAGTTTGTCGAGAATCGCGTCTCCTCGCGCATCCGGCCCCACCATGCCCAGCAGCCGCGCCGGAACGCCGAGCGTGCCGAGCGCGAACGAGCAATTGCTGGCGTTGCCGCCCATTTCCTCGGCGAACTCCTCCACCCAGGTATTGGTTCCCCAGCGGAACTCGTCCACGGGGCGGACGAGGATGTCGTGGGAGATGTTGCCCGCCACCAGGACGCCGGAGACGCGTTCGACTCGCATCATGAATGAAACCGTACCATGCGGGGGTGCGTCCCCTCCCCTGATATAATTGAAAAGCCTCCATCCGCGCTCCCGCGCGTTCAGGGATCTCGACTCCGACACATGAAGTACGCCTTCGTTCTCCTCATGGCCGCCGCCTCCGCGTGGCCCGCCGAAATGTCGTTCACCACGGGCCAAGCCGCCCGGCTGGTCGTTGGCCAGTCTACGTTTACCACGGCGAACCCCGGGACTGCCCAGGGCATCCTCGGCGGTCCGCATGGCGTGGCCTATGCCAACGATACGCTTTTCGTCGTGGACTCGAACAAACTCGGGGCCACTCCCGTGAACAACCGTGTGATGATCTACCGGAACTTCTCGCGGAAGCTTCCGGGCGTCACCGACGCGATCCGGGAGGACCAGGGCCGCTGCCCGATTTGTGGCGGCCTGGCGGATGTCGTGCTCGGCCAAACCGACTTCGACAAAGGCGACTTCCGGGTTCCCTCCCCCGCGAACCTGCGAACACCCACCGGCATCGCCACCGATGGCACGACGCTTGCCGTGGCCGACACCGACAACAACCGCGTAGTGATCTGGAACGCGATTCCGCAGTCGAACAACGCGCCCGCCAACGTGGTGCTGGGACAGCCCGACTTCACGCGCAATCTGGTCAACAACGGCCAGGGCGGCATCCCGACGGCGAGTTCGATGCGCGGTCCGCAGGGGGTCTGGATCCAGAACGGACGTCTATTCGTCGCCGACACGGGCAACAACCGCGTGC
>SYLY01000210.1 GCA_005808475.1 Acidobacteriota bacterium
ACTCGACCTTTATCGCCAATCCGGCGTCGGCGAATACATCACCGTCCTGTTGCAGCCCCGGCAGATCCTGTGGCGTCAACTGGCGCGGGGCCGCTACCGGGAGATCAAGCCGGGTGAAGACGGGCTGCTCCGTTCGCTGGTTTTTCCCGGGCTGTGGCTCGATCCGGAGGCACTGTGGAATGCGAAGCGCTCCGTGCGCACCGCTGTCGAGAAGGGCAGCCGCTCGCCCGAGCACGCAGCCTTCGTTCGCCGCCTCGCGGGAAGCGTAACCAATAGGCTCATGCGTTCCGCCGGACCGTGACGACAGTGATGCCCCCGTTCCGTCCCCAAGCTCCGGCGGCCTCGAGCGACCTCTTGCGCGGACTTTCGTCGAGACGTCGCGCGCGCGGAACTCATCCGGCAAGCGGTAAGAGAGGCGATCCGCGAAGCATATCTATAACTCACTATAACTCACTATAACTCACTCTAACGGTCTCGATCTTGATCAGGCAATTGCCGGCGAGGTTCTGGATCTGCATCTGCATCGCCCGGATCGCAGTGATTTTCGTCTTGCCGCGATGCGGCTGGGCGAGGGCTTCGTACCGGGCGAGCCAAGCGCCGGCGGGCAGGGCCAGAGCCCGGCGGAACCACTCGCGTCTGGAGATGTCGCGCATGGCTTCTAGGTAGCGCGCCATTCCGGGCGGCGCCAGCTACTTTGCCTCGATCAACTCCACCCAACCGAGCGCATGCCCTACCGCCCGTTTCAACTCGAGGCGCCGGGCCGCCGGAAGCGCGCCCGCCTTCCCGGTCAAGGCGCTTCGGCTCACAGTCCGCAAGTTGTCGCAGTTCACGGCGCAGGGATTCGAGAGTCCCTCCCCTTTGCCCAACCCCACCTCCTGCGCGATGCCCCGTACCGTAGTAGTAATCTCAGCAACCAGGAACTTGTTGAGGTACGAGTATGCACTGTCGCGACTCAGGAGCACGACCGGCCGTCGGCCGGCGGGTTGAGGAAGGTCAGCCCACCAGATCTCGTACTGCTTCATAGCGCGAACTCCTCCGCGTTCGACCAGTCGTCCGCTTCCTCTTCGGAGTCGGGCATACGACGGTACGCTTCCCTGGTCCGAACTTCCTCCGCCTCCATGATTGCCTTGAGCACCGCTCGCCTGATGAAATCCGCCCGTTTGCGCTCAGCCGGCGGCGCGATCTTATTGAGCAGGTCGTAAACGCTGTCGTCGACCTGAATCAATATGGATTTCATATATATAATCATATAGCATCGATGCACCTGGCGAGGCGCCAGCCTATCGGGTTCGCTGCAGGGGAGTGTAGCCGCCTAGCGCGTAGAGCAGCGCCACGCCGCCCAGCGCCGTGACGGTCCGCAACCGCCATGATCGCCACCGCGTCGCGAGGCCGACTGCCGCCATCGACATCACGACAACGCCGCAGAAAGGGTCGACGACGCGTTGCGGTTCCGGCAGCACGAAACCTGCGATCGACGACGGCGGTAGCGACAGCTTCCGATGAGCCTCGTAGGGAACCCTCCCGGCGGCGCTCACCGGCCTTTCGAGTCCGACCCACCGCACCGACTCCCACCCATATTCGATCGCCGGGAGAATCTGCGCCGCGCCCACGGCGAAGGCCATTGACGCGAAGATTGCGACGGAAGCCGCGGCGCGAACCCGCCGCCCGCGCCATGCCTCTCCTGCGATCAGCCCCACTCCAGCGAACATAGTGAGCAGCGGAATCTGATGGTGTCCGGCCAGCCAACCTATACCCGCCATCGCTCCGGCCGC
Organism: Acidobacteriota bacterium; assembly: GCA_005808475.1. GTDB lineage: Bacteria > Acidobacteriota > Terriglobia > Bryobacterales > Bryobacteraceae > SYLY01. The sequence goes on from SYLY01000210.1 coordinate 1,773, forward strand.
GGCGGCTCGCGCCAGGCCATCGGGCCGTGCCGCCCGGAGCAAATGATGGATGACGAGCGGCGCCCAGACCGCGCCGTTCAACCACTGCGGCCACGCCGTGGTCCCCACTAATCCAGTGACGCTCCAGACGCATCCACCCATCGCCGCGGCCGTACGCGACCGTCCCACTCCGCGCAACAGGACATACCCGCTGGCCGCGGTCATCCAGTGGATCGCGAGAAAGTAGGCCTTCGGCGCCGCATCCCGAAGATGCCCGCCATCCAACGGCGACGCAAACAACAACCAGTTGAGCGGATATGCGGCGCCGGGTTGCACCTGTCCGAAGAGGGGCTGCCCCATCCAGAGATAGGGATCCCACAGCGGCCATTCGCCGCGATGCCAGAGCCGCGCCTGGAGGTCGAACCATACGAGGACCTGGTTGACGACATCGGGATCCCAGATCCAATGACCCTGCGTCAAGGGATCGTGGAGAAACGCCCCGATCGCGGCGGTGAGCAAAAGTAGAGGAGCAAGTGAGCGGAGCAACGTCACTCACAAAGACCCGCTAGGGTCCGTTTCCGCTAGTTTCCGCTACACCCCCTGCTCCGAATCGAGGTTACAGCTTCTCCAGCCGGGTCTCCGCGTCGCCGAAGCGATCCAGCTTGATCCCCATGCGGTCCATGATCGAGAGGTACAAGCTGCACATCTTGCGACTCTCTTCGCCCGCGCCCAAATAGTCGAGCACTCGGCCGGTTTGCAGCGATCCGCCCAAGCCGCCCGCCATCACCACCGGCAGGCGCGTGTTGTCGTGCTTGCGCCCCGACCACAGGTTCGACAGGAACAGCAGGCACGAGTTGTCGAGCACCGTGCCCTCGCCCTCCGGCATTGCGTCGAGCTTGGAAGCCAAGTACGCAAGTTGGCTCACGTGGAAGCGCGAGATACGTTCGTAGCCGTCCGACAGGTTGTAGTGCGACGCGGAGTGGTGCCCTTCACGCACTTGCAGGAACGGATAGATCTGCGCCGAAAGATCGTTGGAGATGAGCAGCGTCGCCACGCGCGTGCGGTCGGTCTGGAAGCCCAGCGCCACAATGTCGCACATCAGGCGCGCATGTTCGCGCAGATCCTCGGGGAGCCCGTTGGCGGGCCGGTCCATCGCGATGGCCGGCTTGTTCGTGCCCTTGGCGCTTTCGTCGGCGCGGTGCTTGTCGATCCGCATCCGCTCCACGCGCTTTTCCACTTCGCGCACGCTGGTGAGGTACTCGTCGATCTTGGTCTTGTCGGCGGCGCTTACCTTGCGTCCGAACGTTTCGGCGCTGGCGCGGACGCGGTCGAGGATGCTCGAATTGCGCAACAGGCCGCGGTTTTCGAACAGGTTGTCGAACGCGAGCGACGGGTAGACTTCGCTCGGCACGGGCGATTCGGCGCTTTCCCACGAGATGTGGGAACTGTACGCCATCGAGAAGTTGGTCTCATGATAGCCGGTGAGCGGCTGCTCGCACGCGAGCACCATGCTGGGCTGCGCGGTATCCTGGCCGATGCGGCTGGCGATCATCTGATCGATGGTAGTGCCCGCGCGGAGGATGGGACCCCGCTGGATCGCCGCGCCGGAGAGCAGCGCGCCGGTCTGCGCCGGGTGAATTCCTTGCCCCGTCGCCGGCTTGATGTAGAGCCCGTGCAGGACATTGATCTTCTTCTTCAGAGGCTCGAGCGGCGAGAGCGTCTTGCTCAGCTTCATCGACTCGCCGGAGCCTTCCGCCGACCAGTGATCCTCATTCACGCCGCAGCCCATGAACAGCGCGGCGAACCGCTTCGGATACGCCGGCGCGGCGGCTGCTTGTAGCGATTCCAGCCATGGCAGACCCACCGTGACTCCGGCTCCGCGCAGAACGGCGCGGCGGGAGATTTTCGCGGCAAGAGGTTCGCGGGCGGGCATCAGTGGTCCCCTTTCTGGCTGACGTAACGCGGGTTGCGTTGATTGGAAAATTGAGGCATGTTGGCGATCGATTCCACCAGCTTGGAGATGCGATAGCCGCTGGACACGAAGGCCGAGCGCATCTTCTCCAGCTCCGGTTCGTCCGATAGCAGAAGGCCTCGTCCTAAAGCATACACCAGGAGTTTGCGGCAGAGATTGTCGACATAATCCTTCTCCCGGTGCGCCTTGATGTAGGCGACCAGCCCCTCGAGTCCGGCGCCTTGCACGCCACCCGGGAAGTCCGCCGCTGTGTCCACCTTGCGGCCGGCCAGATCCACGGTGCGGCGGTCGCCGACGGGTCCGAAATTCTCGAACGCCAGCCCGAACGAATCGAATCGCGCGTGGCAGCCGGCGCAGCTCGGATTGTCGCGATGCCTGGCGAGCATCTGGCGTAGCGGCAGGTCCATCTTCGACTCGTCGCCCGGCAGTTCCGGCACGGAGGGTGGAGGCGGCGGAATCACCTCGCCGAGCACCTTGCGAGCGACCCAATATCCGCGTTTCACCGGGCTGGTGCGCAGGCCCGGCGAGTTCGCCGTGAGGAACACCGCCATGGGAAGCAGTCCGCCGCGCCCGAACGGCCGCGCATCGCTCACCAGTTTCCATTCGCCGGGTTTGGGGCGGATGGTCTCCATCTCGTAGTGGCGGGCGAGCGCGGAGTTGACGAAGGTGTGCGTGCCGTAGATGAGGTCGAGCGCCGAACGGTCGTTGCGGATCGCGTCGTCGATCAGGCGGATGGGCTCTTCGAACATCGCCAGGCGCAACGCGTCGGTGAACATCGGGAAGCGCTGGCGGTCGACGCTATTGTGATCGGGGAAGCGGCGGTAGCCGAGCCAGTTGCCCGCGAACTCGGTGGCGAGCGCGATGGAGCGCTTGTCCTTCAACATGCGCTTCACCTGGGCTTGCAGTTCTTCCGGCTTGCGCAGATCGCCGGAAGCGGCTTTGGCGGTCAGTTCGGCGTCGGGGATGCTCGACCAGAGGAAGTAGCTGAGACGGCTGGCGAGCGCGTGATCGGGCAGCGGTTGCGTGCGGGGAGCGGGCGGAACGGCGGCGGCCTTGACCGGCGCCCTGCGCGATCGCGGTGCGACCGTGGGCGCAGGGGCCGGCGCGGCGCTGATCTCCACGGCATCCAGCCGGTAGCAGAACGTCGGCGACATCAGCACCAGCACCACGCAGTCTCGCATGGCGTCCTCGTGCGCCGATCCCTTCTCTCGCGTCGACTTGTAATAGGCGAGCAGATCGTCGCGCTCGGCGATCGTGAGCGGCCTTCGATACGCGCGGGCGGCGAAGCGCAGCAGCGCGTCCAGGTGTGTGGGCTGGGCATCGGCGCGCGCCTTCTCCACCATGCGGATGGTGTCGTTCACGCGCTGGAAGTGTTCTCGGATCGCGTCGAGCGCGACGGGCTCGCTCTCCTTGGCCTTCTCGAGATACTGTTCTCGAATTCCGAAAATGACTTTTTCCGCCGCGATGCCGGTGTCGCCGGGGCGGAAGCTGCCGGATTCGCGGCCGCGTCCGTCGATCTCGCCGCTCTGGTTGAAGTAGAACTGCGTGTAGGTGCGGATGGTGTGATCGGCGACGCAATCGAACTCGAGCCACAGGCGTTCGAGCTCGGCACGGCCCGCGTCGTCGAGGATCAACTCGATCAGCGGCGTGTCGTCGCGGAAGTAGCCCATCACATTGTGGAATCCCGCCGAGAGCAGGCGGCCTTTGTCCTCGGAATCGTCCGGGTAGAAGCGGCCGCGCTCCTTGATATGGAAGGCGTCGGGGAAGACCTTGGCGAAGCGGGCATGAGCGGCCTCGAAGCGGGGGCGCTCGCCGGCGGGGACGATCAGATCCGGATGGCCGAAGCGGGCCTTCGTCCAAAGCACGCGGTTGCGGAGCGCCACGCCATCCTCGCCGGCGGAGCGGTCGAAGAAGCCCATCTTGCTCTGCGAGGGCAGCGCGGGAGGAGGCTCGCCTTCCATCCTCAGCGCGGCGGGGTCGAAGTCGCGGCGGTGCGACGCATAGGCGCGCAGCTTCCAGTTCATGAGCGGCTGCGAGGTTCCGCTGAGACCCTTCACGACAGGGCTGGCGAAGTGGCGCATCGAGAGCTTGCGGATCTCGAGCACGTAGTCGCGCATCTTGACGCAGCCTTCGCGCACCAGATCGGGCTGGTCGTGTTCGGGCGTGGGCAGCATGCGCCACATGGTGCGGATCTTGGCCACGGGTCCGGCTTCATCCTCTTTGTTCTCGAGGAACTCCCACACCATCGGCAGGTACTTGGCGCTGATCCTGGCTTCCTTGGCGATGGCCTCGAGCGTGAGATCCGGCTTCTTCAGCGCCTCGCGATGCTTGTAACGCCAGGCGGCCTCGAAGTACTCGGCGTAGCCGGTGGGCTGGCGTTCGTAGAACGCGACGATCCGCTGGATGGTGTACTTTTCGCGGTCGGTCTCGGCGAGCATGAGGTGCGGAGCGAAGGTAAAACCCTCCGGCTGGAGCACGAGATGGTTGGCGATTTCGCGGGCCGCCTGCAGATACTTGGAGAGCAGCGCCGGACTCATCGCCAGCGATTCGCCCGAGTTGTCGAAGCCGTCCGGGTTGAGCGGATCGACCGGGAACTCGCGGGTGGGGCGCAGGTCGACTCCGGTGAGATCGCGAATGGAGTAGTCGTACTCGGCGTTGCTCAGCCGTCGCGCGAGCACATGGCCGGGATCGCCGGCGTTCTTGCGCGCTTCGTGCTGGCGCATGGATTCCACCCACTCGATCGCCCGATGGCGCTCGGCCGCGGTGGGCTGCTTCAGCCCCTTCGGAGGCATCTCGTTGGAGCGCAGCTTCTCGGCGAGCAGCGACCATCGCGGATGGTCCCGGACAACTTCGCGAGTGGACGCATACTGGCGCAAGTCGAACTGCGCGGCCGGGTTCGCGCCGCCGTGGCAGGAGATGCAGTAGGACGCCAGGAACGGCTTCACCTGTTGAGAGAACTCGCGATCGATAGGATCGACCGCGTTTTGCGCGGTGGCCGGCAGGGCGGCGATCGCGGACATGACGGCGAAGCGGCGAAGTGACATCGGGACTCGCCGTATTTTACCTTGCGGGGGGTATCGCGACGCTACCAGAGCATCCGCAGAGCCATCTGGATGCGCCGGCTCACGTTCGCCTGCTGCGTGATGGCTCCGAAGTTCGACGCCGCCGCGCCCAGGTTGGGCGCATTGAACGTCGGGTGGTTCATGCCGTTGAACACCTCGAAGCGGTACTGCAACCTCAAGTGCTCGAGCAGCCGGGTGTCCTTGAGCACCGAGTAGTCGAAGTTGTTGGCGCCGTCCTGACGGGCGTTGCCGAAGCGCGACGGGAGGAAGCGCACGTTCGATGCGAGCTGTTGCGCCGAGTTGGTGTTGAACCTCGCCGTGTCGAAGGCGCGCGCGACGTTACGCGGCTCCACGTTCAACGGACCGCCCAGGTAGATCAGATTGCCCCACGTGAGCGGCGCGCCCGGCTGCCAGGTGTAGATCACGTTCAGGTTCCAGCCGCCATACCAGCGCGACTTGCCAAACGGAACGTCGTAGCTGAAAGACCCTACAATGCGCTGGGGCCTGTCCTCGCCAGCGATCCGCTTCTCCAACGCGCTGAAATCGTTCAAGCGCGAGCGGCGCTCGATGAGCTTGGAGAACTGGTAGTTGGCCAGCAGGCTCAGGCCATGAGACAGGCGCTTCTCGACGCGCGTCTGGAACATGTGGAAGTAGGAATTGCCGTCGTTATCCTCCTGCAGCGTGACGCCCGTGAAGTGCGGATACGGCCGGAGCAACTGGGAGCGGCCCACGGTCGCGCCGTTCAGCGTGGTTCCCGGAATCAGGTTCTGGAACGGATTCGGGACCAGCGCCGACAAACGGTTGATCGTATCGTTGTCGCGCGTGGGCAGGCGGCTCAGATATTGCTCCGGCGCGAAATTGAGCTGGCGCGTCACGTCCAGATGGACCGCGTGGTTGCCCATGTATCCCGTCTCGAGCACCAGATTCCGCGAAAGCTCGCGTTGCAAGGAGGAGCTCCAGCGCGCCGAGTAGGGATTCAAGGGACGCGGGTTGTAATAGGTGATCGCCTTGCCGAGATCGGTGGCGAGTCCGTTGCCGCGGCCGGGCGGCTGTTCGATGCCGTTGGGGAACGGGTTGGCGAGCGTGGCGTATGGCGTCAGATTGCCGTCGAGCGAGGCGACGAGGTTGGTCTGCTGCGAGTAGCCGAGTTGGTTGGTTCCCAACGTTCCGAGCGCGAACAGGAACACGCCGAATCCGCCGCGAACCACGGTCTTTCCGCCGAGCATCGGGGGCGTCCAGGCGAAGCCGAAGCGCGGGCTGAAGTAGTGGCTGTTGGTTTCGTAGAGCTTGCGCTGGCCGGGCCCGGCGTGGAGCACTCCGCCCACCGCCCGGAAATCGGCTGACCGGATCTCCGGAATGGGCGCGGCCGCGTAAGCGGAGCGCGCCGCGGCGTCGATCCGTTGCGGCGCCGCGAAGTCGAAGCCGTTCACCGACCGGTCGTAACGCTCGGTAGTGGGCAAGTCGCGTTCGTATCGCAAGCCCAGATTCAGGGTGAGGCCAGGTCTCACGCGGAAGTCGTCCTGCAGGAACAACGCGTAGTAGCCGGCCTGATTGATGCGCGACGCGCTGATGTCCCAGAAGCCGCCGGTGGGGAGCCCGAGCAGGAACGACGCCAAGTCCTGGCCGAGGGGCGCGGCGGGAGAGTTGTCGAGCGGACCGCGCGTCCAGGCCGATCCGAACGAGTAGCTGCCGCTGGTGTAGCCGAGGCTCGACACGGCTTCACGGTACATCCGGAGGTCGGCGCCCATCTTCACGCTGTGTTTGGAGAGGATCTTGGTGAGGTTGGTGAAGATCTGGAAGATGTCTTGCGGGTTGTCCGTCCCGCCGGTGTCGCCGAGGCTGGCGAAGCGGTCGAATGTGATGCGCGGCAGTATCCGCTTCTGCGAGTGCCGCGCCAGATCGCCGGGGAAGCCGATCGACGCGATGTCGAAACCGTCGCTGAAGTTGGTGCTGCCTTCGGTGAACCGGGTCCAGTTGGCCCGCGTGTTCAGCACCATCGACGGCGACAAGGTGTACACGTCGTCGAACATCGTGCCGAGATTGGTGCGCGAACGTCCGCCGTTGCTGCCCGCGATTTCACCCACCCGGTAGCCGAGGTCGTTGAAGCCCTTGCCGGAGCGCTCGTTGTAGCGGAAGTTGTAGAACATCTTGTGGCGCTCGCTGAATACGATGTCGAGCCTTCCGAGTTCGTTGTTGAAGAAGTTGCGTTCACCTGTCGCGGACGTGGTGAAGTTGTCCAGTCCGTCGCGCTGCCCTGCCGTGTTCGAAAGTGGAAGGAACGGGAGGAAGTTGCGCGACACAGGCGAGATCCGGGAAGCGGGGATCAGGTTGCCCGCGAAAGGCTGGCGGCGGATGCGGGCGCCTTCGCGAGCGCCGGTGGCGGGATCGAAGATCTGGTAGTTGGCGCCCAGCGCCAGCAGCGCCGACAGATTGCCCGTGCGCTCCGCCGCCGTGGGAACGGTGGAGAACGTGGGCCGGGGTAACGCGTCGCGGATGCCTTCATAGGTGAAGTAGAAGAAGACCCGGTTGCGCCCGTCGAGCAACTTGGGCACGATGACAGGGCCTCCGGAGTTGATGCCCCATTGGTTGTAACGCAAGGTCGGTTTCGGCTGGCCGGCGGCGTTGGTGAAGAACTGGCTGGCCGCAAGGTTCGAGACCTGATTGAACAAGTAGGCGCGGCCGTGGAGCGAATTCGACCCGCCCTTGAGCACCACGTTCACCGTGCCGCCTCCGGTATGTCCGTACGCCGCGTCGGATTGGAACGTGTCCACCTTCACTTCTTCGACCGCGTCCACGGGGGGATTGTAGGCGACGCGATTGTTCCTCGAAGTGTCCGGCGCGCCGTCGATCAGCAGTTCGTTCTCGCGCGCCGGCGCGCCGCCCATGGAGAACTCCGACGGACCGGCATTGTCGAACGGACGGTAGAAACGCGGGTCCGACGACGGGACCACTCCGAAGGCCAGTTGCGCCAGCACCAGGGGAGTGCGGCCATTCATCGGCATGTTCTCGATCTGCCGCGCGGTGATCACTTGTCCGGTGTTGGCCGTGGTGGTGGTGAGCAACGGCGATTCGGCGGAAACGGTGACGGTCTCCCGCACTTGCCCGACCTCGAGCGTGACGTCGAGCCCCATCCGCTCACCGGTGGTGAGACGCAATCCTTCACGGACGTACGTCTTGAATCCCTCCGCGGTCACGGTCACTCGATAGGCGGCGGGAGGAAGGAATGGCAGCGTGTACTGGCCGTCGTTCGCGGTGACGGTCTCATGCCGCGCGGCGGTTTCCACTTGGACGGCGACGATGCTCGCGCCGGGGACGACGGCGCCTTGCGAGTCGAGGACGCGTCCGGTGATGGTGGAGCGGAACTCCTGGGCGATGGCCGGCGCGGCAAGGGCGAGAACAAAGAGAATGGACCCAAACATGGCGCGAATTTTATCAGAGTGGGTTCCCCGGTGGAGGAGCCGTTGCTTCGCACTCCGCGCCCTAATACAATGGCGTCATTCTTCTTGAAAGGGAGGTTGCTGTGAGGCACCCAATCTGTATCGCGCTTCTCGCATGCGCTCTCGAGGCGCAGGACTTTCGCGGACGCGTGCAAGGCATCGTCAGCGATGCCACCAATTCCGCCATTCCGCAGGCGACGGTCACTCTCACGAACACGGCGACTCGCGTCTCCACGGTGCGCACGACCGACGAGCGTGGCCAATACCTGTTCGACTACGTCGAGCCGGGAACGTATAGCGTCACCGCCGCCAGTCAAGGCTTCGGCTCGTCGGTCAAGGACAATGTCCAGGTCCTCGTCCGGTCCGACTTGACCGTGAACATGGCGTTGCGCGTCGGCGATGTGAACCAGTCCATCACCGTGGCCGACACGGCGGTGGAGATTCAGTTCAACACGACCACGCTGTCGCAGACCATCGACGGCAAGATGCTCAAGGAGCTTCCCGTGCTCGCGCGCAATCCGTTCACGCTCGCGCTGCTGGACCCGGCCGTGGTGAACCGTTACTCCGACGTATCGAAACGGAATCCCTTCTATCAGCTTTCGACCACGGGAGTCGATGTCGGCGGACAGACGAGCGGCCGCAACGAGGTGCAGATCGACGGTTCTCCGATCGGCGTCGGCTCGCGCGGATCCTACGCGCCGCCGATGGACGCCGTGCAGGAGTTCACGGTGCAGCAGAATTCGATCGACGCCGAATCGGGCTTCTCCGCGGGCGGCGTGCTGAATGTCGGCATGAAGGCCGGCACCAACGAATACCACGGCAGCGCCTACTATTTCGGCCGCAACCCGTCGCTGAACGCCGTCTCCAACGCGTTCACGCGCGCTCCCAACGTGGTTCGCAACCATGTCGGCGGCGGCACTATCGGTATGCCGATCCTGAAGAACCGCCTGTTCACGTTCTTCACCTATGAAAAGTGGAACAACCGGCAGCCCTACACCAAAGTAATGACGCTGCCGACCGACCTCGAGCGCGGCGGCGATTTCACGCGGTCGCTCAACCGGTCCGGCGTCATGCGGCCGGTGTTCGATCCCATCACCACCGTCACCAACACCGCCACCAACGCGGTCACGCGCACGCCCTTCCCTGGCAACGTGGTCCCCGCGTCCCGTTTCGACGCCACCTCGCGGCTTTTCCTGGGCGATATCTGGAAGCCGAACGGCCCGGGCGACGATCTCACCGGCGTCAACAACTACCGCACCGGCTACGCGTGGTTCCTCAACTACTGGAATTTCTCCAACCGCACCGACTGGAACATCAACTCCAAGTGGAAGGCGTTCGCGCGTTACAGCGTGATCCGCACGCGGCTGGACAACAACAACTACGGCGGCACGGCGGCCACCACGTCGGACAACGGCGGCCTGATGGACGCGCTGAACGCGGCGTTCGACACGGTGTACACCAAGAGCGCGCGCACGGTATTCAATTTCCGCCTGGGAGTGGTCTATTCGGAAGACGAGTACGATTCCGAGTGGGCGAAGATCGGCGAGAAGGGTCTCGAGAAATTCTGGCCGGGCAACGCGTGGTACAAGCCGTACCTGGCCGACATGCCGTCCGTCTACTATCCGGCGCTCAACGTAGGTGGCGCCACGTTCGGCAAGTCGAGCTGGTGGAGCTACCGTCCGCGCAAGTACTCGTATCAGGGCAGCATGGGACACGATCGCGGCCGCCACTATCTCAAAATGGGAATGGCTTATCGTCACGCGTTCGAGTACTCGCAACTGCCCAATCTCGGTTCGTTCCCGTTCAACGCGACGCCGACCGCGAACAGCAACCTGGCTCCCGATCTTCTGAACTCCGGCAGTGCGTGGGCCACCTTCCTGCTCGGCTCGATCGACAACGGATTGAGCGCCAACTACGTGGCTCCGCGCTACACGGAGCAGGATCAGTACGGCGTCTTCCTCCAGGACGATTTCAAGCTGAACCGCCGGATCACGCTGAATCTCGGCATGCGCTGGGAGTATGAGACGGCGCCGTCCGAGCGCCAGCTCCGCCTTTCGCGATACCTGGATCTGGGCAGCGCGATCCCCGAGTTCCAGCGGAACGCGCCGGTGATGCCGCCGCAGGTGGCCTCGATCGCGGGGGCGGTCAAGCCGACCTATAACGGCGCCTGGGTCTACGCGACTCCGGAGGCCAAAGGCCTCTATCACGCGCCGCGCACCAACTTCCTGCCGAGGCTCGGCGTGGCGTTCCGCGCCAACGACAAGACGGCGATTCGCGTCGGCTACGCCCGCTACGCGGTGCCGGTGATGGCCGTAATCGGTTACTCCTGGCGGCTGCCCGCCACGGACGGATTCTCGGTGACCTCCAACGGTCCGGTGCAGTTGCAAGGCGTGCCGCAAGGGGTCTTCAGCAATCCGTTCCCGGCGTCGAATCCGCTGGTGGCTCCGCTCGGCCGGACCACCGGGCGGTACACCAACATCGGCGGCGCGGCCACGTGGGCCAATCAGAGCCTGAAGACGCCGATGAACGACCGGTTCAATTTCACCGTGGAACGCGACCTGTTCGCGGGCCTGAAGGTGGATGGCACGTTCTTCATGAACTTCGGCCACAACATGGTTCCGGAAGGCCAGGGCGGGAACGCGGGCTTCGGAAGGCCGCTGAATCTGGTGAATCCGCAACTGAGCTACGACAACAAGACAGCGTTGACGGCCGCTGTTCCCAACCCCTTCTTCGGCTTGCCGGCGAGCGTGATGCCCGGCCAGTTGCGCGGCCAACGCACCGTGCCGCTCTCCACGCTTCTGCGCCCGTATCCGCAATACGCCGACCTCACCGAAGGCTTCCTGCCCGGAGTGGAGAACCGCTACAAGGCGATCCAGCTTCGCGTGCAGCGGCGGTTCGCCAGCGGCTATTCGGTGGTCTGGGGATACAATTACAACCGCGAACGGACGGGTGACTTTTTCAACGCGCCCGACCAGTACGCGGGCAAGTTGACGATGATTCCGGCGACATTGCCGCGCCATCGCATGACGCTCGGCACGACGATCGATCTGCCGTTCGGCAAGGGGCAGAAGTTCGGCGCCGGCATGCATCCGTTGTTGAACGCCGTCGTGGGAGGCTGGTCGACGAGCCACATCTTCATGTGGAATTCGGGCTCGTTCCTGCGCTTCGGACAACTCGACGTTTCGGGCGATCCCGGTCCGGCGCCGCGCCAATGGTCGAAGTGGTTCGACACGAGCGTGTTCAAGCAGGCGACTCCGTTCACGCCGCGCACCAATCCGTTTCAGTACAACGGAATCACGGGACCGAACTTCTGGAGTCTGGACAGCACTCTGTCGAAGAACTTCCGGCTGACGGAGCGGTTCAAGCTGGAACTCCGTTTGGAAGGGTACAACCTGACCAATTCGGTGATGCCGGGCAACCCGAACCTCTCGGTCACGAGCACGCAATTCGGTGGGATCACTTCGCAGGTCAACTACGGCCGCGAAGTGCAATACACCCTGCGGCTGCACTTCTGACCGGTCGCGGCGCATGTCGAGTCAAGCGGCGAACTGGCTGGGATTGGCGGGATGCGCCGCGTTGATCGCCGGCACGCTTGCGATGGCGAGGCTCGGGAAATCGGAGATCGTGCCCATCACGTTTGCCGAGGACGCGGCCTCGCTTCGCGCGGTGCTGACCCCGGAGGCTCGGGCCAACGCGCTGCGGATCATGGCCGGCGACAACGATTTCCCGATGGCGTATCTTTCGTTCGTGCTCGCGGCGCTGGCGTTCGTACTGTTCGCCGGTCCGCGCGCGGCGGGGATGGCGTCCGTCGCGTTGGCCGCCGGCGCGGCCGCCGCGATCTTCACGGCGGTGGCGTTCGACTATCGCGAGAATGCCGGCGTGGTCGCGGCGATTCGGGAGGCTGCCGCGGGAGGTTCGAACCTCGGCGCGCTAATCGAACCGATGCGCGCGAGCGCGATGTGCAAATGGGGATTCCTTGGCTTGTCGATGGCGCTGCTCGGTGTGGCGCAATGGGCGATGACGGGCGCCGCGTCAGTGGCCGGCCTGATTCGGGCCTTGGCGGCGATCGGCGGCGGCATCGCGGGTCTGGTGCTGTTCGGCGTGCGCGTTCCGATGTTGGCCACGATCGAAATGGCGTCGCTGGGCGTGGTGGCGATCACGGTGCTGGTGGAGGCGGCGCTCAACCTGATACGAAGGTGAGCCTCATCGCGATGGCGCTGGCCGGACACGCCGAATTCCACTCGTTGGAGCCCGCCACGCCCGCCGGGGCCGAACCGCGATCGATGCGCTCGAAGCCGAACCGCGGCCAGTAACCCGCGGCGCTGGTCGTCAGCAGATACAGCGCTCGCAGCCCGCGCGACCGGGCCCACGCGATCCGGTTCGCGGCAAGCTCCGCGCCCAGCCCCGCTCCCCGCAGGTCCGCGTGCACGGCGACCGAGCGCAGCAGGGCGTCTTCGCCGTGAACTTCGACTCCCGCCACACCAACCAGCGATCCCTCGCGCGCGGCCACGATCCACGATTCGCCGAACCGCTCGTCTAGATCCACGGGGACCAACTCCGACCCGGCTAGCAGCGCATCCACCGCCGCACGATCGGCTTCCACGGCCGGCCGTATCGCAGGCGGAGGAAACGCGCGCAACCTGCGGGCGATGCGGTCCCGAATCTCGCGAAAGGCGGCCAGCCGCTCTTCCCACGAGCCCTCCACCGCGGCCGGATCGTCGAACCGCCAGTGCAGCGCCGCCGCGCCGGGCAGCACGGGACAGTTGGATCGCGCGTTGTCGCAAACGGTGATGACCCAGTCCGGAGGCCGTCCCGTGAACTCGTCCACCGATTTCGAGCGATGCGACGAGATGTCGATACCGGTCTCGCGCATCGCCTCGATCGCCTCCGGACGCACGATGGACGGATGGGTTCCCGCGCTGGCGACCTCGAACCGGTCACCCACGTAGGAGCGCAGGATCCCCTCCGCCATCTGGCTTCGCGCCGAGTTACCCGTGCAAAGGATCAGGATGAGCGGTTTCACGGCTTGTAAGCGGTCACAAACCCACTCATCAGCTTGCCGGCGACTTGGGGCGCGTAGACCTCCGGGTCCAACCCTGAGGACGTCAGGTACCAGCGCGCATCGTCGGCGCCATAGACGCGTATCGGTTCGATCCCGATCTTCTCGAATCCCGCGGCGGCGAGCCGGCCCTCGTACTCGGATTGGTCCATGGCGCCGGCGATGCAGCCCGCCCACAGTTCCATGCTGCGCCGGACCTCTTCCGGCACCTCGCCCCGCACCACGATGTCGGCGATGGCTAGCCGTCCGCCGGGCTTCAGCACGCGAAACGCCTCGGCCATCACGCGGTTCTTGTCCGCCGAGAGGTTGATCACGCAGTTCGACAGGATTACATCCACGCTCGAGTCGGGCAGCGGGATTGCCTCCATCCGGCCCTTCAGGAATTCGACGTTCTCGACGCCCGCTTCCTTTTGGTTGCGCCGCGCCAATTCGAGCATCTCGTCGGTCATGTCGAGTCCGTACGCCTTGCCCGACGGGCCGACGCGCTTGGCCGACAGCAGCACGTCGATTCCGCCGCCGGAGCCCAGATCGAGCACCGTCTCGCCCGCTTGCAAGCCGGCGAGGAGCGTGGGATTGCCGCAGCCGAGCGAAGCGCGCGCCGCGCCTTCGGGAATCTGCGAGGTCTGCGAGGCGTCGTAAAGATCGCCCGAAATCGGGTCGGGACCGCAACAGCCGCAAGACGCGGCGGCCGAAGTGTTCAGCACCTGCAACGCCGCTTGCGCGTAGTGTTGCCGGACTTGCTCCGTGACTGTTTCCATATTGTTATTCTCCTTGAGTGTGGTTCGGATCCGCGGGGGCGCCGCGATTCCTTCCATATTTCTATAATAATCGAATTATGCCGCTCGTCAAGCCTTTTGGCAAACTTTTTTCGGTCGCCGTCCGCGTACCCGGGAATGAAGTGGAACTGGCCCTCGCCGCGCTGATGGATTTCGATCACGCCGGGATGATCGAGGAAGACGAGGAAGGCCTCATCCGCCTCGATGTCCACTTCACCGATGCGCTCGAGGCGGATCGGTGCCGGATCGCGTTCGCCGCGTTCGACGCCACGATGCGTGAGATCGAGAATCGTAACTGGGCCGGGGAATGGCAGGCGCAATGGCAGCCGCTCGAGGTCGGGGAGCGGTTCTATCTCGCGCCGGAGTGGATCGAGGCCGAACCGCCTCCGGGCCGGGTTCGCTTGGAGATGCGGCCCGGACTGGTGTTCGGGGGCGGCGATCATCCCACCACGCAGATGTGTCTGCGTCTGCTCGAGCACGCGGACGCGCAGGGAGCCGCGGTCGTCGATGTGGGCACGGGTTCGGGCATACTCGCGTTGGGCGCGCTGGCGTTGGGTGCGGCGCGCGCCACCGGATGCGACCTCGATCCGGACGCGGTCGATACCGCCGCCCGCGAGGGCCTGCCGGTTTGGGAGGGCTCGTTGGACGCGGCGGCGGCCCACTCCGCGGACGTGATCCTGGCAAACCTGCCCACTGGCGTCCTGTTAGGAATGCTCCCCGAGTTCGCGCGCGTGCTGGCGCCCGGCGGCCGCCTGGTGCTGAGCGGGTATCTCGAGGAGCAGACCGAATCCCTCGATGCCGGGTGCGCGGACGCCGGCTTTTGTTGGCTCCGGAGAGTGGTGAAGGACGGTTGGGGCGCTTGCCTGGCCGTCCGATGCTAACCTGGAGCGGATGAAGCCGTTCCTCGCGCTGCTGGCCGCTGCCGCATGTTTCGCCGCCGCGCCCACCCGTGAATCGCTGGCCTTCGAGCCCAACCGCGGTCAAGCCGTTCCCGAGGTTCGCTATCTGGCGCGCGCTCGCGGCATGACGGTCTTCCTAACGGCCGGCGAAACCGTGTTCGCCGCGCCGGGCAAGCCCCCGATTCGGATGAAGCTGCACGGGGCGTCCGCGAAGGCGCCGATCCGCGAAGTGGAGCGGGCGCCCGGAATCGTCAACTATTTTCAAGGCAACGACCCCAGCCGGTGGCTGACCGCGATTCCGCGATTCGCCAAGGTGGAGCGCGCCGGAGTCTATCCCGGCATCGATCTGGTGTACCACGCCGACGGCCGCGATCTCGAGTACGACTTTGTGGTCAAGCCCGGCGCCGACCCGGGACGCATCGAACTCGCTTACGAAGGCGCGGAATCGTTGGCTCTCGACGACGATGGCGGCATCGCCCTGTCGGCCGCGATCCGCCAGCGGCGGCCTCGCGTCTACCAGGAGATCGCCGGGCGGCGCGTGGAGATCGAGGCGCGCTACCGGATTCGCGAGGGGCGCGCGGGCTTTGAAGTGGCTCGCTACGACCGTTCGCGGCCGCTGGTGATCGATCCCGTGGTCGCCTTTTCCACTTATCTGGGCGGCGCGGCGGACGATGCGATTCGTAAGATCGCCGTGACGCCGGCCGGCGACGTCTTCGTGGCCGGTTCCACCGCCTCGTCCAACTTCCCGCTGGTTAGCTTCGCGCAGGGCGCCATCTCCACCGCGAATGTCGCCGACGCGTTCGTTTCGCGGTTCAACAGCCAAGGCGCCCTCGTCTATTCCACTTATGTGGGCGGAACCTCCCACGACGAGGCGCGCGCGCTGGTGGTGGATGTCGGCGGCACCGCTTTCGTGGCCGGGGAAACGACATCGGCGAACTTCCCGGTGGTGAACCCCTATCAGACGGCCTTCAACGGCGGAACCGACGCCTTCGTCTTCAAGATCTCGCCGCAAGGGACGGCGCTCCAGTTCTCCACTTACATGGGCGGCGAGGCCTACGATTCCGCTTCGTCCGTTGGCCTGGACGGATTGGGTAGCATCTACATCGCCGGCGCCACCAACTCCGCCGGGTTCCCGGTGATCAACCAGTTCGCCAACCGGCAGTCCTCCGGAACGGCGATGGACGGCTTCGTGGTGAAGTTCATCGCGCTGCAGGCGGGCGCGCTTTACAACACGATCGGATACTCCACCTATTTCGGCGGAACCCTGAACGACACGATCGAGGCGATCGCGGTGGATAACGGCGGCAGCGTCTTCCTGTTGGGCGAGACGGAGTCCGCCAACATTCCGCTCCAGGGCGCCTACCAGTCCAGCGTCCAAGGCTCCCAGGCGATGTTCCTGGCGAAGCTGAATCCGGGAATTCCCGCGCCGATACTCGGTTTCGGCACTTACCTCGGGGGATCGGACCATGAGATCGCGGGCGGTATCTTCCTCGATGCCGGCGGCGCGATCTACGTCGCCGGTTCCACGTGGTCCGGGGATTTCCCGCTGGTGAATCCCTACCGCCAACGCCCGTCCGGCGTGGAGCAGAACGCGATCGCCGGCAAGTTCACCAATGTGGGGCAGCCGATCTATCTCACTTATTTGAGCGATCGGAACAATTCCGAAGCCAACGCCATCGTGGCCGACCCGGGCGGCAACGCCTATATCACGGGCCGCACGCGGAACCCATGGCCGCTGATCGATCCGCCCGCCGGACTTCCCGCGCCGGGCGGCGGCGAAGACGACGCCTTCCTGGTGAGGCTCGGCCCGGCCGGCAACACGGCGAGCCTGTCGGCGCAGATCGGAGGCGCGTTCCAGGACTACGGCGTGGACATCGCGGTGGATGGCGCCAATAGCATCTGGCTGGCGATCAACACGGCCTCCCCGGACCTTCCGCCCACGGTGCGGGGACTGACGAGGCCGCTCACCGGACTAGGGCCGTCGGAAGGCTTCCTCATGAAGATCGATCCCGGCGCGGCCCCCAACCCGGTCAACATCACCTCCCCCGCCGCCGATCAGACGTTGAGCGTATCCGGCGTCACCGTGACCTGGCAGGCGGTTTCCGGAGCGGCGGGCTACTCCATCCGCGTCTATGGCGATCCCGCATACACCGGGTTCGCAAGGCCCGCCAACTTCTTCGGCGGAAGCGTCTCCGGCGCGAACGCGACTTCGACGCTGGTCACGCTTCCCGATGGCGACTTCATCGCCGCGGTGAAAGCGTGCGTGGGAGGTCTGCTGGAATCGAACTGCGGTGCGTTCTCTTACCGGAAGTTCAAGGTGAGGCAACCGCGGCCTGGCGTCGCGCCGTCGGTAACCTTCCCCACCAGCACCCCCACGTTGACCGGCTCGACGCAGACGCTTCGCTGGACCCAGGCGGCCACCGCGACGTCGTACGAAGTGCTGGTCGTCAACCTCGCGAACAACGTGCTGGACCTCCAGATCCGCGTTTCCGATCTGCAAACGATCTACTCGATGCGGAGCGGCCAATATCAGATCCGGGTGCGAGGCTGTTCCACCGGCTGTGGACCGTGGTCGGAGGCCGTGAACTTCGTGGTGGATCTGCCCGCCGTGGCCGACGCGCCTCCCACGATCCTCTCGGCTACCGTGACCAATGGCAACCGTGTGACCGTCAACTGGACCTCCGTGCCGAACGCCGATCTGTATCTGGTGCAGGTGGTGCAACCTCCGCCCGCCGGACCCGGTGGAGGCGCGCTCACGGTGGCGTCGCAGCGAACTTCGGGAACCACTATCGAGCTTCCCGTGCCTGCCGGAGCGGCCAGCGTGTTCGTCGCCGCGTGCAACGGAGACGGTTGCCGCGCCAACAGCGCCGCCGCCAACATAGCGCCCACGGGGCCCAACGGAACCTCGCCGACGGTAGGAACTCCCGCGGCGGGCGACAGCATCGTGGGACCGGTGATCGTGATCTCCTGGAACCGCATCGCCGGCGACAACGGCACAAACACCACCTACCGGCTGTTCGTACAGGATCTGGGAAGGCAATCGGCCGCGCTCGACATCCTGACGAAGGCGAATTTCTATGGCGCCTACTTCTCGCCCGGCACGCGGTACGACGTCGCGGTGATCGCCAATCCCGGCGCGGGCCAGCAGCAGGGGCCATCCAGCGGATTCTCGGTGCGGGGCGACCCTCCCCAGTTCTCGACGCTGGTCAGCCCGACCCACACGAGTGCGGCCGGCTCCGGCAATGTCGGCATTGGCTGGACTCCGCTGCTCGGATCGGCGGTGTACCAATACTATGTCGCGGCGGCCGGCCGGTCCGAGGCGTTCACCGGAGTCACCTCCGGGCTTCGAGTGGACGTTCCGCTGAGCGTGCTGAGCGGAAGCTCGACGGTCTACAACGCGATCGTACGGGCCTGCCGGCCGAGCCTGACGTGCGACGCGGATTCGGACACGGGCTGGTATCCGTGGTCGAACCAAGGTGGATCGGGAGTCGTGACCTTCACGGTCGGGCCCTGATCCCGCGCGGGTACTGGACGGGAACGTTGGTCTCGCCTGGTACTGGCGGGCTCCGCGAACTGGAACTACATTCACCTAGTCCTATTCGCCGCCGGACCGCACACTGCGGTCATGAAGTTCATCGTTCCGGTTTTGTTCGCGTCGGTGGTGTTCGCGCAGGATGGCGGCTTGGCCATCGGCAGCGAGACCGGCGCATCCCGCCACCTTGGGGATGGGGAGGAGTTCCGCCTTCCCCTGCACCAACTCATCGATCATGGCCGCATGCTGTTCGACGCCGCGTGGACCGTGCAGGAAGGCGGCGGGCGTCCGCTGACCAAAGGCAACGGCAATCCGCTGGCCGCATCCGGCCGGCCTCTGGTGTTCCCGCGCAACTTCAACCGCGTGTCGGCCCCCGACGCCAACTCCTGCTCGGCATGCCACAACAAGCCGTTCGCGGGCGGCGGCGGCGACATCGTCGCGAACGTCTTCGTCACCGCGCAACGCTTCGACTTCGCCACGCTCGATTCCGCTGAACCGGACGGCGCGCGAGACGAACTGGGCCGCCCCGTGGGTTTGGAAAACGTAGGCAACAACCGGGCCAGCGTCGGCATGTTCGGCGCGGGCTACATCGAACTGCTGGCGCGGGAAACCACGGCGCGCCTCCGCGCGATTCGCGATTCGACCGGGCCCGGGCAGTCCGCCGCGCTATCGGCGAAGGGCGTGTCCTTCGGTGTGCTGTCGCGCCGGGACGACGGAACGTGGGATGTGTCGCGGGTGGAAGGACTCGGGCGGGCGAGCCTCGCCACCGCGGGCGCGGAGCCGCCCAGTCTGATCGTGCGGCCGTTTCATCAGGCGGGCGCCGTGGTGAGCCTCCGCGAGTTCACCAACAACGCCTACAACCACCATCACGGCATTCAGCCCACCGAACGGTTTGGCCCGGGCGATCCCGATGGCGACGGCTTCACCAACGAATTGACGCGAGCCGACGTGACCGCCGTCACCCTTTATCAGGCCGCGTTGCAGGCCCCTGGCCGCGTGATCCCGAACAATCCCGCGATCGAGCAGGCGGTGCTGCTCGGCGAAGCGGCGTTCGACAAGGTGGGGTGTTCCTCCTGCCACGTGCCGGCGTTGCCGCTCGATTCCATGGAATTCGCCGAGCCGGGCCCGTACAATCCCGCCGGCAACATGCAGCCCGGCGATGGCCGCGTCTTCAAGATGGACCTGAACGATTCGCGTCTGCCCGGCGTGCGCCTGTATCCCCGGGTGGGCGGAAAAGTGATGGTCCCCGCCTTCACCGATCTGAAGCTGCACGACATCTGCGCCGGTCCCGGCGATCCGAATGTCGAGCCCATCGATCAGACAGCCAAACCGGGCAGCCCCGAGTTCTTCGGCGGCAACCGCTGGTTCGTGACCAAGAAGTTGTGGGGCGCGGCGAACGAGCCTCCCTACTTCCACCACGGCAAATACACCACGATGCGCGAGGCGATTCTGGCGCACGCGGGCGAAGCGCTCGAGTCGCGGAAGGCGTTCGAGGCGCTGGGAGCGCATCAGCGGGACGCGGTGATCGAGTTTCTGAAGACGCTACGCGTGCTACCCGCCGGCGTGACTTCTCCCGTGGTCGACGAGAACTTCCGCCCGCGGCTCTGGCCGCCCCAGCGGTAGCGGCGGCGCTTCAGAGCGGCACGCCGAGTTTGCGCATCGCCTCGCGAATCGCGGACTCGGTGGCCGCTCCGGCTCCGGTATGGATCGCCGCGATAACTCCGTCGCGGCCGATCAGCACCAGGGTGGGAATCGACTGGATCTTGAACTTGCCGCGCG
Organism: Acidobacteriota bacterium; assembly: GCA_005808475.1. GTDB lineage: Bacteria > Acidobacteriota > Terriglobia > Bryobacterales > Bryobacteraceae > SYLY01. The sequence goes on from SYLY01000210.1 coordinate 22,268, forward strand.
CCTCGGGGTCCACCAGATGGGCCCAATCGTAGCCATGTTCGGAGACGAACTGGCGGGCCTTGTCGAGTTCGGTATCGTCGTTCACCCCCACCACGACCACGCCACGCGCGCTGGTCTGGCCGCGCAGTTTCGCGATCGCGGGCATCTGCCGGCGGCACGGTTCGCACCAAGCGGCCCAGAAGTCGAGCAGCACGACCTTGCCGCGCAGATCCGCCAGACGGAGGGAATCGCCGGCCAGCGTGCGGCCCGCGAGATCGGGCGCGGGTTTTCCGATCAAGTCCTTGGCGATGCGCGGAAAGGCGTGTTCCAGGCGATCCACCTGGACGAAGTTGGCCGGCGGCTCGTAGACAAAGAGGCGTTCCGGCGGAGGCGAACCGAGCGACGCCACGCGGTAGCTCCGGCGATGCGTGGCGGTCATTTCCAGGAAGGGTTGTGAGGGCGAGAGCTTCCCCTTGGTGACGCTCACTTCGCGTAGCACGGTCGAGCGGCTTTCGTCGATCCAGAAGGTGCGCGTCCATGACTCGATGCCGGTGGCTCCCGATCGCGGCCGGTACGTCCCCACGATCACCGCGCATTCGACCTTCAGCGGGCCGAAATCGAGCGCTTCGGTTCCGCGCCGTTCCGCGGAGATCAGGTCGTCTTCCAGGCGGCCCGCGGCGGCGCTCAGGAACCGCATGCGCTGTAGGGCCATGTTGGCCTCGGGGCCGAGGTTCTTCGTTTCCGCGATGGGCCCGGTGACGGTGGTTCGAACGAACTCGCGGTTGTCGGGCGCGGCGACCCACAGCGTCCCGCCGCCGGATACGACGGTGTGGGCGCCGGTGGATTCGACCGTTTCGAAGCGGATCCGGCCCGGTCCGTCTTTCGCCGTCACCAACGTCGAAGTCGAAATCGACCGGCTCCGGTCAGACAGCAGTTCGCTTTCGATGTCCGCCTCGAGCCAATGGCTTTCCGCCTGGCGGAAGGCGGCCGATATCTTGCGCAGCAGTTCGAGCCCGTCTCCGGTCTGGGCTCGCGCGGCGATGGCCGCTACCGTCAGGGCCGAAATCCGCGCGAATTGCATGGCTCTCATTATTCCACCCGGCCTCCGCGAAAGTATAATGGCTGGGCCAGATGAGGTCCATCCTTCTTTTCCTGTTCGCCGCCGCTCTGATGGCGGCCCCCCGGTCCCGTTACGCCAGCGGGTACATGTACAGCTACTACGTCCCGCAGTCCGCCAGCACTCCTTGGCGGCCGGCATGGTCGCCCGATGGCAAGGAGATCGCGTTCGCGATGGCGGGATCGCTGTGGAAGATCCGGGTGGGCGATACGGTCGCGTACGAGCTTACCGCCGGGTCCACGTACGACTCGTCGCCGGCGTGGTCGCCGGACGGCAAGTGGATGGTCTATACGGCCGAGGATTCCGCCGGCGTCAACCTGATGCTGTTCAACACGGCGACGCGGGAGAGCACGGTGGTGACGCGCGGCCCGGCGCTAAACCTGGAACCGGTGTGGTCGCCGGACGGCAAGCGGCTCGCGTTCGTGAGGAACGAGCCGCGCGGACAGTTCCATGTTTGGGTTTCCGAGTTCGACGGCGCGAGGCTCGGCGAGCCCACGAGGCTCACCAACGAAAACGATTTCGGCCGCGCGCGCCTGTACTTCAGCGCCTACGACGATCACGTCAATCCGACGTGGTCGCCCGACGGGAAGGAGCTGATCCTGGTGTCCAATCGCGGCATCACGCTCGGGTCGGGCGCGATCTGGCGGGCGCCGGTGGGACCGGATCTCATGTCTCGCGCCAAGATGGTGATGCGCGAAGAGACGCTGTACCGCACACAGCCGCAATGGTCCCGGGACGGCAAGCGCATCCTTTATAGCTCGCACCGCGGCAGCCAGTTCAACAATCTTTACGTGCTGCCGGTCGATGGCGGCGAGCCGTACCAGATGACGTTCGGCGACTGGGATCACTTCGATCCGCGCTGGTCGCCCGACGGTGAGTGGATCGTTTACGTGTCGAACCAGCACGGGCTGTCCGATCTGCGCCTGCTGCGGTCGTTCGGCGGCCAGGAGCGCAAGATCGAGATTCAGCGGCGAGTCTATCGCCGGCCGATGAGCCGGCTGGAGGTGGTTCTGCAAGAGGCCGGGAGGCCCACCGCGGCGCGGATCTATCTAACCGGCTCCGACGGCAAATCGTACACGCCGTCCACTTCCTACGCGCGGGTGGCCGGCCGCAGCAATCATCGCGACTTCTTCCACGCCGAAGGCCGCTTCGTGGTGGACGTGCCGCCGGGCGAGACGACGATCGAAGTGGCGAAGGGTCTGGAATACGCGCCGGTGACGCGAAAGGTGAAGGTGGAGCCGGGCTCGACCACGGCGAGGTTCAATCTCGAGCGAATCGTTTCGATGAACGCGGCCGGCTGGTACAGCGCGTCCGACCACGTCCACATGAACTACGCGGGCAACCTGCACAACACGCCGGAGAACCTGATGATGATGGCGCGAGCCGAGGATCTCGATGTCGTGGGAGAAAAGGTCGCGAACAAGGACAATCGCATCTTCGATCATCACCACTTCACGCCGCGTCCTCACAAGCTGACGAATTCCGAGCATATCCTGACGTTCGGTGAAGAGTACCGGCCGCCGTTCTACGGCCACATCAATTTCATCAACATGGCGCACCTGATCTCGCCGTTCACCACCGGCTACGAAGGAACGGCGATCGAAAGCCTGTATCCCAGCAACACGGACATGTTCCGGCTGGGCCGTTCGCAAGGCGCGCTGGCGGGCTACGTCCATCCGTGGTCGCGCGAGCCGGAGAAGTCGACGTACGCGGTGGCGCGCGGATTCCCGGTGGATCTGGCGCTCGGCTCGTTCGATTATCTGGAAGTGATGACGAGCGCGGGTCACTTCACCAACACGGAAAAGACGTGGCATCGCGCGCTCAATTGTGGATTCAAAGTGACCGCGTCGGCCGGCGAGGACTCGATCCTCAACCTGCATGCGACCCCGATTCTCGGCTCCGCGCGGCTCTACGCGTATCTGGGCGGCAAACTCGACTGGGATTCCTACGTGGAGGCGATCCGCCGCGGCCGGACGTTCGTCACCAACGGCCCGTTGCTCTTCTTCGACGTGAACGGCGAGATTCCGGGCTCCGAGATCCGTCTGCCGGAGACGGGCGGATCGGTGGAGATCCATGCGTCGATGAAATCGATCGCGCCGGTGGAGAAGCTGGAAGTGATTCGCAACGGCAAGGTGATCGAGACGCTTCCCGTGGCCGGCGGAACACGGCGCATCCCGTTCGATTCCAGCGGCTGGCTGACGCTTCGCGCCTATGCCGCCAAGGCCGCGCACCCGATCGACGACTCGTATCTGGTGGCGGAGACCGGGCCCGTGTACGTATCGGTGGGCGGCAAGCCGGTCCGTTCGGCGGAAGACGCCAAGTACTTCATCGAGTGGATCGACGACATCACGCGCCAGGCGCGGGAGCATCCCGGCTGGCGTTCGGACAAGGAACGCAACCACGTCCTCGGGCAGTTCGCCGAGGCGAGAAAGGTGTTCGAACAACGATGAACCGCAGAAACTTTCTAGCCGGCGCCGCGGCGATGCCCGCCGCCGCTTCCGCCCCCATCGATTGGGCGGCCGTCCGCAACGACTTTCCGCGGGCGCTCAACGAAGTCTACTTCAACTCGTCGGCGCAGCATCCACTGGGCGTGCACACGGTTCGGGGGATGCGGAACTACATCGACTTCCTGCATCTGGGTCCGGGCGGCGGCCGCGAGGATTTCTGGGAGCACGGATTCCAGCAGGTGAAGCCGATGTTCGCCAAGCTGATCGGCGCCAAGCCCGGCGAGGTGGGCCTGTGTCCCAGCACCACCGTCGGTGAGAACTGGTTCCTCAATGGCATGGATCTCCGCGGCGGCAACGTGGTGACCAACGATCTCCACTACACCGCGTCGCTCGCCAACTACAAGGCTCGCGAGGCGGAGCAGGGGCTCGACGTCCGGGTGGTGAAGCATCGCGATTGGCGCATCGATTTCGCCGACATGGAGCGCGCGGTGAACTCGAAGACCCGCCTCGTATCGGTGTCGATGGTGTCGTCGGTCAATGGCCATCTCGAGGACATCAAGCGGCTGAGCGATCTGGCGCACGCCCACGGAGCGCTGCTCTATGCCGATATCATCCAAGGCGCCGGCGCGATCCCGATCGACGTGCATGCGCTGGGGATCGATCTCGCCTCGTGCGCCATGTACAAGTGGCTGCAGGGCGAGCACGGCTACGGGTTCATCTACATCCGCGAGGATCTGATCGGGACGCGCGTGAAGGCTCGCGAATTCACCGGGCATCCGGACTTCAACTACCGCCCGTGGGTCTCCGCGCCCAAGCCGGGGTTGCCCGAACTGGTGAATCACGCCAGCAAGGGGATCGGCGCGTTCGAGGTCGGCACGCCGTCGGTGATCACCTACGCGGCCCAACTCGAATCGCTGAAGTACATCGAAAAACTCGGGATCTCCAACATCCGCGCCCATGCACGCGAGCTGACGGACATGTTCCAGCGGGAGCTTCCGGCGATGGGCTATGCGTCCATCACGCCGAAGGGCACGGAAACGCCAGTCGTGACGTTCCTGTGCAAAGACGCCGAGGCGGTGCGCCGGAAGATCCGCGTGGCATCGGATTCGGGCAAGGCGAAGATCTCGATCACCGGACCCAACTCCGCGCTGACGGTGGGGCGGTTCGGCAACCATCTGCGAATCGCGGTCTCGGTGTTCAACAACCGGGAGGACGTGAAGAAGCTGTTGGAGGTGCTCTCTTGAGGAAGATTCTCGCCATCGCCGTGCTGGGTTCGTTTGGCGCGGCGGCCTATGGCCAGGCGTTCCGCTGGACGCGCGAAGAGACGATCCACTACACGCCGAAGAACCCGTTCGAGCGTTTCGAGGATGGACGGCCGAAGGTTCCCAAGGCGCTGCTCGAAAAGGTGAAGGAGCTTTCGGTGGAGGAGGCGTGGGGCATCCTGCGCGCCAAGGGGTACAACTTCCAATACGCGGGGAGCGGATTCAAGGTCCTGCATCCGGGCAAGAAGCTGGTGGGACGGGCCGTCACCGCCCAGTATCTGCCGTTGCGGCCCGATCTACACGACACGATCGAGGCCGACGTGAAGAAGGCGGGCGGTCCAGGCGGCGCCAATCAAAAGGTGATCGACTTGTTGCAGCGGGACGACGTGCCGGTGATCGACCTGATGGGCGTCGCTCCCGGCCACAACTTCGGCGGCGACAACCTGCACGCGGCGATCTATGGCGCCACGGGGACGGGCGCGGTGGTGGACGGCACGGTGCGCGACATCGAAGGGCTGTTCGAAATGCCGACGCAGGTTTACTATCGCGACGGGCATCCGGCGGCCGTGGCGGGCGTGACCGTGATCGGCATCAATATCCCCGTTAAGGTGGGCGAGGCCGTGGTGATGCCGGGCGATGTTGTTCTCGGCGATCGCACGGGGATCATCTTCATCCCGCCGCAGTTCGTCCAGGAAGTGGTCGACAAGGCCGTGATGACGCATATCCACGACGAATGGACGAAGGCGAAGTTCCTCACGGGCAAGTACAAGTCCAGCCAGTTGTACGGCGGTCCGCTCTCGCCGGAGATGAAGAAGGAGTACGACGAGTACGTGAAGAAGCGGCTCGCCGAAATGAAGTAGCCGTTAGCCGTTGACGGTCTTGGCGCGCCGCGCGGCGGGGGCGGTTTCCGCTTTCGCCGGCTTGCGCTGAGCCACGGTGAGCCGCTTGACCTGGTCGCTGACGCAGACCAGGAACATGGGCTGCTTGGCGGCCTTCAGCACGTCGATCACGCTGGTTTCGCTCTCCTCCAGATAGATGTGCTTGCCGTCGGTGAGCAGATGCATCTGCGCGCCGGAGGAAAACAGGCCGGCGACGCGCTTGCCCATCTCTTTCTGGAGAAAGCGCAGCACGCGGCGGATCTTCTGGAGGGAGAAGCCTTTGCGCCGGAGTTCCGCGATCACGGTGATCTCCACCACTTCCGACGGTGAATAGACGCGCCGGTGGCCTTCGTGCCGCGGCGAGACGACCTTCTGCTCGTCCCACCACTGCAGTTGGCGAAGGCTGACGTTCGCCAGGCGGGCGACATCGGCCGACGAGGATTCCCTGGCCGCCGCGGCGGCGGCGGGGGAGTCGATTTCGGGGCGCGTCTTTTTTGTTTTGAACATGTGGGGCGGCTTCCGTTTCGGGAACAATTCCTTAGTCGATTGTACTGGAACCGCCCCCGGAGTCAACGGCCAAGTCAAATGAATTCAACCGGATTCGAACGATCCCCCAGGGGTCGGGGCGGCCGTTCCCAGCGGCACAACCGATGCCGCTAAGCCTGCTCCGATCCACCGGGTGGCGTCCCGCCGGTCGCCCCGCGAATGCCCTCCGCCTTCGCCTTGGCCCAATTGACGAGCCGCTTGATGGGCGGAAAATAGTCGGCGAGGATCACCAGCCCCGGGATGAGGAACACCCAGCCGGGCATCACGGGTAGGATCAGACCCATTACGCCAAGCAGCGTCAGCCCGAGCCCCGCCCCGATTCTGAGGATCTTCTTGATCAAGTGCCGCTCTTCCCTAGTATCGTCACTTTGGATACGCGTTGCAGCGGCGCTTCGACTCATGAAAAATAGGACATGCGCAAAATCGCCCTGATCCTGGCGTTGGCGGCCGCCCTTCCCGCGGAGAACTACCGCCGGGCTCCGGACAACATCCGCGCCGTGCTGGACGCGCCTCCGGCCGCTCAACTGTTCGCCAATCCACCGGGCACGTGGGTGATCGCGGCGCGCGGCCGCCGGTATCCGCCGATCTCCGAACTCGCCGCGCCGATGCTGCGTCTGGCGGGCGAGCGGATCGATCCGCGCACCAACGGACCGCACCGCGCCACGCGCTACGTCTCGTTCGAACTCCGGCGTCTGGACGATGGCGGCGCGGTCCCGCTCCGTCTGCCCGCCGGCGCGCGGATGTCCGCGCCGCGTTGGAGCCCCGATGGCCGCCGGTTCGCCGCGTTGCGGACGACGGAGTCGGGCGTCGAACTCTGGGTAGGCTCGACTTCCGGCGAGATCCGCGCGCTCCCCGGCATCCGCGTCAACGCCGCCTATGGCGAACCGCTGCAATGGCTGGACGGCGGCTCGCGGTTGCTGGTCCAGACGATTCCGGCCGGCCGGGGCGCCGTTCCGGCCGAACCCTCGGCGCCGGCGGGTCCGTTGGCGCAGGAAACGGCTGGGAAGGCGGGTCCGTCGCGGACGCTGCAGGATCTGCTGAAGAACCCCCACGATGAATCTCTGTTCGAATACCTCGCAACCAGCCAGCTCACGGCGGTCGACGCGGATACCGGCTCCGCCACGGCGATCGGCCGTCCGGCGATCTTCACGTCCACGGAAGGGTCGCCCGATGGCAAGCATTTGCTGGTTCGGCGCTTGCGCCGGCCCTACTCGTATCTGCTCGAGGCGGCCGACTTCCCGCACGAGGTGGAGGTATGGAATTTGGAAGGCGCGCGGGAGAAGACGATCGCGTCGCAGCCGATGCGAGAGCGCGTTCCCATCGACGGCGTCGCGGTTGGTCCGCGGCTGCATCAGTGGAAGACGAACGAGCCCGCCACGCTCGTGTGGGTGGAGGCGCTCGATGAGGGGGATCCGCGGAAGCAGGTTCCGCATCGCGACCGCGCGCTCCAGTGGAGCGCACCGTTCGACGGCGAGCCGAAGGAGTGGCTGCGAACAGTGGACCGGTGGGCGAGCGTCCGGTGGCTTGCCGATGGGCGCGCCCTGGTGACCGACAGCGACCGGCGGAAGCGGCGCACCCGCATGCGTCTGATCGGGCCGGGGCTGGACAAGGAGCTTTGGGCGCGTAACTCGCAGGACCGCTACAACGATCCGGGCGACCCGGTCACCCACATGACGCCGCCAGGGGCACGCCTGGTCCGCCAATCGGGCGACTGGATTTTCCTCGAGGGCGAAGGCGCCACGCCGCAAGGAGACCGGCCGTTCCTCGACCGGTTCCATCTGATGACGGGAGCGAAAGAGCGATTGTTCCAGTGCGACGAGCAGAGCTACGAGACTGTGGCCGCCGTGCTGAGCGCGGATGGCGCGCGGCTGTTGACCCGGCGCGAGAGCCCCGTCGATCCGCCGAACTATCTGGTGCGCTCGAGCGGCAAGATAGAGCGCAAGCTGACGGACGATCGCGATCCCACGCCCGAGTTGCGCCAGATCGAGCGCCGGCTGATCAAGTACAAGCGCGCCGACGGCGTGCCGCTGTCGTTCACGCTGAATCTGCCGCCCGGGTATGTGCCGGGCACGCGGCTGCCCGCGGTGGTGTGGGCGTATCCGCGCGACTACGGCGACGCCGGAACGGCGGGCCAGGTATCCGGCTCGACCAAACGCTTCACCACCATCGCCGGACCGTCCCATTTGTTCTTCCTGTTGGCCGGGTACGCGATTCTCGACGGTGCGGCGATGCCGGTGATCGGCTCCGGCGAGACCGCCAACGATACCTATCTCGATCAGATCGTGGCGTCGGCGAAGGCGGCCATCGATCAGGGCTCCGAGCTAGGCGTGATCGATCCGAAGCGCGTGGGAGTGGGCGGCCACAGCTACGGCGCCTTCATGACGGCGAACCTGCTCGCCCACTCCGATCTGTTCCGCGCGGGCATCGCGCGTTCGGGCGCCTACAACCGCACGTTGACGCCGTTCGGATTCCAGGCCGAGAGCCGGACCCTGTGGGAGGCGCGCGACATTTACCTGCGAATGTCGCCGTTCCTGGCGGCGGACAAAATCAACGAGCCGGTGCTATTGATCCACGGCGAGGCCGACAACAACGCGGGGACGTTCCCGATTCAATCGGATCGTATGTATCAGGCGATTCGCGGCAACGGGGGCACGGTGCGCTACGTGGTGCTTCCGCACGAGTCCCACTCCTACGAGGCTCGGGAGTCGGTGGAGCACACGATCGCGGAGATGATCGCCTGGTTCGACCGGCACGTGAAAAGCGGCGGCCCTCGGTAACGACTGTAAGGAAACGTAAAGGACGACTTCTTCGCGTACCCAACGGCGGTCTTCGTGCATCTCAGGAGATGTGCCAAGCAACGGAGCCGGACGCTGGAACCAAAAGCCGGCAGTGTCGTCGAACGACGACACGGATGCCGGCGGTGTCTGGCTCCGACAACAAGCTTTTTCAATAACATACGTTTGGCCGCTAAAGTGCAAGGAGAAATGACCATGACAATTCAAATCAACCATCGGGACATCGCGAATCGTAAGGCGGCGATTCTGACCAAGCTGTCCGAGATCACGATCTCCGAGGCGCAACGCGAGGACCTCGAGATCCAGACGCTGCCCGACGTGATGGACGCCATCCAGTGGCAGACCGCGCGCGACATCGCCGTGGTGCAACTCGACCATCAGGCGAAGCTGGCGCGCGAACTGCGCGATGCGCTGGGCCGGATCGAAGACGGCAGCTACGGGGTCTGCGAGGACTGCGAAAACCCGATCGCTCCGCGCCGGCTGGACGTGATGCCGTTCGCGCGCCTGTGCGTCCGCTGCCAGGAGCGCCACGAAGCGCATCGCCACGACGAGGACTTCGCGTTCGAAGAGGCGGCCTGACCGGGGCCGCCAGCCGGTTCGAGGGCCGCCGCGGCGTGGAGCGCACGCTGATAGACTGTCACAGACGCTCCCATGATCACCCGACGCGAAGTCCTCGCAGGCGCCCCGCTGTTGGCGGCCGCCGCAACCGGGCGGCCGAAGATCGCGGCCATCTGCACCATTTATTTCAAGTTCTCGCACACGCAGCACATCGTTGACCGGTTTCTGACCGGTTACGGCTGGAATGGAACCCATCACAGGCCGCCCATGGATGTGGTGTCCATTTACGTCGATCAGGTGGGCCAGAACGATCTGAGCCGCGGCCGGATCCGGGAGTTTCCGTCGATGAAGGCGTACCCGTCGGTTGCCGAGGCGCTGACTTTGGGTACGGAAAAGCTGGCGGTGGACGGCGTCCTGCTCATCGGCGAACACGGCAAGTACGCGCGCAACGAGAAGGGTCAGACACAGTACCCCCGGTATCAGCTCTACCAGCAGATCGTTAAGGTGTTCGAGTCGTCGGGCCGCGCCGTACCGGTCTTCAACGACAAGCACCTGTCGTGGAACTGGGATTGGGCTCGCGAGATGTACGACACCAGCCGCCGGTTGAAGTTCCCGCTGATGGCGGGGTCGAGCCTGCCGGTCACCTGGCGCACGCCCTCGGTGGAGCTGCCGGCCAAGGCTGTGGTGCGCGAAGCGGTCTGCGCCGGTTACGGCGGAGTGGATAGCTACGACTTCCATGCGCTCGAGACGCTGCAGTGCATGGTGGAGCGCCGCAGGGGCGGCGAGAGCGGCGTGAAGTGGCTGCAGGCGTATCGCGGCGAGAGCTTCTGGAAAGCAATGGACGATGGCGTCTGGTCGCGCGAGTTGATGGAATCCGCCCTGTGCCGCAGCCATACGCTGAAGCCGTCACGCGCCGGCTTCAACAACGACTTCCCCACGGGCGAATCGATGCGCCGGCTGGCCCGGAATCCGGTGGCGTATGTGTACGAACACGCCGACGGACTGAAGTCCACCATGCTTCTGTTCAGCGGCATGATCGAGGACTTCAACTTCGCCTGCCGGATCGATGGCCGCAAGGAGCCGTTCTCGACGCAGATGTACCTGCCGATGCCTCCCGGCCGGACGACGCTGGCGAACTTCTTCTCGCCGCTCACCAACAACATCGAGCGCCTGTTTCTGGAGAAAAAATCTCCCTATCCGTTGGAGCGGACGCTGCTCACAACCGGACTGACGGCGGCCGGGGTCGATAGCCTGTTCCAGGGCCAGAAGCGGCTGGAAACGCCGCACCTCGAGAAGATCGTCTATCCCGCGCCCACGGATTCCACCTTTTGGAGAAGCTGATGCCGAAACGCGTCGCCATCGTCACCACCATCTACCGCTACCTGTCGCACGCGCAGCACATGGGCGATCGCTTCCTGACCGGCTATCCGCACCAGGGCCGGTGGCACAAGGCGGACGTGCAGGTGGCATCGCTGTATGTCGACCAGAAGCCGGAAGGCGACCAGAGCGCCGAGCGGGCCCGCGAGTTCGGCTTCAAGGTTTACCCGACGATCGCGGAAGCGCTACGGCTGGGCGGGGATAAGCTGGCAGTGGACGCGGTGCTCCTCATCGTCGAGCACGGAGACTATCCGCGCAACGAACTCGGCCAAGTGCTCTATCCGCGCCACGAGTTCTTCCGGCAGTGCGTCGAGGTGTTCGACAAGGATGGCCGCGCGGTTCCGGTCTACAACGACAAGCACCTTTCGTATAGCTGGGAGAAGGCGAAGTGGATGGTGGACCAGTCGAAGCGGCTCGGCTTTCCCATGCTCGCCGGATCGTCGCTGCCGGTGACGTGGCGGCTGCCGGATCTGGAACTCCCGCTCGGCTGCGAGATCGAGGAGGCGCTGATGGTGGGCGTGGGCGGGTCCGACCCGATGGATTATCACGCGCTGGAAGCGATGCAGTGCATGGTGGAGCGGCGCAAAGGCGGCGAGACCGGCATCCGGTCGGTGCAACTGATCGACGGCGACGCGGTTTGGAAGGCCGGCGACGAGGGCCGATGGTCGAAGCAGTTGCTGATCTCGGCTCTGTCGCGCAGCGACACGCCGAAGGGGCGGACGGTGGAGGATGGAAGGACGCAGGACCTGGTTGGATCGGGCGAGATCCGGCGTCTGGTCAAGGAGCCGGCCGCCTACCTCATCGAGCGCAACGACGGATTGCGGACGACGCTGCTGATGCTGAATGGCGCGGTGGGCGACTACACGTTCGCGGCCCGTTTGAGGGGCAAGGGCGTCGCTTCAACGCAGTTCTTTCTGTCGCCGACGCCGAATGTGACCTACTCGGCGTGCCTGGTGAGCAAGATCGAGGAGATGTTCGTCACCGGCAAGGCTCCGTACCCGGTGGAGCGGACGCTGATCGTGAGCGGCGCGCTCGAGAGCTGTCTGCAGTCGCGGAAACAGGGCGGCCGGCGCCTGGAAACGCCCCACTTGGCCGTGCGGTATCAGGGAACGCGAACGCCCCAGCACGCTCGCGGCTAGAACTAGACGGTAGACTCGGGTTCCCGTTCGGCGGCCGGGCGTGATAGGATAGCCCGGTCATGGTCAAACCCGTCTCCCTTCTCGCGTTTTCCCTCGGCGTCGCGTCGGTGCTGTGGGCCCAGCAAGACAGAGGTTCGCTGACCGGCGCGGTCAAGGACTCGACTGGCTCCGCGGTGGTAGGCGCCAAGGTCACCGCCACCCACGTCGACACCAACATCAGCTTGTCCACAGCCACCACCGACACTGGCGACTATACGCTGGCTTCGTTGAACATCGGCTCCTATCGCGTCGAAGTGGAGGCCACCGGCTTCAAACGCGCGGTGCGTCCGGGTGTGACGGTGACATCGGGCAGCACCCTGCGCCTGGACTTCACCGTGGAGATCGGAGCCGTCAGCGAATCGGTGCAGGTGTCGGCGCAGGCGTCGGCGCTCGAGACCGAGACGACGCGCGTGGCCACCAGCCTCACCACCAAGCTGATCGAAGACCTGCCGCTGGTGGTGGCGGGACAGATCCGCAATGTGTTCAATCTTGCGCTGATCGCGCCGGAGGTCCGCACCAACAACGGGTACCGGATCGGCGGGGCGCAGGGATCGGGCTGGGAGATGAACATGGATGGTTCGTCGCTCACCAGCGCCTCCACCGCTTACCAGACCGAGCGGGCGCCGATCAGTTCGGTGCCGGTGGACGCGATCGCCGAGTTCACGGTGGAAAGCACGGGAATGAAGGCCGAGTACGGCCGCGCGATGGGTCAGATCAGCTTCGTGACCAAGTCTGGCACCAACCAGATCCACGGGAACATGTTCGAGTTCCTGCGCAACAACGCCACCGACTCGCGGGGGTTTTTCGCGCAGAGCGCGCCGGTGCTGAAGCAGAACGACTTCGGTTTCACGGTGGGCGGACCGGTCTACATCCCCAAGATCTACAACGGCAGGAACAAGACGTTCTTCTTCGCCAGCTATGAAGGCTTCCGCAACCGCAGCGGCAACACGCCCAGCTTCAACACGGTTCCGCTGGAGGAGATGTACAACGGCGATTTCCGCGGCTGGGTCCGGACGGTGAACAACCAGCCGTTCATGATGCCGATCTACGATCCGGCCACCACTACGTTGAACGCCGACGGCCGCACCTATACGCGCCAACCGTTCGCCTCCAACACGATTCCGCGGGCGCGCTTCAGCTCGGTGGCGAACAAGTACATCGGCTTCCGCCCGAAGGACATGGTGGCGAACCAGCCGGGGATCAATCGCAACTACTTCCGCGATCGCGGCACCGACATCAGTCCCTGGAACAAGTTCAGCGTTCGCGCCGACCACAATTTCAACTCCGCGAACCGTGTTTCGTTCCTCTACTTGAGCGGGACCAAGGACGATCTGTTCGGCGCCGACGGGCCTCCCGGGCTGCCCGTGCCGTTCAACGGCGGTTCGGAGTGGTACCGGAAGAACTCGTCGGGGCGATTCTCGTGGGATCGCACGGTGAGCGCTCGCGTGTTGAACAGCCTGCGCGTCAGCTACCAGCGGGAAGCCGGCGGCCTGACGACCATTAATTCGCTGGACCCGAACGCCAAGTGGGCCGAGAAGCTGGGACTCAAGAACACGCCCGGCCCCGACCGCGCTCTCACCTCGGTCACCTTCGCCGGCTATAGCGGATGGAGCGGATCGGCGTGGGGCTTCGACCGCGGCCGCGATCTCATCATCACCGACGACATCACGTTCGTCCGCGGCTCCCACACGTTCAAGTTCGGCGGCTTCTTCCAAAACGACCAGTGGTGGGGCGGCGGCCAGCACCGTCCCAACGGCAGCTTCGATTTCTCCGCCGGGCCGACAGGGGTTCCCAACGACACCACCGGACTCAACGGCAACGGCTTCGCATCGTTCCTGCTCGGCCAAGCCACCACTTGGGGTCTCGAGACGCCGCGCGCCGTCATCCAAACGTGGAAGTACTATGGCGGCTTCTTCCAGGACGATTGGCGCGTGAACTCCCGCCTGACGTTGAACCTGGGACTCCGCTACGAGTACACCAGCCCGATCGGCGGCGGCGCGGTGCTCGATATCAAGGACTGGACGGACTTCGGCGCCTACACCAATCCTTCGGGCTTCATGAACTTCGACCCTACTGTTCCGAATCCGGTGGTGGGCGGGCTGCTGGGATCGACGGTCTACACCGGAAACTGCAAGGAGGGCTGCAACGGGCAGAAGTATCCGTTCGACAGCTACAAGAGGGCTCTTGCCCCGCGCATCGGCGTGGCGTATCAAGTGAAGCCGGGAACGGTGATCCGCATGTACGCGGGGCGCTCATTTGGCGCGGTGAAAACCACCGGCGGCAGCACGCACTTCCAAGGCCTGATTCTCAACAGCAGTTTCGGCACCGGCAATCTGCCGGCGTTCACGTACTTCAACATCGACAACGGTCTGCCGGCCTGGCAGCAGCCGCCGTTCCGCGGTCCGGCCACCGATCTCGGCGGCACTACGTACTTGTGGCAGAAGAGCGACTCCGGCCGCCCGCCGGTGTACTATAGCTGGAACCTGGACCTCCAGCATCAGTTGCCGAAGAACTTCGTGGCGAGCGCCGGATACACGGCCACGCGCGGCGTGAGGCTGACGTCGTCCATTCTGAACGTGAATCAGATGAACCCGCGTTTCTTCGGCCAGTACGGGCGCGACCTGCTGTTGGCCGACATCAGTTCGCCGGCGGCGCGCGCGGCCAACATACCGATTCCGTATCCGGCCTTCCGCGGCTCGGTGTCGCAGGCTCTGCGTCCGTTCCCGCACTACGGCGATGTCGCCACTGGCGCCGCGGCTACCGGTGAGCGCACCGGCGACTCGACGTATCACGCGATGATTCTCAAGCTGGACAAGCGCTATTCGTCGGGCTTGACGCTGCTCAGCAGCTATGTGCTCTCGAAGTTGTTCTCCAACGCCGACACCGCTCTCGCCTCCGGCCGCGACACCATCGACCACTACAATCGCAACCTGCAAAAGGCGCTGAGCTGGGACGACCAGACGCACACGTTCCGCCAGGCGTTCAGCTACGAACTGCCTTTTGGAAAGGGCCGGCACTGGGCCTTTTCCGGCGCCGCGAACAGGGCTCTGGGTGGATGGGGAATCTCCGGTTTCATGGAGTATGGCTCGGGAAGTCCGCTCAACGTGGGGCCTGGCTTCAGTCCCGTTCCGGGTGGCATGGGGAACCGGGTTTGGGTGAACTCCTACGACGGTTGGCGCGGCGCGGTGGCGGGCGAGAAGTTCGACCCGTTCAAGGATAGCTGGTGGAATCCGGCGGCGTTCCAAGTCGCGGCCGACGGAAGAAAGCTGACCACGGCTGAGTTGAACTCCGCCATTGGCAACACCACCAAGAACAACCCGAAAGCCCGCCAGCCTTGGAATCTCAACGAGAACATCTCCGTGGCCAAGGACATGAGCATCACCGAACGGCTGCGCTTCACGTTGCGTTTCGAAGCGTTCAACCTGCTGAACCGCACGCGCTGGGGTGGACCGGACTCCACCGTGACGTCGCCGACATTCGGACAGATCCGGGGCCAGGCCAACGCGCCCCGCCGCATGCAGGCGGGCGCGAAGTTCGTGTTCTGATCGTGCGATAGGGGGCGGCTCCGCCCGCCCCTACCGCCAGGGCGAGCGTCCGAGACGCGCCAGGGCGTGGACACGCTCGCTCACCAGTTCGTCGTCGACGAACGCTTCTTCCGAGAGCAGCTTTGACGGGTCATCCTCGTCCGTGTTGACAACCACCGCCTTGCACGTGCCGGCGACGTGCGCGTCGTGGTCCATCACCAGGAACAGCGTGGCCGCGAGATCGCCGCCCACGCGGACCACGCCGTGGTTGTACTCGGCGATCACCACGCCGCACGCGTCGACATTGCCCAGGATGACGAACGGCGATCCACCCTTGCGGATCGCCAGCCACGAACAGGACCGGACCCGAGTCGAGGTTGTCGTTCACGATGTCGCCGTTCACGCGCAGCGAACCCTCGCAGACGATGGAGGATTTGTCGAGCACAAGGTCCCCGTCGATCACCGTGTCCCGCGGCAGCAGCGTCGTGCTGCCAACGCCGTCGAGGAACTCCGAGAACTGGGACGCCCGCTCCCGCGGGAACGCGGCGGCCTGGTCCGCCGGGATCACCCTCGCGCCGGCCGGCATCTTGGCGCGCGTCAACTTGACCTGAAGCGGCTTCGGCTTCGGTTTCGCGGGCAAGGGCGTTGCGAGCCAGACGGGGAGTCCGGCATCGTGGCGCGCGCGTACGAGCCCGGGATCGGCGAATCCTCTCGACAGCACTTCCGGCACGAAGAAGCGCTCGTGTTTGCCCGTCGCGGACTTGGCGCGAGTCTTGCCCGAGATGACGTGGGCCTTCATCGACGGCCAGTCCGGGCACAGGCGCACGTATCCGGCGCGGTGAAGTCTCCCCCACGCGCAGTCCCACGTTGTACTCACTCATTACGAATCCGCCGGCGGTCAGGTCCCCGAGCACGATCACCGGCATCCATGCCTTGACGAGATGCCGCAAGCGAAGCGATCCGGCGACGAACAGGACGGTGTCGAGGTTCGAGTCCCCGGCGAGGAGATCGCCGTCGATGGTGAGATCGCCCACTACGGCGACCGCGGCGAGAGGAGGCCGGAAGCTCTTGCGGTCGAGCGTGACGGTTTCGGCGAACTGGAGGGCGCCGGCGTGGATGACCGCGTGCTTGGCGGCGGAGTTTTCGAACATGCCGCGTACGGCGGCCGTGAGTTCGCACCTGCCTTCCACCAGTCATCGAGCTTCATGGGTACAACCTCCGTCCCGCGCGCCGCCGTTCGACGGAATCGCGCGAGTCGCATCGCCCAAGGAAAGGCGGTCTTCTGCCTCGATACGCGGCGCCAGGCGGCCGCACCGCTCACGGCGCCCCGGATCCGCGCGGTTAATTGATGAAGAGTCTTCCCCGCCGGCGGCGCACCCATGGACTTCGCCCGGGTTCCTTGATATCGTGTCAGAACATGCGATTCACCCATGTCGTCGTCTGTCTCGCGGCGCTCGCCGCCCCGTTGGCGGCCCAGGATTCCCGCGGCCAGATTCAAGGCCGCGTCCTCGACCCGTCCGGCGGAGCGGTGCAAGGAGCCGTCGTTCGCGCCGTCAATAGCGCGACCAACGTCGGTACACCCGTTGCCACCAACCAGACTGGCGACTACCTGATTCCGTTCCTGCTGCCAGGGACCTACACCGTGACCGCCGAGATGGCGGGTTTCAAGAAGTGGGTGCGGGACGGAGTGGGCGTACAGGTCAACGACCGCGTGACGCTCAACGTGACGCTCGAGGTGGGCAGCGCGACGGAGACGGTGCGGGTTACGGCGGACGCGCCGCTGGTGGACGCCGCGTCGGCGTCGCTCGGCACGGTGGTGGATCAGCGCCGCGTCGGCGAGCTTCCGCTGAAGGACGGCAATCCCATTATGCTGTCGAGCCTGAGCCCCGGCGTGATGAATCTGTCCACGGGCGGCTGGTCGCGGCCGTTCGACAACGCCTCGCCCTCCGCGGTCGCCATCAGCGGGAATCGTAGCGGCACGCACGAGTTCACGCTCGACGGCGCGCCGAACACGACCGGCGCGGGCGGCAACGTCGCCTACATCCCGCCGGCCGGTGTGGTGGAAGAGTTCAAGATCCAGACGGCGACGTTCGACGCGGCCAACGGCTTCGCGTCGGGCGCGGTGATCAACGTCAGTCTGAAGTCGGGGACCAACCGGCTGCACGGCCAGTTCTACGAGTTCTTCCAGAACGAGAAAACCAACGCGAACAGCTTCTTCAACAACCTGTCGAACCAGAAGCGGGCGCTGGTCCGGCAGAACCGGTTCGGCGCGAGCGCGAGCGGTCCCGTGTATCTGCCCAAGGTGTACGACGGGCGGAACAAGAGCTTCTGGATGTACGGCTACGAAGGCATCAAGGACACCTTCCCGCGCCAGACCACCACCGATACGGTTCCGACCGAGGCGCAGCGGCGCGGCGATTTCTCGCAACTGCTGGGAGTGAGCGCGCAATATCAGATCTACGATCCGTCCACCATCGCGCCCGCCGCCAACGGCCGCTTCAGCCGGCAGCCGCTTCCCGGCAACGTCATCCCGGCCAGCCGAATTTCTCCGGTGGCGCAAAATCTTCAGAAGTACTGGCCGAACGCCAATCTCGCCGGCACGCGGGACGGCAGCAACAACTTCACGATCCTGGTTCCCGACGTGGACGACTTCTGGAGCCACGTGTTTCGCGTGGATCACAATCTCAGCGAAAGGAGCCGGTTCTTCATTCGCGGCGACGCCAACCGCCGCAAGACGTTCGGCGAGAACCGCTATGGAAACGACGGCTACGGCACGCTGTACTTCCGGCGCAACAAGGGAGGCGGCGCGGACCATGTCTATGTCTTCCGCCCCAACCTGCTGCTCAACAGCCGGTATAGCTACACCAAGTACTTCGACAACACCGATCCGCGCAGCAAAGGCACGGACCTGCGCGCCATCGGCTTCAGCGACCAGTTCGTAAGCCAGGTGAGGTCGGTCTCGCCGGCGTCCGTCTCCCTGCCCCACATCAACATAAGCGGCATCGCTCCGATCAGCCCGAACGGCGTCTCCCGCGCGTCCCGCGATATCCACTCGTTCGCCGCCAACGTTACGCATATTGTGCGCAACCACTCGCTCAAGTACGGCTGGGAGATGCGCGCCTACCGCGACTACAGCGTCAACCTGGGCATGAACTCCGGCCGGTTCGATTACGCGGCCGATTGGACGCGCGGCCCGCTCGACAACTCGCCCACGGCGCCCACCGGGCAGTCGCTGGCGTCGTTCATGCTGGGGCTTCCCACCGGCGGCTTCGTCGATTTCAACGATAGCTACGCGCAGCAGGCGATCGTGAACGGCGCGTATCTACAGGACGACTGGAAAATCCACTCCAAGCTCACCCTGACGCTCGGTATGCGATACGAGATCGGCATTCCCACCACCGAGCGCTTCAACCGCACGGTGCGCGGATTCGACGCCACCACCGCCAGCCCGATCGAGGCGCAGGCTCGCGCCAATTATGGACGGGCGCCGCTCTCCGACATCGCGGCGGCCGACTTCCGCGTGAAGGGCGGACTCACGTTCGCGGGCGTCAACGGCGAACCGCGCGGGCTGTGGAACGCCGACCGGAGCAACATCTCGCCGCGCATCGGAGTGGCGTATCAGTTGGACCGCAAGACCGCGATTCGAGGCGGATTCGGCCGCTTCTACGATCTCGACAGGCAGACGGTCAACCAGGCGGGGTTCAGCCGGCGCACATTGTTGAATCCGAGCTTGAACAACGGACAGACGTTCCTGGCCACCACGGCAGCGCCGTATCCGTCGGGCATCGATCGGCCGACCGGGTCCGCGCAGGGTCTGTTGACCTTCGTGGGTCAAGGAGTCAGCTACTTCAATCCGAACCTGAAGACTCCCTACGCACACCGCTGGCAGCTCAGCATGCAGCGCGAAATCATGAAGGACATGGCGCTCGAAGTGGCCTACGTGGGCGCGGCGAGCGACGATCTTCGCATCGCGCGGGCGATCAACCCGATCCCGCGCAACACGCTGAGCACGTCGTTGACGCGCGATCAGCCCACCATCGACGCGCTGTCGCGCCAGGTGGCGAATCCCTTCTTCCCGCTGCTGCCCAACACGGGCCTGGCCGGCGCGAATACCAGCCGCTCGCAACTGCTGCGGCCCTTCCCGCAGTTCACCGGCGTCTCGATGACCCGGAACGAAGGGTATTCGAACTACCACTCGCTGCAGACGCGGCTCGAGAAGCGCTTCTCTTCCAGCTACACGTTGATGACCTCCTACACGTGGTCGAAGTTCATGGAGGGCACGGGGTACCTGAACGAAACCGATCCGGAGCCCGAGTACGTGGTGAGCGATCAGGACCGCACGCACCGGCTGGTGGCAAGTGGCATCTGGGAGTTCCCGTTCGGAAAGGGAAAGCGTTTCGGCGGATCGATGCCGCGCGGCGCCAACGCGATTCTCGGCGGCTGGCAGGCGCAGGGGATCTTCCAGTATCAGAGCGGTCCGGCGCTCGGCTTCGGCAACGCCATCTTCTCCGGCGACCTGAAGTCGATACCGCTTTCGAGCGGTCACACGATTCAGCGCTGGATCAATACCGACGCGGGCTTCGAGCGGAACGCGGCGCGGCAGTTGGCGTCGAACATCCGGTACATGCCGTCGCGATTCAACGGGATCCGCGCGGCGCCGATGAACAACTGGGACTTGTCGCTGATCAAGAACTCGAGGTTCACCGAAAGCGTGCGGCTCGAGTTCCGGGTGGAGTTCATCAACGCGTTCAACCACACGCAGTTTTCGCCGCCGAACACCACGCCGTCGAGCACCGCGTTCGGTACGGTGACGGA
Source organism: Acidobacteriota bacterium (assembly GCA_005808475.1). Taxonomy (GTDB): domain Bacteria; phylum Acidobacteriota; class Terriglobia; order Bryobacterales; family Bryobacteraceae; genus SYLY01. The sequence continues at coordinate 42,744 of SYLY01000210.1, forward strand.
GACGGCGCAGATGCCGCGGCTGATGCAGTTCGGGCTGAAGATCTTCTTCTGATCCCGGTAACGGGGTCCCGATCCTCCCCTGGGATCGGGGCGGCGCAAGCTGCCTCCATGGGGGCATGAGGCCGGGCGGATGGTTTCGGACCCACGTTCGCCCGGTGAAACCAGCCATGGGTCGACAGCCCTCCACTGTTGGATAATCCAGGGATGACGAAGACGCTTGCGTTGTCCCTGTTCTGTATCGGGGTCCGGGCTCAGAACGCCGTTGTCGTCGACGGCAAGCTCGACGACGCGAGCTGGCGGCAGTCGCCCCCGAGCGCGATGACCGCGGGAGGCGGCGACGTGCGGTTGGCGGTGGCGGGCCGCTACCTCTACGTGGGCGTCACCATGCCCGAGCCGGGTGGCCGCTTCACCGCGCGATCCATCGGCCGCAATCCGCACTGGGAAGAAGAGGACATGGTTCGCATCACCGCGGGCTCTTATCCGGATTGGACCGTCGTGGTGGGCCCGCTGGGAGCGTGGGGTGTCGAGACCAAAGGCGTTCCGATTCCGGCGGGTAACTTCCTGGGCGCGGCGGCGCGGGGCGTGGCCGGGTGGACGGCGGAGGTGGCCATGCCGATGAACGACTTCCGCGCGGCGCGGCCCTCCGAGATTACGGTGATGGTGGAGCGGATTCGCGCGATGCGGCCGGGCGATCCCGAGCGCCGTTGGCGGTGGCCGGCCACAGGCGTCGCGGCACGGATTCCACCGGCGTTGGCAGTGGAAGCGCCAAGTCCCACGTTCCGCCCCACGCAGCCAGGAAACGCGGAGCCGGCCATCGAGGCCGCGAGGGCGGCGGCGCTTCCCGAATCCGGCGGTGCGTGGGACAGCGCCGCCGAGTGGCGCCTGCTACGAAACGAACCCAATCCTCGCGACCCGGGCGGAGCCACCGCGGTGAAGCTGCTCCACGATGGCCACAAGCTGGCGGTGCTGGCGCGATGCGACGTGCCGGGCGGCGCTCCCGGCGGCTCCGACAGCTTCACCGTGTTCCTTTCGACGAGCGGCTCCACCTACGCGCAGATCGCCGTCGATCCGTCGGGGACCATCTCCGAGGCCGCCGGCATGAGCGGAGGCCAGAGGATCTCGCGGCCGAGGACCGAATGGCGGAGCGGATCCCATGCCATCGTGAACCGGAGCGAGGCGGGGTGGACGTTGCGGCTCGACATCCCTCTGCGCGCGGTCGCGGCGGTGCTCGGCGAGGAGACTCCACCGGCCGAGTGGCGAGTGCTTTTCGCGCGGTCGCGGCCCGGCGCCGTGGGAGAAACGCGCGAGGTCAGCGTGCTTCCTCAGATCCACACCGAGACGCTGGCGTGCCCGGCGCGCTACCGCCGCTTGCGGCTGTCGAGCGGTTCGCGCGTGGCCGCCGCGGCGCCGGCGAAGTCTGCGCCCCACCCACTCGCCGCGTACGACCGTCGCGTTCTGGCGGCGTCCGGAACGGGCATGATCGACCGGCATCAGCGCGAGCGGATCCGCCGCGTGCTCGAATCGGAGCGGAGCGAGTGGGATGCCGTGACGTCGCGCGAGCAGTGGGAGCGGTTCCGCGATCCGCGCATCCGGGCGCTACGAGCGTCGCTCGGAACGCTGCCGCCGCGCGTGCCGCTGAACGCGATCGTGAGCAAGGAATATCAGGGCCAAGGCTACCGGCGGCAGGATGTCGTTTATCGCAGCCGGCCGGATCTGTGGGTGACGGCGAACCTCTATCTTCCTTCGCCCGCGCGCGCCCTTACGCCCGCGATCGTCATCGTGCACAGCCACCACCGGCCGCGGACCCAATCGGAGCTGCAGGACATGGGCATCCTCTGGGCGCGCGCCGGCGCGGCGGTGCTGGTGATGGATCAGATGGGCGCCGGCGAGCGCATGCAGAACTATCCGTGGAATCGCGAAGCCTACCATTCGCGCTATGTGATGAATATTCAGTTGGGCCTCGCCGGCGAGAGCCTGTTGCAGTGGATGGTCTGGGACATCATGCGCGGCGTGGACCTTTTGCTCGAGCGCAGGGACATCGATCCACGCAAGATCGGACTGCTGGGAGCGGTTGCCGGCGGCGGCGATCCGGCCGCGGTGGCGGCGGCGCTCGACGAACGGATCGCGATGGTGGTTCCGTTCAACTTCGGCGAAAGCACGCCGGAGAGTCCGCGATTCATGCCGGACAGGAATCGATGGCCGCTCGAGCTGGCCGATCCGGGCGGCGGTAGTTGGGAGTGGACTCGCAACATGCGCCGCGGCATCGCGGACCAGTTCGTGCCGTGGGTGGTCTGTGCGTCGGTGGCTCCAAGGAAGTTCGTGTACTCGTTCGAGATGGGCTGGAAGGTGGAGGATCTACCGGCGTGGGCCCGTTACCGCAAGGTATTCGGATTCTACGGCGCGCTGGACAATCTCGACGAGGCGCACGGCTTCGGTCCGTTTCCGGGTCCGGGCGAGTGCACCAATATCGGGCCCGCGCAAAGGAAGACGCTCTACCCGGAACTCGAACGCTGGTTCGGACTCGCGCCCCCCGCGCGCGAGCCGGACGACCGGCGTCAGGAGGCGGAGTTGGCGGCGCTGACCGCGGAGACGGCGGCGAAGATCGCGATGAAGCCGGTGCATGCGCTGGCTGGCGGAATCGCGCGGGAACGGCTGGCGGCGGCCCGGTCCGCGCCGGGCGAATTGCGCGCGAGGTTGGCGGCGAAGCTCGGCGATATCGAACCGGCTCCGCGCCCGGACGCCACCGTCGCGTGGAAGGACAGCCGCGCCGAGGGAGTGCGCATCGCGGTCGAACCGGGCATCGACATTCCCGTGGTGCTCCTGAGGCCGGCCGGCGCCAGGGGCCGCTCGCCCGTAGCGATCGGCGTGGCGCAAGGAGGCAAGGAGCGGTTCTTCGCGCATCGCGGCGCGGAGATGGAGAAGCTGTTGGCGAAAGGAGTCGCGGTGTGTCTGATCGACGTTCGCGGAACGGGCGAGACCAACCCCGACTCGCGCCGCGGACCCAACTCGAGCGGCATCGCGCAGGCGGCCACCGAGCTGATGCTCGGCAACACGATGCTTGGCGCGCGCCTGAGGGATCTGCGCACAACGATCGCCTACCTGGCGTCTCGCGACGATATCGACGGGCGGCGGGTGGCGGTGTGGGGCGAGTCGTTCGTGCCGCCGGATGCGAGTCCGGCATCGCCGGCGATGGACGAGTTGGCGATCTGGCAGGTGGGCCCCGATCCACGCGATCAGGTGGAGCCGCTCGGCGATCTGTTGGCGCTGCTCGCCGCGGTGTTCGACGACCGGGTGCGCGTGGCGGCATCGGCGGGCGGACTGGTCTCGTTCGAATCGATGTTCGCTTCGGCGTTCACGTACGTGCCGCAGGACGCGATCGTGCCGGGGCTGCTCGAAGCGGCCGACATCGGGGATCTGGTGCGCGCGGCCGCGCCGAAGCGCATCGCGCGGCTCGGCGTCGTGGACGCGAGGAACCGGCTGGCGCGCCGGGACGGGACCGCGTCGATCGTGGATGCGCTGGCGGCGGTTCAGTCCGCCGAGTAGAACGACAGCACGTTGCTGCCCTGCCGTACTTCGCGGTGGAGGCGCAGAGTTCCGCGCGATTCCGGCAGCTTGAAGTGCACCTCGTGCTGGACGATCACCAGCGCCGGTGAATTCTCGAGCAGCGCCATGGCGCGCTCGTATTCCTTCTCGAGCGCGTACGGCGGGTCCAGGAAGACGATGCCGCCGCCGGCCTTTCCGAGATTCGCTTTCACCAGTCCGGACATGACTCGGGCGCGTGCTTCGATGCCGAGCGCGGAGAGATTGCGCTTCAGGCACATCAGCGCCAGGCGGTCCTTCTCGAGGAACACCGAGAGCGCGGCGCCTCTGCTGAGCGCTTCGATCCCCACCGCGCCGCTGCCCGCGTAGGCGTCGACGAACGTG
>SYLY01000211.1 GCA_005808475.1 Acidobacteriota bacterium
CACCCTGCACCGCACCCCGGGGCCGACCCGCGGGAGGCGCACCCAGCCCTCTCAACTTCCAAAACGAAGCGGCCCTCCAACGCATTGCCTCCTCTGCATCCGGCAACCTACTCAAACCCACAGATTCTGCTGTAGAGCCAGAATTCCGCGGCCGGCGTTGCCGAACCGGAACGGAGCCGGCGTGGCGAAGGCCGCGGTGTTGAACCAGCGGCCGATGGTGCGCCCATCCCTCTCGAGGCGAGGCGCGCCCACCAGATCCGCGCGCAACGTTCCCGCGGGAAACGCGTTGGTCTGGTTCACCGAACTGAACACGGTGAACGGCGGACCCGACTGGAATGTCGCGATGCCGCCGGAGCGCCAGCCGCCGAACAGCGTGGTCAACAGGCCGCGCCCGCGCAGCACGGGCAGATCGTAGACCGCGCTCAGCACGCTGCGATGGCGAACCTCGCTGCCAGACGGGCCGCGATCCAGCCGGCGGTTGTAGAAGTCCATGTAGCTGCCCACGTCGCCGAATTCGCTGAACGACTCGGCGTCGTCGAGATACCGGGTGAACGTGTAATGAGCCAGCAGCGTCAGGCCCTGGTGAAACCGCCGTTCCACCTTGAAGAATCCGGCGTGATAGGCGGAGTTGCCGAGGTTCGGATTGATCACGCTCACGTTGGTGAACTGCGGGAACGGGCGCTGCGCCTGCGCGTTGCCGGGTCCCACTCGGCCCGGCGGCACCTGGTTCAACGACAGATCGGGACCCGACAGGTGATGGCTGAGGTTGCTCATGTAGCCGGCCTCGAGCAGCAGGTTGGGGCGCGCTTCATGCTGCAGGTTCAAGTTGTACTGCAGCGAGACCGGCGTCGGGCGGCTCCGCTCGAAGAAGGTAACCGCGGTGGTGGTCGCCGCGCCGGGCCGGGCCGCGCCGAAACCCGTGCCCAGTTGATCGACGGTGGGCCGGGCCAGCGCCGGAAATCCGTCGCGCAGGCGCATGGCCGAGGTAACGCCGGGTTGCGACGCGGCGAGGCGGAAGTCGGTGGAAAAGCCCAGCGTCGCGGCGGTGCCGACGATCGCGTTCACCGACGCCCCGTAGATGAATCCGCCGCCCGCGCGGATCACGGTCTTCTCGCGCACACGGTAGGCGAAGCCCACCCGCGGACCGAAGTTGTTCGCGTCGAAATCGTAGGCCGAACGTGGAACGCCGTTGCGCCCCGCGAACGTGACCACGCCCGCCGTGCCCGACACGGGGTTGATAGCGCGCGTATCGAATGCGTTCATGCGGTTCTCATCGGTGACGCGCGGACCCGTGCCTTCCCATCGCAGCCCCAGGTTCACGGTGAGCTTGCTGGACAAGCGCCAGTCGTCCTGGACGTACGCGCCCCAGTAGGACGCGCGCGAGCGGATGGGATCGGGCCGGATGATGTTGGCCGAGTCTGCTTCGCCGAGCAGGAACGTGGCGAATGCGTTGCCTCCCGCGCCGCCAGCCCCGGTGAGTTGCGGGCCGAACGCGAAGTTGCCGCTGGACGAGGTGTCGGTGTCGTCGTTGAAGATGCCGAGACGCGACTCGAATCCGAACTTCAGCGCGTGTTTGCCGCGGAACCAGGAGAGCCCGTTCTGAATTTGGTAGTCGAGCAGCGGGCTCGAGAAGCGGAAGGGAGCTCCGCTCAGTCCGGTGAAGCCGGTGAGGCCGATGATCGGGAAGCTCGACTTCGATACGCCGCGCAGGCCGAGCTTCGATGCGAGGTCGGTGTCGCGGCCCGGGCGCTGGTTGAAGAAGTCGCGCCGCACGAAGCCGAGGCGGAACTCGTTGATCAGGTTCGACCGCACGGTGCGGGTCCAGGTTCCGAGCAGATTCTGCGTTGTCTGGTCGGTGCGGGAGGCCGATCCGTCGGCGGTCCGGTCGGGCCAGAGTCCGGGGTTCTGCTGCACTTGATCGGATCGGAAGTAGCGGACCATGAGCTGATCGTTCGGATTGAACTGGTGGTCGAAGCGGCCGATGTAGAGGTTGCGGTCGAGCGACGGGCGGCTGTTCTGGTTGAAGTTGTTGGCTCCGGCGGCGGTTCCGGCGGCGTTGGGGGTGGGCCAAAAAACGGCGATGGCGCGCGACACCGGATCGATGCGCGCGTCGGGGATCCGGTTGTTGGCGAAGGGTTGCCGCGTGGCGCCGGCGCCGGTGGTGGGATCGTAGACGAGGATGGCGCGGCCCTGGGTGTCTCGAGTCTGCGAGAAGTCCCCGGTCTTCTGAGCGGCGGTGGGGACGGTCTGGAAGACGTTCGCGCCGGTGACCTGTTGGGTGCGTTCGTAGGTGGCGAAGAAGTGAGTCTTGTCCTTGCGCACCGGACCGCCGAACACGCCTCCGAACTGATGCTGGCGGAACTTGGCGCGGCGGGCAGCGAAATAGCTGCGCGCGTCCAGAGCCTCGTTCCGCGCGTATTCGAACGCGCTGCCGCGCCATTGGTTCGTGCCCGCGCGAGTGGCGAGCGTTACCACGCCGCTCTGGCTTTGTCCGTACTCGGCGGAGTAGCTGTTGGAGATGACGCGGAACTCCTGCATCGCGTCCATGGGCAGCGGCACCTAGCTCTGATTCACGGCGAGCCCCACCGTGTTGGTATGGTTGCCTCCGTCGAGCGTGAACTGCTGGTTGCGCATCCGGCCGCCGCCGACGCTGAAGATGGGAATGTCGCCGCCGACGTTCTGGATCGTGGCCCCGGGTATCAGCGCGATCAAAGCCGAGGAGTTGCGATTCGGCATGGGCATCCCCGCGATCATCTGCCGTTCGACGACTTGGCCGACACTGGAAGACTGCGCATCCAGGACGGGGGCGGAGGAAGTGACGGAGACGGTTTCCTGCACGGCGCCGACGGCGAGGGCGAGGTCGGCCTGGACCGTCTGGCTGACTTGCACGACGACACCCGAGCGGGACAGCCGCTGAAAGCCGGGGGCTTCGACATCGATCCGGTAGGAGCCGGGGCTCAGGCCGGGAATGCGGTAAAGGCCGGCAGCATTGGTGGAAGTGACGAGGGCAACGCCGGTGGCCTCGTTGACAACATGGACGCGGGCGCCGGAGACAACCGCCTGGGAGGAATCGCTGACGATGCCGGCGATCGAACTCGACGTGGATTGCGCGGCAAGGGTGGCGGCGGCGAGAAGAAGCAATGGGACCATGCCGGCCATCATATCGAACGGCGCGCGACGCCGCGGAACGAACGGGTTCAACGCCCGCCGTGTTCTTCCGCCAGCGCCTCGTCGAGCAGGCCGGCGACATCCGCGGCGGGAGCCCACTGCCGCAGGTATCCGAGATCGAGCTTTCCGCGCCGTTGCGCGATCACGCCGAGGACGTCGTTCCACTGTTGTTCGGACACATTGCCTCCCTCGCGGTACCAAGCCAGCTTGCTCAGGATTACATCCTCCGCGCTGGCGACGGCGAACTCGATTTCCGAGGCTCGGAACACGGCGGCGCTCTCATAGGCGCGCCTCGCGAATTGAACCCGGTGCAGTTTGTCCTGCTGGAGAGGGAAGACGTCGAATTTGAAAAAGCTACTCAAGTGGATCAGGTTGAAGCTCCGCCCATGGGTCAGCGCATCGGCGATCTCCGCCGCGACGTAGAAGTCCCCCTGGAACTCCGCCACGAAATGGCCGGCTTGTTCGCGCGAGATGTCGGCCACCAAGTCGATATCGTTGGTGGCGCGCCAGACTCCGTAGGACGAGCTTGCCGCCGACCCGGTCACCATGTAAGCGATCTCGAGCCGGTCGAGCCCCTCGAGCAGCCGCGGGAAGCCTACTTCGGGGTCAGTCATCGTGCCCGGCCGAATCCCATCCGTAGGCGGCGAGCGTCAGGTCGCGGCCCAAACGGCGCGCGGCGGCCCGCAGGTGAATCTCGCGATCGGACGCCTCGGGGTGCTCCCGGCGGATCGCGGCTTCCTGCATCCGGATCATGAACCGCGTCAGCCGGAACGACTGGCGCAGCTTCTCCGCCGGGGTCATCCCCCGGGCCAGCTCCATCAGCTTCTCGAAAGCCTCCGGGCTGGTGTCCGCCATCCAGTTGTATCGATTTGGGCACGGATGCGCTGCTCACGAGATTAGCACTGCCGGATTCCCCGCGGCGGCGCGCGGCACCCATCGGCTTTCCCTATGTCTCCGTTCCGATTAATCTATTTGTATCCCCGGCGGGCGCGAGTTATCCTGGGATCAACGACAGCGGCAAAGGCCAAGGCCCGAGCCGCTTCTCACTGAGTGCAATAGCTAAAGTCTCCCGGTAAGTGACCACCGGGATTCCAGCCGTGGCCGCTGGGGAACCGTTTCCTGGACAGACCGGTTCCTCGCCCCCCTCCAATCGAGCGGCCACGGCCCTCCCATTCGCCCAGGGAGAGAGTTCTCCCGACGGCCTCCGGCTCCTTGGCCCGGCCGGTGGACTTCCACGAGGCGACGGTGACAGCGTACGTTTGGGGTATGCCTCATCGACTGGAAAGCGGTGCATTCCGTAAGGGACCACGACGGTCTGCTACAGTCGAACAAATGATCCGCTTCTTCCCCGTTTTCGCCGCCGCGGCGGTCATGGCCGCGGAGATCGACCTGTTCGATCCGTCGAAGCTGAAAGCGATCCGTTGCGATCCCCCGCAGGTGGTTACCTACAAGGGGAAGAAGGCGCTGCAGGTCAAGGCAAACACACAGACGGGCGGCGGCACGGGCGCGCTGGTGATTGTCGAGGGCGTGGATTTCCAGGACGGCGCTTTCCGCGTCGAACTGGCGGGCGAGACGGGAGCCGGCGCGGCGGCGACCGCTCGCGGCTTCGTGGGCATGGCTTTCCGCGCGGCCTCCGGCGGCGGCGCGTACGAGGCGGTCTACCTCCGCCCCACCAACGGCCGCGCGGACGACCAGGTACGGCGCAACCACTCCGTTCAGTACGAATCGCTGCCCGAGTTTCCCTGGTCGCGTCTTCGCAAGGAGTTCCCCGAGAAGTACGAAACCTATGCCGATCTCCAGCCCGCCACGTGGACGCGGCTTCGTGTCGTCGCCGAAGGCGCGAAGGTCCGCGCTCACGTAAACGGCTCCGAGCACCCCACGCTGCTGGTGAACGACGCGCGCCGGACGGAGAAGGGCAAGATCGCGCTGTGGGTCGGACCCGGCACGGTGGCCCATTTCACCGGACTCGTCGTCGAATAGCGGACGGAACTTCCACCCCGCCGGCTCCGTAATCCCTCACAAGCCCTTGGATCCCGTCATACAACTCGACAACCTCTCGGTGCGCCTCGGCGGCCGGGACATCCTTCGCGGGCTGGACGGCGCGCTCGGCGGGCGCACCATCGGTCTGCTGGGGCCGAACGGCGCCGGCACGTCGACGCTGATCAACACCCTGCTGGGCTTCCATCCTCCCTCAGCCGGATCGGCGCGCGTGCTCGGCCACTCGATCTTGACCGGGAAGAACGACATCCGGCGGCTGGTGGGATACATGCCGGAGAACGACTGCTTCATCGGCGGGATGACCGCGGTGGAGTTCGTCAAGTTCATGGCCGAGCTTTCCGGACTTCCGCCCCAGGCCGCGCTCGAGCGCGCGCACGAAGCGCTGTTCTACGTGGGGCTCGGCGAGTCGCGCTACCGGCAGGTGGGGACCTACTCGCTCGGCATGAAGCAACTGGCGAAGCTCGCGCAGTCGATCGTGCACGGGCCGAAGTTGCTGATCCTCGACGAGCCCACCAACGGGCTGGACCCTACAGCCCGCCAGCGCATGATCAAGCTGGTGAAGGAAATGCGGGACAGCGGCGAGATGCGAATCCTGCTTTGCTCGCATCTGCTGCGCGATGTGGAGGAGACCTGCGAGGAGGTGGTGATCCTCAAGGCGGGGCGCATCGTCCACCGGTCGAATCTGGACGAGGAGCGGCGCCTCAACAAGCGCTTCCTCGAGATCGAAACGCATGGTGAGAGAAACGGGTTCGCCGAAGCCGCCGTGGGGCTGGGGTGCGAGTTCGAGGATCTGGGCGCCGGCCGCTTGCGTCTCACGCTCGGCGAGGGCGTACTGATCCCCGACATTTACCGGATCGCGGCCGAGCGCAATCTCCAGTTGCGGCGGTTGAGCCACCGCCGCGACACGCTCGAGGAGATCTTCATGAAGGCCATGGAGGCGCCCGATGGCCGTCTATAAGCGGAACTACAAGAGCTACGACGGCGCGCTGACGCCGGCCTGGTCGCGATTCTGGATTCTGCCGCGGCACGCGTGGAAGGGGCTGTTCCGGCAGCGGTTCCTCACCATCTTCTACGTGTTGTGTCTGTTCTATCCGCTGGGATGCCTGTTGGCGATCTATCTCAACGCGAACCTGGGATTCCTGGCGCAGTTCATCCGCGTGCCCGACGGCGGCATCCTCGAGATCGGCCCCGAGTTCTTCCTCACGTACACGCGCGTGCAGGGCACGTTCGCGTTCCTGATGACGGCGTTCGTCGGGCCGGGCCTGGTCTCGCCGGATCTGGTCAACAACGCGCTGCCGCTCTACTTCTGCCGGCCGTTCACGCGCGTCGAGTACGTGCTCGGAAAGATGGCGGTGATCGCGGTGCTGCTCTCGACCATCACCTGGATTCCCGGTGTCGCCCTGTTTCTGGTCCACTCGAGCCTGATGGGTTGGACCTGGATGCGCGACAACTGGTGGCTGGCCAACAGCATGGTCCTCGGCTCGGTGCTCTGGATCTTTGCGGTCTCGATGCTTGCCCTCGCCATCTCGGCCTGGGTGCGCTGGAAGATCGTGGCGGGGGCGGTGTTGGCTCTGTGGTTCTTCCTGGGCGCGGGTTTGGCGCAGGCGATCAACTCCGCGATCGACACCCAGAAGGGCTACTGGCTCGACCTCGGCCATGGCATCAACCGCTTATGGCGCGACCTGTTCGACATCCCCGAGCGAGTGGAAACGATCACGTCCGAGGAAGCTGGCGCGTCCATCGCCATTCTCTGCGCGCTTTGTCTGCTGCTGTTGTGGAAGAAGATCCGCGCCTACGAGGTGGTGAAGGGATGAACGGCGAGATCGTCTTCGAAAACGTTTCCAAGTTCTACGGCGACGTTCTGGGCGTCAACAAGGTGAGCCTGTCGATCCCCACCGGGATCACCAGTCTGGTGGGGCCCAACGGCTCCGGCAAG
>SYLY01000212.1 GCA_005808475.1 Acidobacteriota bacterium
ATGATGCGGCGCTTGCATTCGGGGCCGAACCCTTCGCCGCGCGTGTTGGCGTACATGCCGCCCAACAAGTCCGCCTCCGCCGAGCGCGACGTGTATCGAACCCCGTCGTAGCGTGCCAGATTCGAGCTGGCTTCCGCCGTGCAGATGATGTAGTAGGTGGAGATCGCGTACCCGGTGTGCGGCAGCGACACTTCACTCACCTGGCATCCGAGCTTCTCGAGCGCGCGCACTCCCTGGCGGATCAGATCGCCGGTCTCGCTTTCCAGACCCGCGAAGTATTCCTTCGGCAGCCCGATCCGCATGCCCCGCACATCGCCGGTCATGGCGGCGGCGTAGTCGTCGACGGGCGCGAAGGCTGAGGTGGCGTCCATCGGATCGCGGCCGGCGATGGCCTGGAGCAAGGCGGCCGCGTCGCGCACATTGCGCGCGAACGGGCCGATGTGGTCGAGCGAACTGGCGAAGGCGGTGAGTCCGTAGCGGGAGACGCGGCCATAGGTAGGCGTGACGCCGGAGACGCCGCAGAACGACGCCGGCTGGCGGATGGAGCCACCGGTATCGGAGCCGAGCGAGACGACCGCCGTTCCCTGGGCCACCACCGCCGCCGATCCGCCGCTGGACCCGCCGGGTACGCGGTCGAGCGCGACCGGATTGCGCACCGGGCCGAATGCCGAGTTCTCGTTCGACGAACCCATCGCGAACTCATCGCAATTCGCCTTGCCGAGGATGACCGCTCCCGCGCGATGGAGCCTTTGCACCGCCGTCGCGTCATACGGCGCCACGTAGTTCTCGAGCAGCTTCGACCCACATGTGTTGCGGATCCCCTTGACGAGAATCACGTCTTTCACCGCCGTGGGGACGCCCGCCAGTGGACCGGGATCCTCGCCCTTGGCGAGCTTGGCGTCGACGGCGTCCGCCTGGCGGAGCGCCAGTTCGGGGCACAGGTGCAGATAGGCGTTGGTCTTGGAGTTTTCGGCGGCCGCGAAGTCGAGGGCGGACTGGGCGAGTTCGCGCGCGCTGAAGCGATGTGCCATCAACCCGTCGCGAATCAGGCCAATGGTCATTTCCGCGGGGTTCACTTTTCGATCACCCGCGGAACCTTGAAGAATCCCATGCCGGAAACCGGGGCATTCGCTAGCGCGAGTTCGTTCGGGAGCGGAGTGCGTTCCTCGTCGGCCCGCAACGTAGCGTCGTCCGGCGCGTCGAACAGCACTTGCGCCATCGGTTCGACCCCGCCGGTGTCGAGTTCGTTCAGCTTGTCCATGTGGGAGAGGATTTCGTCCATCTCACGGGCCATTCGCGCGGTTTCGTCCGCGGTCAGGCGCAAATTGGCCAGACCGGCGACATAGCGAACCTGCTGTTCGGTGATCCTCAAGCGGATTCCTTCTTTTGGCTCGCCCGGTAGAGGCGGCTCAAGATGGGGTCCGCGATCCGGTCTTCCTCGCGGGGAGCCACGCCCCGCACGGGCACGGTTTCCCTCCCCGGCATGCGGCGCCGGGCGCCCACACGGAACTCGAGCCCGGTGACGAGGTCTTCCCGGCCGGTGACCTTCGCGAGACGCGACACGATCTGCGATGTCATGGGAAAGAGCTGCTGCCTCCAGACGAGGTCCTCCACGTCGATCACCAGCCGTCCGCGCACCAGGTTGACCGGGATGGCGTGGCGCGCCACCTTCTCTCCCACGGCGCGCTCCCAGGCGGCAATGGCGAGTTTCTCGCCGGAGAGACATTGCTCCGCGAGTTTGGATTGGCCGAGCAGTTTGATCGCTCTTTCCATACCGGTTGGGGGGAGAAATCATTATATCCTGCCGGGGTGATCACCCGTCGCGATTTGATGCTCGCCGCGCCCGCCCTGGCGGGCGCGGAACCCCTCACCGTAGACGCCCATATCCACCTATTCGAGCCTGCCCGATTCCCCTACCACTCGAAAGCGGTGTACCGGCCCGCGGCGTCGCCGCTCGATCCGTATCTGAAGTTCGCCCGATCGGCCGGCATCGCCCATGTGGTGATTGTCCACCCCGAACCATATCAAGACGATCACCGGTACCTGGAGTACTGCTTCGAACACGAGTCGCCGCGTGGCTTGTTCAAGGGCACGTGCCTGTTCGATCCGCTGGATTCCGCCACGCCCCAGCGCCTGGCGGATCTGGTGAAGAAGTGGCCCGACCGCATCGTGGCCCTGCGCGTCCATGCGATGAACCCGCCCGGAGCACCGTTCGAGAAGACGGGGCCGATCGAAAACCGGGACCTGGGCGATCCGGCGATGACGAGGGCGTGGGCGGCGGCGGCGAAGCTCGGCTTGGCGGTCCAGATGCACTTCCTGCCGCATCACGCGCCGGCCATCGGCAAGCTGGCCGCGGAATTTCGCGACATGCCGGTGATCCTCGATCACATGGGCCGCGCGGGACAAGGATCGGCGGCGGACGCGGAGGAAGTACTGCGCCTGGCGAAGCTGCCCCGCGTGTTCTTCAAATTCTCGGGGGTGGGCTACTCGTCGAAGCAGAAGGCTCCGTACGCCGACGCCAAGCCGTTCGTGCGCCGGGCGCTGGCGGAGTTCGGCGCGGACCGCATCCTATGGGGCGGGCTCGGCCACAACGCGAAGGAGAACCAGGATGCGCGCGCCGTGTTCGACGCGATGTTCGGCGATCTGCGTCCGGCGGACGCGGCGAAGATCCGGGGCGCCAACGCGGCGAGGCTGTTCCGATGGGCGTGATATCGCGGCGGCTCCGCCGAAGGAGATAACATAGGACTGTCATGGCCGCTCCGGTAGCACCCCCGCTGCTGCACGATGGCGACCGTCTGAGTCGCGAGGAATTCCTACGCCGCTGGGAATCGATGCCAGACCTGAAGTTCGCCGAACTCATCGATGGAGTGGTCTACTTGGCTTCACCAGTTTCCGCCGCGCACAACGATTTCGAGGCCTTCGCCGGCTGGTGGCTCGCCAGCTATGCGGGCGAGACGGCAGGCTGTTGGGCCGGCTCGAACGGTACCTGGTTGATGAACATAAACGCTCCCCAGCCGGATCTCAACCTCCGGGTGTTGCCCGAGTTCGGAGGGCAATCGCGGATCGAAGGAGCATACTTCGCCGGCGCCCCAGAGTTGGCCGCGGAAATCGCCGCATCGAGCGCTCCACGGGATCCCGGCCTGAAATCGGAGTTGTACGAGCGGTCCGGCGTTCGCGAGTATCTCGTCATGCTGGTGGACGATAGACGCGTCGTGTGGCGCGAGTTGCATGATGGGCGCTACGGTCCGGGCCGGCGCGGACGGCATCCACCGCTCGCGCGTGTTTCCCGGCCTGTGGCTGGACGAGGCGGCGTTCTGGGCCCGCGATTTCCGGCGAGTCCGGGCGGCGCTGGAACAAGGGCTCGCGACGCCGGAACACGCGGCGTTCGTCGAATCGCTGGCGGCCGCGCGCGGCTGACCGTCCCGCGGCGCGGCGCTATGATGGACAGCGGCCATGCGCATCCTATTTCCCCTTGTCCTTGGCGCCGCCCTGTCGGCGCAAAAGCCCGCCTTTGAAGAGCTGAACCGGCAGGCGCGCCAGAGCCCCGATTCGGCTTCGTTCCAACAGGCGTTGCGCGACACGCTCGGCGCCGAGTTGAAGAAAGGGACCGCGGCCGCGTTCCACGGCGGCGACTTCGTACTCGCCATCGAATCGGACGCCGCGCCCAGGCTCTTCGTCGACCACGAGGAAGTGAAGGCGCGCAAGCTGAAGGGCTCGAGCATCTGGATGGGCGCGCCTAGCGTCAAGACCGGCACGTCGCACTCGTTCCATTGGGTGGTGGACGGCAAGCGCTTCGGCGGCAATCAAAACGTCCCCGCCTACCTGCCCGAATGCTACGCGGCGAAGGGCGTACCGCAAGGCAAGCTGTCGGAGAAGATGGTCCACACGAGCAAGATCTACGACGGCATGAAGTCGGACTGGTGGATCTACGTTCCCGCCCAGTACGACGGAACGCAGCCGGCGGCGCTGATGGTCTGGCAGGACGGCCAGGGCCACATCAATCGCGATGGCGCCGCGCGGACCTTGAACGTGGTGGACAATCTGATCCACCACAAAAAGATGCCAGTGGCGATTCAGGTGTTCATCTCGCCCGGCAAAATCGGCGAGCGAGCGATGAGGTCGGTGCAATACGACTCGGTGAACGACACCTACGTTCGATTTCTGCGCGACGAGATCGTTCCGGAAGTGGAGAAGTCTTACAAGATCCGCCGCGATTCCTATAGCCGCGCGATCGCGGGCAGCTCTTCGGGCGGCATCTGCGCGTTCAACGCGGCGTGGATGATGCCGGACCAGTTCTCGCGGGTGCTCAGCCGCGTGGGCAGCTTCACGTCGATCCAGTGGAAGCCCGGCGTGCTGGACGGCGGCAACGTGTATCCGAACAAGGTGCGCAAAGAGCCCAAGCGCAACATCCGCGTCTGGATGTCGGACGGAAGCGAGGATCTCGAGAACGACGCCGGAAGCTGGCCGCTGCAGAACATCCAACTCGCCAATTCGCTGAAGATGATGGGTTACGATTTCCATCTGGCGTGGAGCAACGGCAGCCATAGCGGAGCGCATGGAAACGCCGAAGCGCCGATGGCGCTCGCATGGCTGTGGCGCGGCTACGACCCGTCCAGGACCGAGGAGAAGTACGAGCAGGAGGAGAGCGAGAAGGCGAAGCCGATGTTTCGCGTGAAGGCTCTGAACCGCGAATGACGAGAGTGACCGCCGCCCTGTTGGCCGCCGGCGCCGCGATCGCGCAACAGACGGGTCCCGCCGCTTTCGAGACGCGCGTGCGTCCGGCGCTGAACGAACACTGTTCGTCCTGCCACAATCCGGAGAACCCGAAAAACAAGATCGGGTTCCTGAGGACGCGCACGGCGGAGGACATGGAAACGTCGCGCGGCATGTGGAAGAAAGTGGCGGCGCACCTACGAAATCGCACCATGCCGCCGGTGGCGAACAAGCTGAGCGAGGACGACCGCGTGTTCATCGCCGCGTGGGTGGACGAGCGCCTGCGATCCACCGCGTGCGCGGCCGGCGAGCAGGCGGGATCGGTGACGTTGCGGCGATTGAACCGTCGCGAATACCGCAACACGATCCGCGATCTGCTCGGGATCGAATTCCCCGTCGAGGATTTGTTTCCGGCGGACGGCTCCGGCGGAGAGGGCTTCGACAACAACGGCGAGACGCTGTTCCTGCCGCCGATATTGATGGAGCGGTATCTCGAGGCGGCGCAACAGATTCTGAATCGTGTCGTGGCCACCCCCGCGTTCAGTCAGACGTTCCCCGCGCACCTGCTGCTGCCGGATCGCGTGAAGGACAAGAACAAGCCGCTAGTGCTCGCTCCCGGCGAGCAAGTGAGCGCCCGGACGACGGTGTTCGCCGATGGCGACTACGAGATCCGCGTTTCGATCGACCGGCCGCGCGACCGCGAGAAGCTGATCTTCGTTTCCATCGACGGCGGGGTTCCGGCCAAGCTGGTCTACCAGAAGGATTCCAACGGCGGCCCGACCGCGCGGTCCACGTTCGCCAAGCTGGCGCGCGGCGAACATACGATCGACGCGAAGATGGGCGATGCGCCGATCGACTTCTTTTTCGTGGGCGTGCAACAGCGGGTTCAGGAGCCCACACCCGACAAGCGCGTGCTGCACTACCGGCTCTTCGGAACCGAGCCGGGCGAGCAACTCGCCGATCCGCGCGGGGCCGCCCGGCGGCTGTTGGCGAGGTTCGTGCCGCGAGCGTTCCGGCGTCCGGCGCGGGCGGGCGAAGTCGAGCGGTATCTGAAGCTATTCGAACGGGCGTTCGAACGCGGCGAGCCATACGAGGAAGGCGTGAAGCTGGCGTTGCGGGGAGTACTGCTTTCGAGCGATTTCCTATTCCGCCTCGAAGAAGAGCCGAAGGGCAAGTCCGCGCGGGCGCTGAACGACTACGAATTGGCCTCGCGCCTTTCGTACTTCCTGTGGTCGACGATGCCGGACGAAGAGTTGTTCGCGCTGGCGAAAGCGGGTTCGCTGGCCAAGCCCGAGGTCCTGGCGGAGCAGGTGGATCGCATGCTGGACGACGCGCGGTCGCGGTCGTTCGCCGGCACGTTCATCGGACAGTGGCTGGGGACCAGGGAGATCGGTGGAAGGGCCGCGCCCACGGTGTCCGCGGTGCAGCACTTTTACACGCCGGATGTCGCGGTGGATCTGCGGGAGGAGCCGGTGATGCTGTTCCACCACATCGTTACGGAGAACCGTCCCTTGACCGAACTGCTGGATTCCAGCTACACGGTCCTCACCGAGCGGCTGGTGAAGTTCTACGAGTTCGAGGGGAAGGTGGACGTGAAGGGGAATTCGTTCCAGCGGGCCGAGTGGCCAGACCGGACTCGCGCGGGCATCCTGGGGATGGGTTCGGTTCTGGCTTTGACTTCCCATTATCAGCAGACGAGCCCGGTGCTTCGGGGCGCGTGGGTGCTGGATACGCTGCTGGGGACTCCGGCTCCGGCGCCTCCGGCCGACGTGCCGCCGCTCGAACCGGATGGGAAGAAGGAGAAGGGGCTCACGGTCCGCGAGAAGCTGGTGCGGCACCAGGCCGATCCATCGTGCGCCGCGTGTCACAAGGTGATCGACCCGATCGGCTTCGCGATGGAGAACTTCGACTGGATCGGCCGCTGGCGCGCCAACGACGCGGGGAAGCCGGTGGACGCGCGCGGCGTTCTTCCGACAGGCGAGAAGTTCGACGGGCCGGTGCAGCTCCGCGAGGTGCTGATGAGCCGGAAGGCCGACTTCCTGCGGCATCTGACGGGCAAAGTGATGGGCTACGCGCTAGGGCGAAGCCTGGAAGACTCCGACCACTGCACGGCGCAGACGCTGGCGGACCGGCTCGAGAAAGACGGCTACCGCGCGCGGACGCTGATCCGCGACATCGTGCTGAGCGCGCCGTTCCGGCGCCGGGGTCCGGCGGTGGAGAAGGATCCGGCGGAGTTGTCGAAGCCGGTGAAGAAGACGGAGCGCAAAGAGCGGATTTGATGACGGCTCGCCGGCGGGCGGGCGTGGGACGATAATCATGCGCGGCTCGAGGCTCGAGCCGCCAGGTCTGGAATGAGAGAGGAGGCGGCCAATGGGCGCGAGTCCGATACTGAGATTCACCGAAGAACAGTACCTTGCAATGGACCAGGAGATCGCCGGCCGGTCCGAGTTCCACGGAGGCGTTGTGCTTCCGGTCGAGGCCGCGACGGTTTCCCACGAAGCCATCGTCGCGAATCTGCTCGGTGAGGTCCGGACGGCGGCTCGAGGAACGCCGGGCCGCGTTTTCGGTCCGCAATTGCGCACGAGGATTCCGCGTGCGCGATATTGCTATCCGGACGCGACGTTGATTTGCGGTAGTCCCGAGCTGTACGAAGACCGGCGCGACACGATCGTCAACCCGGTGGCGGTGTTCGAGATCTTGTCGCCCTCGACCGAGTCCTTCGACCGCGGGCTGAAGTTCGCCGCCTACCGGGATCTGCCCTCGCTCCGCCAGTACGTTCTCATCGCGCAGACAGAGCCCAGGATCGAGTGGTTCGTCAAGAGCCCCGAAGGCTTCTGGGTGTTGCACGACGCGTCCGGGCCCGGCGCGCGTCTCGAGATCCCCTCCATCGCCGCGGCGATCCCCTTGGCATCGATTTACGAAGGCGTCGAGTTCGAGCCCGCGCCCTTTCCGGGCGGCGTATAATTTCGATAGGAAATCCGATGCACAAACCGATCTCGCGCAGGACCCTGCTCCGCGGCGCCGGAGCCTCCGTCGCGTTGCCCTGGCTCGAAATCATGCAGGCCGCGCCCGCCAAGGGTCCGGACAAGCTGCCGGAGCCGCCCTTGCGCATGGCGTACATGTTCATGCCGAACGGCACGGTCTCCAGCCATTGGACGCCGCCGGGCGGTGGCGAGGACTACGAGATCACCCCGCATCTGAAACCGGTCGCGCATCTGAAGAAGGATTTCCTGCTGCTCGAGAATCTCTGGAACGAGAAGACCGCCGGCCGCAACGGACACTGGCCCAAAGTGCCGGCTTGGCTGCATGGCGGCTACGTGCAACGCTCCACCGGGAAGGACCTCGACGTAGGCGGAACCTCGGTCGACCAGATGGCGGCGCGGCATCTCGGCGCTCGGACTCCGCTGCCGAGCCTCGAACTCGGCCTGGAACCGCCGCGCTATGGCATCGACAACATCGGCGGCGGATTCGCGCGCATCTACGGCTCCTACATTTCGTGGCGCGATCCGCACACCCCGGTGCCGAAGGAGATCGTGCCGCAACTGGCCTTCGACCGCATTTTCCGCAATGGGCCCTCGCCCACGCACGGCGCCGAGCCGGCCGAAGGGTCGCCCTTGCGCGACGACGCCAGCGTGCTCGATCTGGTGAAGGACGATGCCAAGCGCCTGGCCGGCCGGGCCAGCACCGCGGACAAGATCAAACTGGACGAGTATTTCGAAGCGGTCCGTTCGGTGGAGCAGCGCATCGAATCGTCGCTGCGGCCCAAGAAGCTGTGGGTAAACGCGGGCAAGGCGCCGATGGAGCGTCCGCCGGCGGGCATTCCGGAAAACCACCAGGATCACTTGCGCCAGATGATGGACGTGCTGATTCTGGCGTTCTGGACCGACACCACGCGCATCGCGACGCTGATGCTCGGCGACGCGCAATCGGGGCACGACTATTCTTTCCTCGACGGCGTGAAGGGCGCGTTCCATTCGCTGTCGCACCATCGCGAGGAACTCTCCAAGCGCGACCAATACGAGCGGATCGTGACCTGGCACGTCGAGCAGATCGCCTACTTCCTGGACAAGATGAAGTCGCTCGACGAAGGCGGCACTTCCCTGCTGCACAATTCGATGATCGTGTTCGGATCGTCGTTGAAGTGCGGCAACAAGCACGAGATCGAGAACCTGCCGCTGCTTCTCGCGGGCCAGGGCAAAGGCACGATTCGAAGCGGACGGCGGTTGCGCGCGACGGAACGGACGCCTTTCTGCAACCTGCATTTGGCGCTGTTGCAGCGGATGGGCGTGGAAGAGAAATCGTTCGGCGACAGCACGGGTCCGCTGGCCGGGCTTTCCTAAGCCCGCCACCGCGGCCGCGCGGCCCAGACACCGGAATATGAGCGAACGTAAGTTGGCGACCGTGCGTGCCATCGCGGCGGTCGACCCCATCCCAGGCGCGGATGCGATCGAGGTAGCCACCGTCACCGGCTGGAAAGTGGTGATCAAGAAGGGAGAGTTCAAGCCCGGCGATCTGGCCGTGTATTGCGAGATCGATTCGTTTTTACCGGTGAAACCGGAGTACGAGTTCCTGCGCAAATCGAGTTTTCGCAAAATGGGCGGGCTCGAGGGCTTCCGGCTCAAGACGATCCGGTTGCGGGGACAGGTCAGCCAGGGCCTGCTGATCCCCGCGCCGCCTGGCGCCGCGGAAGGCGATGACGTCACGGAGACGCTCGGCGTCGTCAAGTGGGATCCGCCGCTGCCCGCGAGCCTGGCCGGCAAGGTGCGGGGGCCTTGGCCGAACGTGCCCAAGACCGATGAAGAGCGCATCCAGAACATGCCGGAGATCCTCGGTTCGGAGGAGACGTTCTACGCCACCGAGAAGCTGGATGGATCGAGCGCGACGTTCGTCGTCGATCGCGGCGAGTTCTACGTCTGCTCGCGCAATCTCAACCTGCTCGAGGATGCCGGTAATACGTTCTGGCAGGTGGCCCGCGAGCGCGGACTCGAGGAGAAGATGCGCGCCCACGGCGGCGATTTCGCCGTGCAAGGCGAACTGATCGGACCGGGCGTGCAGGGCAACCGCTACAAGCTCGCCAAGGCGGAGGTGCGATTGTTCGCCGCCTACGACATGCAGCGGAGCGCCTACCTGGGATGGGACGAACTGGCGGCGTTGGCGGAGGAGTTGGGGCTCGGCACGGCTCCGCTGATCCGGCGAGGCGCGCGGCTGGCGGACTACGGATCGGTGGACAGGCTGCTGGCCGACGCGGACGGGCCGTCGGCGCTCGGTGGATCTCCACGCGAGGGGCTGGTCTGGCGCATCGAGAGCGGAACGTTGAAGGTGAGCTTCAAGGCGATCTCGAACGCGTTCCTGCTAGCCACCGGCGAGTAGGCGGCGATACAATCGGGTCAGTCATGCTCTTCGGCATTCTTCTAGCCGCCGCGGTTCCCCTGGCCGCGGCGGTTGAGTTCAATCGCGACATTCGCCCCGTGCTTTCCGACAAGTGCCTGGCATGCCACGGAGCCGATGCCGCGGCGAAGAAGATCCGTTTGCGGCTCGATTCGGAAGCCGCCGCCAAGGCCGATCTCGGCGGCAAGCGCGCCGTGGTGGAAGGCAGGCCGGAGGAAAGCGAACTGATCCGCCGCGTCGCCAACGCGAACAAGGCGCTGCGCATGCCGCCCGCTCACACCGGCCACTCGCTGTCGGACGCGGAGATCGCGACGCTGCGGCAGTGGATCGCCGAGGGCGCGCGGTGGGAAAAGCACTGGTCGTTTCTCGCGCCTGAGCGGCCCGCCCCGCCGGCCGTTTCGGACGCGGCATGGGTGCGCAACCCCATCGATTCGTTCGTGCTCGCGCGTCTGGACAAGGAAGGATTGAAGCCGCGTCCGGAGGCATCGAAGGAGACGATGCTGCGGCGCGTCACGCTCGATCTCACCGGACTGCCGCCGTCACTCGCCGAGATCGACGCGTTCCTGGCGGACCGATCGCCCAAGGCGTACGAACGCGCGGTGGAGCGGCTGCTCGGCTCGCAACGGTACGGCGAACGAATGGCGGCGCGATGGCTGGACGCGGCGCGGTACGCCGACACCAATGGCTACCAGTTCGACGGCGAGCGCGTGATGTGGCGCTGGCGCGACTGGGTGATCGACGCGTTCAACCGCAATCAGCGCTTCGACCGGTTCGTGCTCGAGCAACTGGCCGGCGACATGCTGCCCGGCGCGACGCTCGATCAGAAGATCGCCACCGGATTCAATCGCAACCATCGCGCCAACACCGAGGACGGCATCATTCCCGAAGAGTACGCGGTGGAGTACGTAGTGGATCGCGTGGAGACCGTGTCCACGGTATTCCTCGGCCTGACGCTCGGTTGCGCGCGCTGCCACAACCACAAGTACGATCCCTTCACGCAGAAGGAGTTCTACCAGGTCTTCGCCTACTTCAACAACGTGCCGGAACTGGGGCGCGCGATGAAGTACGGGAACTCACCGCCGGTGGTCCCCGCGCCCACGCGCGAACAGCAGGCTCTGGCGGCGGCGGTGGACGCGAAGACCGCCGCCGCCGAGGAATTCCTGGCCAAGCGCGAGAAGGAGATCCGGCGCGGACAGCGTACTTGGGAATCGAAGCTCGAAGCGGGGCGCTGGACGCCAGTCGAGGGGTTGCACAAGGCGTTCGCCGCGGGCGAGACAGAAGCGCGGGGCGCGTTCGACAACGACGACCGCTTCTCGTTTTCGTTGACCGCGTCTTCGTCCCGGGTTCCCGACGGTCCGCTGTTCAGCCGCATGGCGAACGGCGAAAAGGGCAAGGGATACGGACTCTACTTCCGCCAAGGCCGGCTGCACGCGCACATCACCAACAGCTTCGCCGACGACGCCCTCCGGCTCGACAGCGAAGAGACGTTCGGAGCGGGCGAGCGGCGGATCGTGTTCACCTACGACGGGTCTCGTACCGCGGCGGGCCTGAATGTCTACGTCGATGGAAAGCCGGTTTCGAAGAAGGTGACGCAGGACACGTTGTACCGCCCGTTCCGCAACGCGGGCGCGAAGTTCGACGAGCCGTTCCGCGTGGGGCTGGGCGGCGGGAAGGACCAGCGATTCAACGGGACGGTGTCCGGCGCCGCCGTGCATTCGCGCGCGCTGTCGCTGGAAGAAGCGCAAGCGATGGCCATCGCGGTTGACGCTGCGGCCCGCAAGCCCGAGGCGGAACGGCGGCCCGCCGAGTCGAATGCCTTACGCCGGCTGTACCTGGACACGGCGGCGCTCCCGGCGGTTCGCGAAGGTCAGCGCAAGCTGACGGCGCTCCGGCAGGAACGCGAGACGCTCGAGCGCACCTTCCCCACGGTGATGGTGATGGCGGAGCGGCCCGTGCCCAAGCCGGCGCACGTGCTGATTCGCGGCGCTTACGACAAGCCGGGCGAAGCCGTCCAACCCGGCGTTCCGGCGATCCTGCCGCCGATTCCCGAAGGCGCGCCGTCGAACCGGCTGGGCTTTGCCCGATGGGTGATCGACCCCGCCAATCCGCTGCTGGCGCGGGTGACCGTGAATCGATTCTGGCAGATGTATTTCGGCACGGGGCTGGTCAAGACAGTGGAAGACTTCGGTGCGCAGGGCGAATGGCCGTCGCATCTGGAACTGCTCGACTGGTTGGCCACCGAGTTCGTCCGAACCGGCTGGGACGTGAAGAACCTGCAGAGACTCATCGTGTCGAGCGCGGCGTACCGGCAGAGTTCGGCCGCGGCGCCAGAGCTCATCCGGCGCGATCCGGAGAACCGGCTGTTGGCGCGCGGTCCCAGGGTTCGGCTGGCGCCGGAGTCGATTCGCGACGCGGCGCTGGCGTCGTCCGGCCTGTTGCACGAGCGCCTCGGCGGACCGTCGGTGAAGCCGTATCAGCCCGCCGGGTTGTGGAAGGAACTCATCATGCAGGACATGGATTACGTTCAGAGCACCGGCCCGGGCCTGTACCGCCGCGGCCTCTACACGTTCTGGAAACGGACCGTGGCTCCGCCGATGATGCTCAACTTCGACGCGGCCAATCGCGAGGCGTGCGTGGTGCGGGAGAGCCGCACCAACACGCCGCTGCAGGCGTTGAACCTGATGAACGACGTGACCTTCGTGGAGGCGGCGCGATTCACCGCCGAGCGCATGATGAAGGAAGCGGGCGCCAGCCGGGACGCGCGGCTGCGGCACGGATTCCGGCTGATTGTGGGGCGCGCGCCGGGCGCCAAGGAGCAGGAGGTGCTCCGCGACAGTCTGGCATGGCACCTCGACTACTTCGCCACGTCCGGCCAGGCTGAGCGTTTTCTGGCGGCCGGCGATTCCAAGCGCGATGCCTCTCTCGACCCGCGCGAACTGGCCGCCTATGCGAGCGTGGCCAGCCTGATCCTGAACCTGGACGAGGCGGTGACCAAGGAATGACGGACATCTCGAGACGGTCGCTCTTCAATCTGGCCACCGGCGGACTCGGATTCACCGCGGCTGCCCATTTGCTGGGCGCCGGCGCGAATCCACCGGCGCACGTGGGATTGCCGGGGCTGCCGCACTTCGCGCCCAAGGCCAAGCGCGTCATTTATCTGTTCCAGCACGGCGCGCCGTCGCAGCTCGATCTGTTCGACCACAAACCGGACCTCGCCAAACTGCGGGGCGCCGATCTGCCCGCCAGCATCCGCATGGGCCAGCGGCTCACCGGCATGACGGCGTATCAGACGAAGTTCCCCACCGCGCCGTCGATCTTCCGGTTCGCGCGCCACGGTCCGGGGGGAACCTGGCTCAGCGAACTGCTGCCGCACACCGCCAAGGTGGCGGGTGAGATCGCGGTGATCCGGTCGATGCACACCGAGGCGATCAATCACGATCCCGCGGTTACGTTTTTTCAAACCGGCTTCCAGTTGGCGGGCCGGCCGTCGATCGGCTCCTGGGTGTCGTACGGACTCGGCAGCGATTGCCAGGATCTGCCGGCCTTCGTCGTGTTCGTGTCGCAAGGCAAGGGCAATTCGCAGGCGCTGGCCGACCGCCAGTGGGGCAGCGGATTCCTGCCGGGCAAGTTCCAGGGCGTCAAGTTCCGGGCGGCGGCCGACCCGGTCCTCTATTTGTCGAATCCGGAAGGCTATTCGGCGCAGGCGCGGCGGCGGTACCTGGACGACCTGGCGAAGCTGAACGAGTTGAAACTCGCCGACACGCAGGACCCGGAGATCGCGACGCGAATCTCGCAGTACGAGATGGCGTTCCAGATGCAATCGTCGGTGCCGGGGCTGACCGATCTTTCGAAGGAGCCGGAATCGGTGTTCGACATGTACGGGCCGGACTCGCGCGTTCCCGGGACGTACGCCGCCAACTGCCTGTTGGCGCGCCGGCTGGCCGAACGCGGCGTGCGGTTCATCCAGCTTTTCCATCGCGGCTGGGATCAGCATTCCGGCCTGCCGCGCGGCATCCGCCTGCAGTGCGAACAGACCGATCAGCCGTCGGCGGCGCTGATTCAGGATCTGAAAAATCGCGGGATGCTGGACGACACGCTGGTGGTGTGGGGCGGCGAGTTCGGACGCACCGTCTATTCCCAGGGCGAACTCACCGCCACCGACTACGGGCGCGATCACCATCCGCGATGCTTCTCCCTATGGATGGCGGGCGGCGGCATCCGGGGCGGCCTTACCTATGGCTCCACGGACGATTTCAGTTACAATGTCACCGAGGATGCGGTGGACGTGCACGACCTGCACGCGACCATCATGCACTGCCTCGGGGTGGACCACACGAGGCTCACGTTCAAGTTCCAAGGGAGGCACTACCGGTTGACCGACGTAAAGGGCAGCGTGGTGAAGGGGCTGCTGGCATGACGTGGCGAATCGCCGTTGCCGCGACGATTGCCGCCGCCGCGTTCGCGGAGGAAACAAAGCCCAGGCCGCGGCTTTGGTCGTTGCAGCCGGTGGCGCGGCCTGTTGTGCCAGGCGCGGCAACGCATCGCAATCCGATCGACGCTTTCGTGTCCGCGCGAATCGGCGCGAAGGGGCTGCGAGCCGCGGGACCAGCCGGCAAGACGACACTGCTGCGGCGCGTTCACTTGGACTTGACAGGTCTGCCGCCCACGCCGGCCGAGGTCGACGCGTTCCTGGCGGATCCGAATCCGGACGCTTATGAGAAGGTGGTGGACCGCCTGCTCGACGATCCGCAACACGGTGTGCGATACGCGCGCCATTGGCTGGACGTGCTAGGGTACGCGGATGTCGATGGGATGATCGGCGAAGCCGGCATCCATCACTGGCGCGACTGGGTGATTCAGGCGTTGAATCGCGACATGCCGTTCGACCAGTTCGCGCGAGCCAGCATCGCGGGCGATCTCTCGGCGAACCCCGAAGACATGTTCGCGACGGGCTTTCTCACGCGAGCGGCGCGGTCGCCGGCCGATCCGCAAGAGGCGATCGGATTCGCGGCGGTGGAGAACATCTCGAGCGCGTTTCTGGCAATGACCGTGGGCTGCGCCAAGTGCCACGACCATAAGTACGACCCCATCTCGCAACGCGACTACTATGCGATGAAGGCGCTGTTCGACCCGCTGCTGCCCGACAAACGGCTGCTGGCGAGCGCGGATGAAATCCTGGGGCGCCAAGCCGTGCTGGCCACGTGGAAAGCCAGTCAGGACGCGATCCAGGCGCGCATGGACGTCATTACCAAGCCGTACGAAAAGCGGATTTTCGAGGAACGGATGACGTTTCTGCCGCCCGATGTCGTGGCCGTGTTCCGTAAGGATCCCGCCGCCCGGACCGATGCCGACCGCAAGGTGATCAAGGACTACGAGACGGTGGTGACCCCCGACGCCCGGAAGTTCCGCGACGTGATGACGGCGGACGAAACCGCGCGCTACGAGGCGATCCGCAAGGGGCTCACCGAGCTTCGCCGCGATCCTCCGGAGTTGCCCGCCTTCTGGACGGTGCGCGTGGATCCGGCGCGATTGGCGGGCAAGAACCACCTGTACGAAGGCGGCGACCGCGCTAAGAAGGGTGAGGAGGTGACGCCCGGCTTTCCCTTCGCGCCCAAGGACGTGGTTTTCAAAGGCGACCGCAGGCAGGCCTTTCTCGACTGGCTGACCGCTCCCGCCAATCCGCTGTTCGCACGGGTGGCGGTGAACCGGCTGTGGCAGTGGCATTTCGGCGAAGGCCTGGTGGCCACGCCCGGCGATTTCGGACTGATGGGGCAGCGGCCCACTCATCCGGAACTGCTCGATTGGCTGGCCGCGGAGTTCGTCGAACGTAAGTACTCGATGAAGGCGATGCACCGGCTGATCGTCACGTCAGATACCTACCGCCGGTCGTCCGCGGCCACGCCGGAACTGCTCTCCGCCAATCGCGCGGCCGATGCCGCGAACAAGTATCTGTGGAAGTACCCGGTTCGCCGGCTGGACGCCGAGACGGTCCGCGATTCGGTGCTGCACGTGGCGGGCGCTCTCGACACCTCGATCGGGGGCCGGTCCTTCCGCGGCGAGGATATCATGGAGCGGCGCGTCATGAGCGCCGCGCGCACGGGCCACTACGACACGCGGTCGAACCGGCGCGGCATCTACATGGGTCGCGGAGCGGATGCGTCCATGAACATGATGCCCGCGTATCTGACGCTGTTCGACGCCGAGGACGGCCACGTCACCTGCGCCCGGCGCGAACGGACCGTGACGGCGCCGCAAGTGCTGTTCCTGATGAATGGATCGCTGGCGCGGGAGGCTTCGCTGAAGCTGGCTAAGCGGATCGAGGCGCGCGATCCGGCCGAGCGCGTGGAGCTCGGCTACAAGACCGCGCTGGGCAGACTGCCCTCCCCCGCCGAGCGCGATCACGCGCTTTCCTACATCGGCGATGGCCGCCCCGAACGGTGGGACGGCTTCGCCTGGATGCTGATCAACCTGAGCGAATTCGTATTCCATCCATGACGCCACGCCGCGATTTTCTCCGGAGCATGAGCCTGGGTCTGACGGCGCCGGCGCTCGGATACCTGTGGGCGGCGGACGAAAAGTTCATCCGCGCCGGCGCCGGGCCGCATTTCGAGCCGCGCGTGAAGTCGGTGATCTTTCTGTTCATGTGCGGCGGCGTTTCCGCGATGGACACCTTCGACCCCAAGGACAACAAGTGGGCCGGCAAGATGCTCGACACGGTCAATTCCAACAACGGCCGTCCACAGCTTCGCCCGGTGCTGCACTGTCCGCGGGTGTGGACGCGCCATGGGAAATCGGGGATTCCGGTCTGCGAGTGGTATCCCAATATCGGCGGCATGATCGACGACATCGCGGTGGTGCGATCGATGTACTGCCACGAAGTGGGCCACTTTCCGGCGTGCTGGGAGATGAGCACGGGCCACCGGAATCGCATCTTCGATCACCCGGCGATGGGGTCGTGGGTAAGCTACGCGCTCGGATCGGCGAACCGTAATCTACCCACGTTCGTGAATCTGGGCAAGCCGTCGTCGCCGGCGCAAGCGGCGGGTGGATACCTGGGTGGACAGGAATCGGCGACGCCGTTCCAGGCGGGCGACACGCCCGTGGCGGATCTGAAGCTGCCGCCGGGCCTGACGCGCGCGGAACGCGACCGGCAGATGGATACGCTCGAGAAGCTGAATCGCGACTTCCACGAACGGCACGCGATCGACGCCGAGGTGGCGTCCCGCGCGCGTGCCTACGAACTGGCCGCCAGCCTGCAACTGGCGGGGCCGGAGTTGGTGGACTTCTCGAAGGAGCCCGAAAGCGTCCGCAATCTGTACGGACTGGGCAAGCCCGATACCGACGACTTCGGCAAACAAATGCTGCTGGCGCGGCGGCTGGCCGAGCGGGGCGTCCGGTTCATCCAGGTGTGCCACGGCGGCGGGATGGGCAACGGCAAGTGGGATTCCCATGACGACGTCGCCGATCACGGACCGCTGTGCCGGCAGACCGACCGTCCCATCGCCGGGCTGATCCGCGACCTGAAGCAGCGCGGGATGCTCGACAGCACCATGGTGGTGTGGGCCACCGAGTTCGGACGGACGCCGTATTCGCAGAACAACGTGGGCCGCGACCACAACCCGCACGGATTCACGTGCTGGCTGGCCGGCGGCGGAGTGAAGGGCGGAATCGTCCACGGCGCCACCGACGAAATCGGGTACAA
>SYLY01000213.1 GCA_005808475.1 Acidobacteriota bacterium
CCACGCCGCCCGGCAAGCCTTCCACGCGATAGGGCAACAGCGGCAGTTCGTCGCGCACGTCGTCAATGCCTTTGCCCATCAGGCGCTTCACCGAGTAGACGACGCGATCGGGATTCACGGCCAGCGCGCGGCGCGCGGCGTTTCCCACCACGGTTTCTCCGGAAGGTCCGAAGTAGACCACCGAAGGGATGAGCGGATCGCCGTCGGGGCCTTCGATCACGCGGGGTGCGGCGGCCTCCATATAGGCGGCCAGGGACTTGGTGGTGCCGAGGTCGATGCCGATGATGCGAGCCCTACGCGCCGGGCCGAAGTCGATTTGAAATGTCTGCATGCGAGGGAAGCTACGCGACAGGCGCGGTCAGGGCCGCGCTGGCGTCGCGCACGAGATTCTGGATGTACTTTCTACGGTCGAGGATCGAACGAATCCGGTCGAGGGCCGTGTCCCCGCCGCCGGAGTCCCACGCTTCGAACGAGGCCATGAGGGAGGAGTCGGCTTCGGCGAGCATGCCCTCGAAGCCGGCGCACGCCTGTTCGATGGCGGGCCGAGCGGACTGGTCGCCCGAGCGCAACTCGTCGAGCGCCATGTTCAGTTCGAACACTTCCTCCAGCAGTTCGGGAGGGGCCTGCGTCCGCCGCTCGTTCACGCCGCGGCCGTTGCCGCGAAGGACGTACTCGGCGCGCTCCACCGGATCCCGCAGGACGCGATAGCCGTCGTTCAGGATCGACGATGCCTCGAGCGAGTGCGATTGCTCCCGCTCCGGCTTGCGTGTGAAGCGGTCCGGATGCAGCAGCCGGGTCAACTCGTAGAATCGCTTTTGGAGAGCGGCCGGATCGACCGACAATTTCGAGCCGAGTCCGAAGAACGCGAAGTAGTCGGACGGCGGCGATTGCAGCGCTCCACACGCGCCGCAAAAAAGCGGGCCGTCGATGAGCCCCGAACACTGCCAGCAGACTGGTCCCATCGACGGCCGGATTGTCAAGCGGAGAAGGAAGTCCCGCAGCCGCAGTTCTTCTTGGCGTGTGGATTCTCGAAGGCGAAGCCCGAGTACATCAGGGATTCCTTGTAGTCGAGCGTCATGCCGTCGAGGAAGACCATGCTCTTCGGATCGACAAAGACCTGGACGCCCTCGAAGTCGAACACGTTGTCGTTGGCCCGCGCCTTGCGGTCGAACTTGAACTGGTAGCTGAGGCCGGAGCATCCACCGCCCAGCACGCCCAGCCGCAGTCCGCCGTCCGATACGCCCTCGCGCGCGAACGCGTCGCGGATCTTGGACACCGCCTTCGGCGTGACGTTGACTTGGCCCTTGGTGACGGTAGCCGTCATGTCAGTGCGCTCCCACCTCGACGGCCGGCTCGGCCGCCGGTACGCCTTGCTTCTTCTTGTAGTCGTCGATGGCCGCCTTGATGGCGTCCTCGGCGAGCACCGAGCAGTGGATCTTCACCGGCGGCAGGCTCAGTTCGGTGACGATGTCGGTGTTCTTGATCGAAAGCGCCTCGTCGACGGTCTTGCCCTTCAGCCATTCGGTGGCGAGCGAGCTGGACGCGATGGCCGAGCCGCAGCCGAACGTCTTGAACTTCGCCTCCTCGATGATGCCGGTCGCCTCGGTCACGCGCACCTGCAGCTTCATCACGTCGCCGCACTCCGGCGCGCCGACGATGCCCGTTCCCACGTTGGCCGAGCCCTTGTCGAGCGAGCCCACGTTGCGGGGATTGTTGTAGTGATCCAAAACCTTGTCGGAATAAGCCATGATCGTTCTCCGGAAATTGTTAGTGCGCGGTCCACTGGACCTTGGTGAGGTCGATGCCTTCCTTCACCATCTCGTACAGCGGCGAAAGCTCGCGAAGCTTCTTCACCACCGCGATCGTCTTCTCGGCGACGTAGTCGACTTCCTGCTCGGTGTTGAACCGGCCGATGCCGTAACGGATGGAGGAATGCGCCAGATCGTCGCCCGCGCCCAGCGCCTTGAGCACGTAGCTCGGTTCGAGAGTCGCGGAAGTGCAGGCCGAACCCGACGACACCGCGATATCGGTGACGCCCATCAGCAGGGATTCGCCTTCCACGTACGCGAAGCTGATATTCAGGTTGTTCGGAAGCCGGTGCTCCATCGAGCCGTTGACGTAGGTTTCGTCGAGTTCGGAAAGCAGCCGGTCTTTCAGCTTGTCGCGCAGGTAGCGCAGCCGCTTGGCTTCTTCCGCCATTTCGGCCGCCGCGAAGTGGCAGGCCGAGCCCAGTCCCACGATGCCGGGGACGTTGAGCGTGCCGGACCGCATGCCGCGTTCGTGTCCGCCTCCGTCCATTTGCGCCGTCAACTGCACGCGCGGACTCTTGCGGCGCACGTACAGCGCGCCCACGCCCTTGGGTCCGTACATCTTGTGCGCGCTGATGGAGAGCAGATCCACGTTGTCGGAAATCACATTCACCGGGATCTTTCCGACGGCCTGCGTCGCGTCGGTGTGGAACAGCACGCCGCGCTCCTTGCAGAGCTTGCCGATCTCGCGAACCGGTTGGATGACGCCGATCTCGTTGTTGGCGTACATGAGGCTGACCAGGATGGTCTTGTCCGTCATCGATTCGCGTAACATGTCGAGATCGACGAGCCCGTCGGCCATGACCGGCAGATAGGTGATCCGGTAGCCGTGCTTTTCCAGCTTCTTGGTCGAATCGAGCACGCACTTGTGCTCGGTGGCGGCGGTGATGATATGGTTGCCGCGCTCGCCGTACATCTCGGCCACGCCCTTCAGCGCCAGGTTGTTCGATTCGGTGGCGCCGCTGGTGAACACGATCTCCTTGGCGTTGGCGCCGATGATCGAAGCCACCTGTTTGCGCGCCGTTTCCACGGCCTCTTCCGCCTGCCAGCCGAACGCATGGTTGCGGCTCGCGGCGTTGCCGAACTGATCCTTGAAAAACGGCATCATGGCGTCCAACACGCGCGGGTCGAGCGGCGTGGTCGCGTGATTGTCCATGTAGATCGGCATTTGCATGAGTCGAGTCCTCTCAAACGGTAAGCTGCACCGGCCAGACCGGCCGGTCCCCCCAGGGGGCCGGTACGCGGAGGTTGTCCGATACGAGGTCGGAAATACTGATGTTTTCCAGCAGCCGGAGGATTCCTTCGTGTACCTTGCGAAGCGGTTCTTTCACGGTGCACGTGGCGGATTGCTCGCAGTCTCCGGATTGATGGAAGCAGGAAGCGAGCAGCACCGGCCCGTCGATCGCCCGGATGACGGCGAGCGTGGACATCGTGCGCGGGTCGCGCGCCAGACGGTAGCCGCCCTTGGTTCCCTGCTCGGACGCCAGGAACCCCGTCTTGCACAGCGTCTGCAAAACCTTGGAGAGCAGCGGCAGCGGGATTCGGTACGATTCGGCGATCTCCTTGGCCGTGGAGGCGTGCCGGCGAGGCTCGCCGGCCAGGTGGCACAGGGCGATCAATCCGTAATCGGACCTTTTGGTCAACTTTAGCATGGAACCAGGACTGTTTCGGTCCTTGATTCAATCTACCACGGCCTCCGGAGCCGCGCAAGTGTACCCGTTTCAGCGGCTTAAATTTAGACCGTTTTCATCGGGTATCGCCAGTCCGGCGGCCTCGAGCGCGGCGGCGAGTTCGTTCAAGTCCGCCGCGACCACCTCGCGGCTCACCTTATAGGAAGCGGCGATCGAGTCGACGATCGCCTCGTGTTCCAGCCCTTGGGCCGCCAGCGTCCAGTACCGGGTGCCGGTCGAATTGAGCGAATAGTAGGTCCCGCGATCGAGATCGAGCAATACGATCTCGCCGCCGATTTCGCGCGTCACCACGTGCGGAGGAACACGGAACGGACTGGGCATGGCCCTATTGTCGCGCGATCGCGGCGATCGCGGCGGCGGCCTCCGGCAGCGCGTCGTAACGGCGCGGATAGGCCAGTTCGAGCATCGGAACGGACTCGGCCAGTTGCGCCAGCCGCAGGAACTCGGCGCGGTTGACGGCGGGATCGCGGACCTCCATTCGCATCGACGCCTCGAGCAGAGCGGGGAAGCGGAGATGGGCGGCCAGTGGCTCGAGCGACACCGCGTCCGCCGCACGGTTGCTCAACACGACGATCGCCCGCAGCTCCGCCGCGGTGTCGCGATGCAGCATGCCCGCGCCCGCGCCCGCGCGCCTCTTCGAGTTGTACTGCGATACGGTCTCGAGCGGAGCGTCCGGAAGCAACTCGCCCGCGCTGTCGCGCCACAGACGCACCGCCGGATAGCTGGGAAACGCGTGGAAGGCGTTGCCGCGGCCGGCGAGCAGCACGGAATCGTCCGAGAGCAGTTCGAACCCGTTGCGCGCCAGATGCGTCACCAGCGTCGACTTGCCGGAGCGGCTGGGCGCGATGAACACCACCGCCGCCCCGGCCAACGAAGCCGCGCTCGAATGCAGAACCGTTCCCGCGCCGGCCAGCGGCAGCAGGCGCGGGATCACTTGATCGAGCAGCAGGTGCTCGATGGTATCCATGGTGGTCTGGGGTAGGGCGGCGGCCGTCACGACCAGTGGATCGAGCCGCGCGTGAAACGCCGCCACGCCTACGTAGCGCGCCACGTAGCCATCGGCGTCGCGGCCGATCTCGGCGAATGGCCCGCCGCCGGGAATCGTCTGCGTGACGTCGGGCGACTCCAGCGGCTGGTCGTGCGCGGTGCGCGAGCGGAGTTGGAACCGGATGGTTCCGAGCGGTTCGGGGCCGCCGAACCCGGCGCGAGGAGGACATCGGAGGGCGATGCCGCTGACCAGCCGGTGTCCGAAGACCCGGTAGGCGAACATCCGGTGCGCCGCCGTCCGCGTCAGTCCACCGCCACCGTTGGGACGTTGGCGCCGGTGGTGGGGCTGCTCACGTTGCCGATCTTGATCGATACGGGCAAAGCTTGGCCGCGGCCATGGAATCCCGGTACGCGGAGATTCAATTGATAAATTCCGATCAAACCTGGCACCAAGCCGCTCCAGTCGACGATGACTTCGCTCTGCGCCAGCCTCGGATCGCCGAAGAAGACCTCCACCGCGTCGGTGACGGCGGGTGGGGAGGCGGGAACCGGTTGGCCGAGCACCACCGGCGCGCCCTTGGTCGGACCCAGGCCCGCGGCGAACATGACCAGTGGCACGTCGCGCTTGGCGGGGTCGCTCTTGGTGATGGGCTTGTTATCGGAAAGCCGGAAGACTTGCGCCTGCTTGGTCTCTTCGTTGAGGAAGACGGCCGGCGCGTACTTTACCACGGTGACTGTTTGCGACTGGGACGCGATCTTGCCGTCCACGTTGCGCACCACCAACGGGTACCGCCCCGGAGCGAGCGCGGGCGGGATCTGCGTGTTGATCTGTCCGGGCGCGGTGGAGAGCAAGGGCAATGGCAATTCGTTGAGCGTGACGCAGGCGCCGCCGAGAACGGTGGGCGGCGCGGGAGTGGAAGAACTGCCGGCCGCGGCGAGATTGCGTCCCGCGATCGAGACTAGTCCGCCCTGCGCGACCTGCGGCAGTCCGCTCGCCACGTTGGTCACCGCGTTCGGATTCAGCGCCGGCCGGTTCTGCGGGTTCACCTGATCGAGCGGGATCACGCTGATGCCGCTGGTGGTCAGCACGTACGCGGTGTTGTTGGCGGCGTCCACCGCCATGCTGCGTCCGGTCACGTTCGCCCGCTGGTTTCCGACCGGCGTGCTCAAGGGCCGCTCGAGTCCAGCGGCGGTAGCGAGCGTCCGGCCGGTTTGCACTTCGACGATCTCGATGCTGGAGGTTTCGTTCAATCCCTGCACCAGAATGTTGGCTTGCTGAATCACCGGCTGCACGAATCGCGCGAACTGCGTGTTGTTCACCGCCGCCACCGATGCCACCGGGCGGGGCACTTGCGCGGGCGCCTGGCCCGGGCGCACCGGCCCCGCGGCCGTCGAGGTTCCGGCCGTCGCGGTCTGCGTCAGCGACGAGTTCAGTACGTTGCCGTTCACCAGGAAATACTGGCCGCGCGGGCCCACCGCCACCGGCCCGTAGTAGCCCGTGATCGGGTTGGTGACCACCTGGCGCGACGCCACGAAGTCGTCGGAGTTGGCGTCGTACAGATAGGCGAAACCGTTGCCCGCCAGCAGCAGGACGGTTTCCCCGCCGGGGCTGACCGCCAGTGTGCGCGGAGCCGGAATCACCTGGCGTCCCTGATTGGTCGGCAGCACGCCCGTGTTGAACAGACGCGGCTGCGCGGTGTCGCCAGTCACCTTCCACAGCGTGCCGTCGCTCATGATCACCAGCGGACCACGGAGGGTTGCCGCGATCAACTCGGGACGAATCAGCGCGGTGTTGTTGTTGAAAGGAACGGCCGGGAAGCGGACGCGGCCCACGGTCTCGCGCTTGTCGAGATCGATGATGGAAATCGACTCCGCGCCGTTGTTTCCCACGTAGAGGTACAGGCCATCCACCGAGATCGCCATCGAGCGCGGCAGCTGCCCCGCCTTGATCGGCTCGAGCAGCGTCTTGGTTCGCGTGTCGAGCACTTCGATGCGGTTCTTGCCGGAGTTAGCGACGTAGAGCCGCTGGCGGGGTTGGTCGAGAATCATGTCGACCAAGCCTTCATTCGCCGACGTGCCCACCTCCACCGTCAACACGTCGCCGCGAGCCTCGCTGTTCCGGTTGTTTTGGAAGATGCGCACCGTCGGCGGAATGTTGATCGCCTCGGGCGACTGCAGGATGTATTGGTGCGTGGGGCTGACCGTTCCCTGCGAGCGGTTGATCGGGTTGTAGGTGAACTCGAAGTTCACGCCTTCCGGCACATTCTGCGTCCGCGTGCGCGGCGCGGTGGCCGCCACGTTGTTGGCCTGATTGTTGCCGCCCGGGAGAGCCGCCTGGCCGCCGCCCACTGCACCGCCCCCTCCGATTCCGCCACCCACTCCGCCGCCCGCTATTGGCGCCACCGGAATCTGGATGATGATGGCTCCCGCCGGCGCACCGCCGCCCGGACCACCCGCTCCTCCCAAGGCCACCGGACCCACGGGAGCGGCCTGGAGCAACTGGGCTTGCGCGGTGATCCGGCCTCGTCCCAGGTTGCGAGCCTGAATCGTCGAGACGCGTTGCGGCGCCGTGACGCCGCACTGATCGTTGGCGAGCAGCTTCACGGTCGTATCCAGCGTGATGATCGGATTCTCGCGGGCCTGGCCCACCGGGATGATCAGCATGCCCGACTCCGACAGCGCGTAGATCGTATTGCCGTCTTCGGTGATGTCGATTTTGCCCGCGATGTTTTCGGCCAACTGATACGCCGTGTCGATGAGCAGATTGTCGGGATCGCTGACCATCAACTGGCTGACGTTGGGCCGCACCGGCGGCTGCTCCACGGGATTGAAGTTGAAGGCCGAGTAGATCTTCGATCCGTCCGGAGCGAATACGCTGCCGCCCTGGTTCTGCTGCAGGTTGAAGTTGGTGCCCGGTGGGAAATTGTAGGGCGCGTTGGCGGCGTTCTGCTGCGCTAACACGGTGAGCGATTCGGCGTCGATCAGCGTGAGCCCGGCCATGAACTTCGATCCGTCCGGCGCCGCCGACATCACCGATGACACGCCCGCGATCGTCCGGCTTCGCAGCACCGTCCCGCTGGCAACCTCGTAGACGAACACCGAACGCGCCTGGGCGTTCGGCAGGTTCATGCCGAAGATGAAGCGTCCGTCGCGGCTGACGTCCAAGAAGCTGCGGCTGATCAATCCGCCCCGTCCGAAGTTGTTCGGCGGCAGCAGCGGATTGGCCGCGGGCGGCGGCTGGATCGGCGGAATCGTGAGCGACTGCTCGCCACCGGACGCCGACGGGTTGTAGATCAACAGCACGTTCTGCAGGTTGTTTTGCCCGGTGCCGACCGTCGAGATCAGCACTCGTTCGTCGAATCCGACAGCCACGCCTTCCGGCCGCGCCGGCAGGCTCACGCGGTTGCGAACGGTCATCGACTCGGCGTCGATCTCCATCAGGGAAGATGCCGCGTGGCAGGTGACGTACAGCGTGCGGCCGTCGCGGGAAAGCGCCGATGCCAGAGGTTGCGACTCCACGCGGATCGCCGTCAGGAACCGCCGCTGCGGGATCGAGTAGACTTCCACCCGGTCCGCGTTGGTGTTGGGAAGGTAGATGCGGCCCCGCGGTTCGTCGAGCGTCAGGTCCGAGGCGCCACCCACGATGGGCACCACGGTTCCGAAGCTGGCTCCGTAAATCGATGAAAAGAAGGCGAGTACGCCTGCGAAACGTCCTACGGCGCGCATGAGTTCACTATTTTAACCCTTCCCGCCGCCTGGAGTTGCTGCCAACGCCTCGCGTGCGCGTTCGAAAACCGCCCGCAGCATGGGCGCGGTGAGTCTCCCCGTGGACGTGTTTTGCTGGCTGGGATGGTAGCACCCGATCAGGAGCCGCCCGTCCGGCAGCGGATTCTCCGCGCCATGGCCGAAGGCGAACGCTGCCCGCCGCAGTCCCGAGGCGGCGAGGAAATTGTCGAAACCGAGGCGCCCCAGCGCGACCACCACGCGCACCGCCGTCAGCAGTTCCAGTTCGCGGACCAGATAAGGCCGGCACGCCGCGATCTCTTCCGGCAGTGGCTTGTTGTCCGGCGGCGCGCACCGCACCGGGGCGGTTATGTAGCAATCGGTCAGTCTGAGTCCGTCGTCCGCCGACACGCTGGCCGGTTGCGAAGCGAACCCGGTCTCGTGCAGGGCGCGATAGAGAAAGTCGCCCGACTTGTCGCCGGTGAACATCCGGCCCGTGCGATTCGCCCCGTGCGCGCCTGGCGCCAATCCCACCAGCAGCAGCCGCGCGGCCGGATCGCCGAACGACGGCACCGGCTTGCCCCAGTACTCCTGTTCCCGATACGCGCGCCGTTTGGTTCGCGCCACTTCCTCGCGCCAGTCGCGCAGGCGGGGACATTGGCCGCAGCGCACGATGCGATCTTGAAGCACGACGAGCGGATGCATTGCGCCTTCGACGAGAGTACCATCAAGAGGAACCCTGAACCTGGAGGTCCATCCCAAATGAAACGACGCGAATTCGTTGCCGCGGCGGCAGCCGCTCCCCTGATGGCCGGCGCGGCCAACGGCAAGTTGGCGATTCTCGGTGGCGAACCCGTCCGCAAGGCCGCGTTCCCGTCCTGGCCGGTGATCGACAAGACCGAAGAGGAAGGCCTGATGACGGTGCTCCGGTCCAAGAAGTGGAACCGGCTGAACGGCAACGCGGTCGCCAATTGGGAGAAGGACTACGCCAATCTCCTCGGCGCCAAGCACGTGCTCGCCACGGCGAACGGAACCAGCGCGCTGTTCACGGCGTTGAACGCGGCGGGCGTCGGACCCGGCGACGAAGTGCTCGTCCCGCCCTACACCTTCGTCGCCACCATCAACGTGGTACTGCTCAACTACGCGCTCCCCGTCTTTGTCGACTCCGACCTCGAGTCCTTCCAGATGGATGCGCGCAAAGTGGCCGGGCGCGTCACCGATCGTACGGCGGCGATTGTTCCGGTCCACATGGCGGGCGGCCCGGTGGATCTA
Organism: Acidobacteriota bacterium; assembly: GCA_005808475.1. Taxonomy (GTDB): domain Bacteria; phylum Acidobacteriota; class Terriglobia; order Bryobacterales; family Bryobacteraceae; genus SYLY01. The sequence goes on from SYLY01000213.1 coordinate 9,482, forward strand.
GACACCATCCTCGAAGTGGGCAGGTCCAAGCGCGTGCCGGTGATCGAGGACGCCTGCCAGGCGCATCTCGGCGAATGGCGCGGACGCAAGGTAGGCACGTTGGGCCAGGCGGGCTGCTTCAGCTTCCAGGCGTCGAAGAACCTGAACTCGGGCGAAGGCGGCGCGGTGGTGACCAACGACACGGCGTTTTACGAACGGTCGCACTCGTTCCACAACAACGGCCGCGCGTTCCGCACCAAGGGCGACGGATTCTCCTACTACTCGGGCGGTGCGAACCTGCGGCTCACCGAGTTCCAGGGCGCGTTGCTCAGCGCCCAGATGGCGCGCGTGGAGGCGCAAGCCAAGCTTCGCGACGACAACGCGAAGTATCTGACGAGCATGCTGTCGAAGATCCCCGGCATCCACCCGGTGAAGAACTACGAGGGCTGCACGCGTAGCGCGTGGCACCTCTACATGCTCCGGTTCGACAGCCAGGGGTTCGCGGGCGTTTCGCGCGACCGGTTCCTGAAGGCGCTGTCGGCCGAGGGGATCAAGGCTTCCAGCGGCTACAGTCCGCTCAACAAGGAGCCGTTCCTCGCGAACGCGCTGGCGTCGAAGGGCTATAAGAGGATCTACCCGGAGAAGCTCCTGCGCGAATGGAAGGAGCGCAACGAGTGTCCGGTGAACGACAAGCTGTGCGACCAGGGCGTCTGGTTCACGCAGAACACGCTGTTGGCGGGGCGGAGCGACATGGAGCAGATCGCCGAGGCGATCGCCAAGGTCCAACGCGGCGCGGGCGATCTGCGCAAGGTCTGACCGGCCGCGTCAGGGCCCGGGTTCGGGACTGGCGCAGAACGTCAGGCTTGCCGTTTTGAAGTTGTGAAGGGGAGGGCTATTGATTCCGCGGTCCAGGGTGACGCGCGCGTTGTCGCGTTGCTGCGTGCATGGTCCGATGGCGGCCGGAACCGGCGGCATCGTGAACCGGACTTCGTAGATTCCCACCTCGCCCGGTTTCAGGAACACCGCGGCCGGCGACCGGCGGTCAGCGGTTGAGGTGGTAACGCCGGGCTCGAGCGTGAAGTGGGGAGCGGCGAAGTCGACGTACACGCGGACGTCGGGAAGGTCGCCGGTCAGCGAAACCGGCTCTTCCGGTCCGGGTATTCCCAGATTCCCAGCGTCGCTCCCCAGTCCGATACCCGTTACGTGGAAGGCTAATAGCTCGCCGGCGCGGGCTCGATTCGGCCAATGGAGCCCCCCTCCGAAGCGCTGCGGTGGATCCGCCACCCGCACGACTCCGAGGAACTCCGGCGCCCAGATCCGCGGCAGGACCTTCCACGACGTCGTGTACGCCAGAACCGGTTTGCTCTCCACCCCGTCCACCGCGACGGTAATCTCAGACAGCGCGGTGGGCGAAAAGATGCTCGCTGACCACAGGGGCGCGTCGAACGGAAACTGCGTTCGGACGATCAGTGTATCGCAACTGTTCACGAACGTTCCGGAGTTCGGCGCCGGCTGATAGAAGCAAGAGTACGGCGGGTTGGCGGAGAACACGCCGGTGACCTCACCCACGGGCAGGTCCCGCACCTTATCTTCGATGCGCGCGCTCACACGGCATCCCGCCAACTCGGTGGGCCAGGGTTCTCCGGCCGGCGGCCGGATCCTCTTGATGGGAACATCTGTGTCGCCCAAGCGCTCGAGGAATCGGGCGCGGCTCGCTTCCGGCGTCCTTACCGCGATGTCGAGCACCTCTCCTCGTCCGATCTCCGCGCTACCGTCCAGTTGGAACGCGGAGGCGGAGGATGCTGACCTCCTGGCCGGCGCAACAAACACAAGTGAGCAGCGCCACATGCTTGGACATCGTCATGGTGGCCCAGTTGATTCGCTTCAACGAAATCACGGTTTTCTTACCGCAGCGACGGGAGCAGCGCCTTCAATCCGTCCAGGTTGAGCCGCAGCGCCTCCTCCGCGTCGATCTCCGCGCGATGCCCGAGTATCCCGATCGGGCCGCGGTAGCCGCTGGCGATCACCGTCCGCAGCATCTCCTTCTCGCGATCGCCCTGGCCCACCGGCAGGATCTTCTGTCCGGTCCGCATGCCGTTGATGTTCACCGCCATCAGATACGGCAGCATCGTCTTCATCAGCGCCGGGAACGCGTCCATGTGGTCGTGCCCGTGGTGGAAGTTGTACACGATCCCCACGTTGCTCGCGCCGGCCTTCTTGATGATTTCCACCTGGTTGGCCGGCTCGCCATACCAACCGCCGTGGTTGTACAGACCCACCGAACCGCCGCTCTCCTTCGCCAGCGCCGCCACGCGACGCACCGCCGCCGCCGCGATCTCCACCTTTTCCGCATGCGGCAGTTGGTCGAAGCCCTTGTCGAAGCCGAGCGACAGCCAGAGCTGCGTCTTCAAGCCGCGCCGCTTCAGCAACTCCAGGATGACCGGGAGCTTGCTCGCCTTGGCGGGATCGGCGGGATAAGGCGTCCAGAACGCGTCGAGCGAGATGCCGTGTTTGCGCAGTGCGTCGACCTCGGCGTCGAATGTGGGGATGTCCTTGTCGCGCCAGTCGTAGGCGAACCGCTTGAAGCCGAGCCGCGCGAGCATCGCCGCGCGCTCTTCCGGTCCGCGCATTTTGGCGTCGAACGGCACAATGCACCAGGCGATGAGGTTGTCCTTGCCGAACAGGTGTTTGGGGCCAGGACCGGCGGCGAACGCCGTGGCCAATATCGCGAAGGCGGCGAGGGATCTCATGAACCGCCAGTGTACTACCGCGCGAGCGACGCCGAGATCAACTCCTCATCGTTGCGCGCGAAAATGTGACGGCCGGCGTAGGCCGGGTGCGACCAGTTCACCGCGCCCTCGGACCGGCGGCCGATCCCCTGCGTCGTGGTCGGCTTGATCAGCTTGGTCCGCGAGATCTCGCGGTATCCCTCCGGCGTCAGCTTGCACACGATCAGATCGCCGCGATCGTTGTTGAGAAAGTAGCGATCGCCGTGCTTCACCAGGAAGCCCGTCGCCCAGCGAGCCTTCTCCCCCGTCGCGTCCAGCGTCTCCCACACACGCTCTCCGGTGCGCAGGTTCAGGCAGCGCAACTGGCCGTAGCTGCAGATCCCGTAGATGTAGTCTCCGTCGATCGCCGGCGTGTTGATCAACGCGTGCAGCCCGTCGGTCTGGATCTCGCTTTCACTCTTGCCCTTCCACACCAGGGCCGCGGCGGCTTTGTCCGCCGCCAGTTCGAGCAGCATCGGACCTGTATAGAAGGATGACGTGAACAGGTAGCGCCCGCTCACCACCGGAGTGGCCACGGCGAGCCCCATGTGCGCGCGGAACGGCTGCTGCCACAGGATCTCGCCGTTGCCCGGATCGAGCGCCGAGACCGCGCTGGCGTGCCACACGATCAACTGCCTCCGCCCGCCCGCGTCCACCAGAATGGGCGCCGAATACCCGGGTTCGCTCGTCGATTCGAGCGCGCGCCAGACTTCCTTGCCGCTGGCCTTGTCGAACGCCACCACCTTTGCCGAGCCCTCGCCACTCACCACCGCGATCAACAGCGGACCCGCCACGATGGGCGCGGACGTCATTCCCCAGCCCGGGACCAGCGCCTTGTACTCCACCACGAAGTCGTGCGACCAGAGCTCGGCTCCATCGCGCACCGCAAGCGCCTTCAGCATGCCCTTGGCGCCGAGCACGAACACGCGCTCTCCGTCGACCGTGGGCGTGGCGCGCGGGCCGATTCCGTAGGCGAGCCCCGCGTAGTTCACAGTCCACTCGCGCGCCCACAGCGGGCGTCCCGTCTTCTCGTCGAAGGCGATTGCGCGTTCCTTGCCCTTGTTGACCCCTTCGCGTTCGAAGTCGGTGAGGAACACGCGGCCCGCGGAGACGGAAGGTCCGCTGTAGCCGGCTTTGACGGGGGCTCGCCAACGCACGCGCAGGCCGTTTTCCGGAAACCGGTCGAGGATGCCATCCTCGGTCCAGACTCCGGCCCGGCCGGCGCCGCGCCATTCGGGCCAATCGGCGGCGAACGCGGAAAGCGCGAGAAAGGGAAGCAGGCGTCTCATGGGCGACCTCAGAATAACATCTCCGCGTGCGCTTTTCCGCGAACGAAAAGCCCCCGCCGATGCACATATCATCGACACATGAGCGACGGCGAACTGGTGGATCGAGTCCGGCGGGGCGAGGGAGCGGCGGCGGGCGAGCTCTTCTCCCGGTACTGGCGGGCGGCGCGAGCGGCGGCGTTCGGCGCGACCGGCGAGTGGGCGTCGGCCGAGGATGCCGCGTCGGAGGGCTTTCGCCAAGCCCTGGTCCGCATCGGCTCGCTCGAGGATCCGGACCGGTTCGCGCCCTGGCTGCGGAGGATTGTGATCCGCAAGGCTCGAGACGGCGCGCGCCAGCGGCGTTTGCTCGCCGCGGAGTCCGGCGAAATCCTGCCCGATCCCGAACGGCCCGGCGAAGCGCTCGAGCGCCGGCAGTTGGCGGCAGTGATCCATGAGGCGGCGCGCCGCCTGCCCGAACCGTTGCGCGAGACGATGGCGTTGCACTATTTCGAAGGCTATGAGCCGCCCGAAGCCGCGCGTTTTCTGGGTATCCCCGCCGGTACGTTGCGGCGCCGCTTGCACGACGGCCGCCAACGGCTTCGCGTGGCCGTGGAAGAAATTCTAGACAGGAGCAAACCGATGAACGACGACCAACAACAACGGACGGAGAAGCTCCGCGCGATGATCGCGGAGGGAGACATTTACCAGGCCACGCGGGAGGCCTTTGCGCTTCGCGCGCGGCCGGGAGCATTCACCGGACTGTTGCCGGGCGGCCTTGACGCCGTACGCCAGCTCGCGCGGGAAGTTCCGCCATTAGAGGAAGGTCCCGTGCTGGCCGCCATTCGAAAGGCGCTGCCGGAGTTTGAGGAGTGGCAGCCCGGTTGGGATCAGACCAAGGTCCGCCCCGGAGCCTACATTCGGGTGTCACGCGCACTGGTTCATCGGACCGCGGATGGGCGCGTGCGGAGCGCCGCCGAACTGGTGCGCGACTGCCCCGATGAGCAGGCGTTTCAGGCGGCGAGCGGGGGCTTGGAGCTGACCGCCGCCGCCGACCTGATCTGGACGGCCCCGGCCGTGGACCTTCGCGCGGTGCAGGCGCTGCTCGAGCGGCTGGCCGTCCGGATCCTGCCCGCCGCCGAGGCCCGCTTCTCCCACTACGACGAGCCTCGCTATCGCGCCGCGCTGCAGCTTCACTTCGCGGACGCGCCTTTCCGCGCGGCGGCAGGCGGAGTTCTGGCGGGTGGCGATGCCGCGCACGTGCGTATCTTCTCGGATCGGTGGGCGCCCGCGTAGAAGGCCGCCGGTCCCACGGTATACTGAATGGAACACTTGAATTCCGCTTCCCTTCAGGAGACGTTTCTTCCATGCTCGATCTGTTCCGCTCCCGCGACACCACCATGCGGTATGTCCTCATCGTGTTGCTGTCGCTCGTGGCGCTCTCGATGGTGATCACCTTGATCCCGACCTTCGGCTCCGGCATGATGTCGAGCGGCCGCCAGGACGAAGTCATCGCCGACGTGTGCGGCGATCAGGTGACCAGGCGCATGGTGGCCCAGGTGATCCAGCAGCAAATGCGCGACCGGCAATTCGCTCCCGCGATGGCGGAGTTCATGATTCCCCAGATCGTCAATCAGTTCGTGGGTGAACTGGCGACGTCTTGCGCCGCCCGCGAGTTAAAACTCTCCGCCTCGGACTCCGAAGCCGCGCAGTACATCCAGCGGACCATGCCGATGCTGTTTCAGGACGGCCAGTTCGTTGGCGCCGAGGTCTACCAAAGCTACCTCGCCAACATGAACACCACCATCCCCGAGTTCGAGAAGCGTATCCGGCAGCAGATTTTGCTCGAAAAGCTGCAACGGGTCGCGTTCGACGGGATCGTGGTGACGCCGAAGGAAGTGGAAGCCGAGTTCGCCAAGAAGGGTCAAAAGGCGCGGATCGACGTGATCAAGTACGATGCGCAGGACTACAAGAAGGGCATCAATCCCACGCGCGCCGATCTTGAAAAGTACCTGAAGGAAAGCCAGGCGCAGTTCCAGGTTCCGGCCAAGAACACTGTCGCCCTGATTGTGGTGGATGCCGACAAGCTGGGTGAGAACATCCCCGTCTCCGAGGCGCAAGTCAACCAGCTCTACGACCAGAACAAGGAGCGCTACCGCCAGGAAGAGAAAGTGCGCGCCAGCCACATCCTCATCAAGGCGCAGGAGACTGCCTCCAAGGAGGACAAGGCCAAGGCGAAAGCCAAGGCCGAGGAGGTCCTGGCCAAGCTGAAAGCCGGCGCCGACTTCGCCGACATGGCCAAGAAGAACTCCGAGGACTCGAGCAACGCCTCCAAAGGCGGCGACCTCGACTGGTTCGAGCGCAACCGGATGGTCAAACCCTTCGAGGACGCGGCCTACAAGCTCAAACAGGGCGAGTTGAGCGGCTTGGTGGAGACGGTCTTCGGCTACCACATCATCAAGTCCACCGGAAAGCAGGAAGCGCGCATCAAGCCGTTGGCCGAGGTGAAAGACGAACTCGTCTCCGATTTCCGCAAGCAGCAACTGTTCGACAGAATGCCGGGCCTCGCCGATCAGGCCCAAGCCGAACTGGCGAGGGCGCCGGGTCAGGCGCAGGCGATCGCCGCCAAGCTCGGGCTCGTGTACGCCAAGGCCGAAAAGCTCGCGCCGGGCGATCCGTACCCGGTGGTGGGTTCGAGTTCCGAACTGGGCGCGGCGATCGCCAGTCTGCAAAAGGGCGGCGTGACTCCGGTGGTCCAGACCAGCGACAACAAACTGATCGCGGCGGTGCTCGAGGATGTGCTCCCGGCGCGGCCGGCCGAATTGGCCGACGTCGAGGCCAAGGTGCGGGACGGTTACATCGCCAAGGCCGCGACCCAGGCGGCGGACCAGGCGGCCAAGACGTTCGAGGCGCGCTTGCAGGCCAATGGCGGCGATTTCCGCAAAACGGCGGCGGAGTTGAACCTCAAGGTGATCGACTCGGGCGATTTCGAGCGCGGCGGCCAGATCAAGGATGTCGGCCCGGCCGGTTACTTCGGCGAGCAGCCCTTCATCAATCCGGTGGGAACCAACGTGGCGATTTTCCGTGTCGGTCCGATGCCATACTCCTGGCGGATCGCCTCGCGCACGCAGGCCGACATGTCGAAGCTCGAGGCCGAGCGCGAACTGCTGGTCGGCTCGCTGCGGGAAAAGAAGCTCCGCGAACGGCGCGAGATGTTCGAGGAAGGCGTCGTTTCGCACCTGAAGAGCAGCGGCAAGATCACGGTGAAGGAAGACCAGATCAAGCGCCTGGCGCAGAGCTATCAGAACCGGGGCTAGTTTCCACCCCGTGATTCACACTCTCCGCGACTGGCTCTCGATCCTCGTCACTCCCGACCGGCTCATCGCCCTGCTGACCACCGTCTTCAGCGGCTGGTGGGGATATGTGTTGCTGGCGGGAATCGTATTCGCCGAAACCGGCCTGCTCGCCGGCTTCTTCCTACCCGGCGATTCGCTGCTGTTCACTGTCGGCGTGGTGGCCGGAGCGGGTCAACTCAACATCGTGCTGATCAACGTGGTGCTGATCGCCGCCGCGGTGATCGGCGACGCCGTCGGCTTCCACCTGGGCCGCGCGGCCGGCCCCGCCATCTTCAACCGGCCCGATTCGCGTCTGTTCCATCGCGACCACGTCCGGCGCACCGAGGAGTTCTACGCCAAGCACGGTCCCAAGACGATCGTGCTGGCGCGATTCGTGCCGATTATCCGGACGTTCGCTCCCTTCGTGGCGGGCGTGGCTAAGATGGACTACAGCCGGTTCGTCACCTATAACATCGCCGGCGGGATCGGTTGGGTGACGCTGCTGACCGGGCTCGGCTACTTCATCGGCGGCCACCCCTTCGTACGGGCCCACTTCGAAAAGGTCGTGCTCGGCATCGTTTTCATTTCGTTGATTCCGGTGATCTCGGAACTGCTGAAGTCGCGCAAGAAGTAGCCCGTCGTTCGCGAAACCGGATTCGGTGGGGTCATGTTCTACACGATTCGGAAGAAGCGCCACGCCGTTGCCTCGCAAGTTCGTGATTCGCCATGGCGGCGGTTTGGCGCCAGGGTTGCAACGGAGTTCTTCGGGTTCGTGTAGGATAGAGCTAGCCGCCGGGGGAATCCCTGTCCTTGCTCGAGTGGGTCAGTAGTGAAAGATCTAGAAAATCAGCTCGTTAGCGCGCTGCTGGTGGTCCTCACCGCGGCCGGGCTGATCTGCGCCGGCATCAATTTCCAGAAGCAGCGCTCGTTCCAACTCGCCGAGGATGGCGTTACCTGGGTGGACCGTTTCGATCCGGCCAGGAAGCCGGTCGTGATGGCGCTGGTCGTCGACCCGGGCAGCGGCGCCGCGAAAGCCGGCATCCGCGAGGGCGACGTGCTGCTTCGGATCAACGGCGCGGCAATTGGGGCCTCGATCGACGCCACCAAGGTCATCGCCCGCATCACGGCATGGGGCAGCGCCGACTACGTGATCCGGCGCGATGGCGTCGAGGTGCCGACCAAGGTGATCGTGTCGGAACGGGCGGCCGAGGCGTCACGGTTCTATCAATACCTGATCGGCCTCGCCTATATCGCGATCGGGTTATTCGTCTACTTCCGGCGCGCCGGCGCGCCGCGCGCGGTCCACTTCTATTGCCTGTGCCTGGCGAGCTTCGTGTTGTCCACGTTCCATTACACCGGGCGGCTGAACAACTTCGACAAGGTGATGTATTGGGGCAACGTGGTGGCGGGCGCGCTCGCGCCGACGCTGTTTCTGCACTTCTGTCTGTCGTTCCCCGAGCCGCGGCCGTGGCTCCGGCGGCGCGGGATGGCGGCCCTGCTTTATGTTCCAGCGGCGCTGCTGGTGCTGGTCTACATCGCATCCGCTTCCACGGTCTTGCGCGTCGCGATTCCGATTCTCGAATTGCGTTGGCTGCTGGACCGCGTGTGGATGGCTTTCCTCAGCGCGCTGTACCTGCTGGGTGCGCTCGCCTCGACGCTCGAGGCGCGGCGGCAGGACGATCCCATTATGCGGCAGCAGTTGAAGTGGTTGCGCAACGGCGCGGTGGCCGGCGTCCTCCCGTTCACGCTTTTCTACACGATTCCCTACGCGATGGGCGCGGTGCCCGATTCCTACATGAATCTGGCCGTGTTCTCGCTTCTGTTGATCCCCGTCACGTGGGCGTACGCGATCCTGCGCTACCGGCTGATGGACGTCGACGTGATCTTCCAGCAGGGCTTCGTCTACACGCTGGCGACCCTGGCGGTGCTCGGCATCTTCTACGCGCTGATCCTGTCGGTCCGGCCGGTGGAGGACATCGATCCCGGTGCGATGGTGATCCTCATCGTGATCGCCGCGTTCGTGTTCCAGCCGATCCGCAACTGGTTCCAGGAAGTGCTCGACCGCTACCTGTTCTACAAGGACCGCTACGACTACCGCCGTACGTTAGTCGAATTCGCGCGCGAGTTGAGTTCGGAGACCGATCTCGAGAAGATGCTCTCGAGCGTCGCCGACCGCATCCGCCGTACGCTGTACATCCCCAACGTAGCGGTGTTCCTGGGAACCGAGAGCGGCGACGGGTATCGTCTGGCGCTGGCGTCGCCGGAAGCGCGGGCCGGACGCGAGGACGTGCTCGACCTGAGTTTTCTGCCGGCCCACGCCTCCGAGCCGATCTTCTTCGAGCGGACCCGTTCGGCGCTCGACGTGGTGTCGGCGCACTGGACCGATTCGGTGCGCGATTCGGTCGCCAAGCTCGACCTCACCTACTACGTTCCCTGTCACTCGCGCGGCCGCACGGTCGCCTATCTCGGCTTGGGCCGCACCGACAAGGGCGACTTCCTGTCGAGCGAGGATCTCGAACTGCTGGTGACGCTGTCGGGCTACGTGGCGATCGCGATCGAGAACGCCCGCCTCTACCGGTCGCTCGAGAGGAAGGCGGCCGAGTACGAACGGCTGAAGGAGTTCAGCGAGAACATCGTCGAGTCGATCAACGTCGGCATCGTCGCGGCCGATCTCGACGATCGCGTGGAGAGCTGGAATTCGCAGATGGAGGCTCTCACCGGCATCGGGCGCCAGCAGGCGGCCGGGCAGCGGCTGGCGGATCTGTTCCCGCTGCGGCTGGTGGCCGATCTCGTGGAGATACGCTTCGAAACCGGGATTCACCAGATCTACAAGTTCCCCCTCCAGGCGCGTCCGGCGGCGGTCAACGGGCACGGCCACAACGGGAACGGCGCCGTTCGTCCGCGTCCGGAGGCGGCTCGCGAGACCGTCGTCAATATCGCCGTGGCGCCGCTGGTCACGCGCGATCAGGAGCGCATCGGCCGGCTGATTATCTTCGACGACGTCACCGAGCGCGCCAACCTCGAAC
>SYLY01000214.1 GCA_005808475.1 Acidobacteriota bacterium
AAGGCCACCGGTGTTCCGTTGCCGAAGGTCGCGGTCGGGTTGATGCTCGGCAAGAAGCTGAAGGACTTGGCGCATCTGACGCGCGGCCAGACCTCCGGCGTCTTGCCCGTGCCGCAATTTTTCGTAAAATCGCCGGTGTTTCCGTTCAACAAGTTTCCCGGCGTGGATCCGGCGTTGGGACCCGAGATGCGGTCGACCGGCGAAGTGATTGGCGTCGGCGAGAATTTCGGCGAAGCGTTCGCGAAAGCCCAGTTGAGCGCGGGCACGCCGCTGCCGGACAAGGGCACGGTGTTCATCAGCGTCAACGACCGGCACAAGAACGACGCGGTCGAACTCGGGCGCAAGTTCATCGAACTCGGCTTCCAGCTTTCGGCTACTCGCGGCACGGCGTCCGCTCTCAACGCGGCCGGCCTGCGGTGCAAGACGGTGTTCAAGGTGAACGAAGGGCGTCCGAACGCGGTGGATCTGATCAAGGCGGGCACGGTGCAACTGGTCATCTACACGGCGGCTGGAGCGGGTTCGTTCAGCGATGAGAAGGCGATCCGGCGCTCGGCGGTGTTCTACCGGGCGCCGTGCATCACCACGCTGAGCGCGGCCAAGGCGGCGGTGCAGGCGATCGAGTCGCGGCAGCGCGATCCGATCCGCGTGTGGAGCTTGCAGGAGATCCACGCGGGCCGGTAGCGCCGACATGAAAAAGCCGCCAACCGTGGTCGTGCTGGTGGGGCTGCCTGCGTCGGGCAAGTCGACCTGGGCGGCGGGCAAGCCCGTGCTCTCGAGCGATGCCATGCGCGCCCTCCTGGCCGGCGACGAACGGGATCAGAGCATCCATAAGGAAGTGTTCGCCGCGATCCGGTATCTGCTGAAGGAGCGGATCCGCCTCGGAAGGCCGGTCACCTATGTCGACGCGACGCACCTGACGCCGTGGGAGCGCGCTCCCTACAAGCGCCTGAAGGGCGTCCGGCTGGAGGCCGTCTTCTTCGACACGCCGCTCGAGGTCTGCAAGGCCCGCAACCGGGCGCGCGCGCGTGTCGTGCCTGACGAAGTGATCGACCGTATGGCCGCCAAACTCGTCAAACCGGCCCGGGACGAGGGGTTCCGGAAGATCACCGTGGTGAAGCCGGACCTCCCGATCTGACTGGCTCCCGCGCCGTGCCCTACTCTTCGCGAAGAGTTTCCAGGATCGCGATCAGTTGTTCGAGACGTTCCTGGCCCGGGCGGCCCATCAGGCGGAGGATGAAGTCGCGCAGAGGCTGGTCGATCGAGGCGAGCAGTTCGACGCCCGCTGGAGCGATTCGCGCCACGACGACGCGCCGGTCGTGGCGGCTGCGCTCGCGCAGGATCCATTGGCGCGACTCGAGCCGGTCCAGGAGCCGGGTGATGTCCGGGTCGGCGGTGACCATCCGTTCGGCGATGCCGTTGCAGGGGAGGCCTTCGTCGCCCGCGCCCCTCAGGATGCGAAGCACGTTGTACTGGATCCGCGTCAGGTGGAACTCGCGAAAGAACTCGGCCTGTTTCTGCTGGAGGATCTCCTGGGTGCGGGCGAGGTTGAGGAGCGCTTCCTCCTCGAGGGAGGCAAACGGCCTCGATTGGCGGAGTTCCGCCGCCAGCTTTCCGCTCACCTGCCCAGGGTATCGGTTCGCGGGGAGAACCGTCAACGGCCCCGCGGGAAAACGGGCGCACGGACGATACGATATACTGTGGTCAGCCCAGGAGGGGCTCGTCGCGAATGGTGGAAAACTGGCGCAAGTACATCTTTATCCCCTCGATCGTAGCGATCTGCGCACTGGCCGGAGGGATGCTCGGTCCGGGCGCGGCGGACGCGGCGGCGGCCTCCAACGGGACCGATCTGGACGCCAATATTCGCACGTTCAGCCAAGTGTACGCCCTGCTCGAGGAGAACTTCGCCGACAAGGTTTCGCCGGACAAGGTGGTCTACAAGGGCGCCATTCCGGGGATGTTGCGGACGCTCGATCCCCATTCGAGCTTCTTCGATCCCAAGGACTTCCAGTCCCTGCGCGAGGAACAGCGCGGCCACTACTACGGCGTCGGCATGCAGGTGGCGCCGAAGGGTAACCGCACGATGGTGATCGCGCCGTTTCCTGGATCGCCCGCCTACAAGGCAGGTTTGCGGCCGGGCGACGTGATCATGCTGGTGAACGACAAGTCCACCGAGAATCTGCGAACCGACGAGGTCGCCGATCTGTTGAAGGGGCCCAAGGGCACTCCGGTGCAAGTGACCATCGCGCGCGAAGGCGTGGACAACCACGTGGTGTTCAACATCATCCGCGACGAGATTCCGCGCAAGAGCGTGCAGGACGCCTTCTTCGTGAAGCCCGGCATCCTTTACCTGGACATCGAGCAGTTCAACGAGAACACTTCCCAGGAAGTGGAAGAGAACATGAAGCGGGTGGGTGAGCAGAATGTCAAGGGGCTGATCCTCGATCTGCGCGAGAACCCCGGCGGCCTGTTGAACGAAGGCGTGGCCGTGGCCGACCGCTTCCTGCAAAAGGGACAGACCGTGGTGAAGCACAGCGGGCGGTCGTCGGCGGAAAAGCGCTATGACGCGCGCCGCGGCGGACGCGGACGCGACTATCCGATCG
>SYLY01000024.1 GCA_005808475.1 Acidobacteriota bacterium
AACCCCCGGTACAGGTTTAAGCCCGTACGACGGTTTAGCAAACCGCTGCTTTCGACCACTCAGCCACCTCTCCGCGGCGAATGACGGTCTTCCCCGATCTTAGCACGGCGTCACCAGGCCGTCAGCGCGTCCTCGAAGATCGCCGCCAGGTCGTCCGCCTCCGCGGGCCGCGGCGACAGTTTGGTGACGCGATGCTGTGGCAGAGTCCCTTTCACCAGCGCCGGAATATCCGCGCTGTCGTAGCCCGCCGCGTGGAGCCCGTTCGGCACGCCGGTCCGCCGCATGAACCACTTGATGCGATCGGCCATGACCTTGCCGGCGTCCGCGGCGCTCACTCCAGCGACATCCGCGCCCAGCGCGCGCGCCGCCTCGAGGTGACGCGCCGGGTTCGCCGCCGCCGATCCGGGCGATCAACACCGGACGGCGACATGATATCGCTCCGGAGCGAAAGCACTTGATCCCGATTGCCGACATTATCGAATGCAGGTTGCACATTCAGATTGACAATGTCAGGTTCTTGGAATAGAGTTGTGGATAGGAGGCAGGAATGCCAGACGGCGACAAGTTCTATTGGGGAGTCCGCGGCACCGGTTCTCGCAAACTGTTTAACCTCGTGCGCAGCGGAGCTGGACTTGATCTCGCGGCTGACCAGGGCGCGAAGGTGGTGACGGAGCAACTCGAGAATGCGTCCGTCCAGAGGGTATTGCGTGAAGGCTTTGATATCCTCGTTGGTGCTCTGCCGCGGGTCGAGTCGGACCCGCTCGCACCGGGCAAACCCCTTTCCGTTGTGCAGCGAGAGCTCCGTGATTTGCGTTGTAGCGTGGGAAGTGATGATGCTGCCGCAGTGGTCCACCGAGCCCTGGAGAATACGTTTGAGCGCTTGCGCTCTTCTGGCCGTAGTTTTACGAGGGTGGAGGACAAACCTGAACTCGCTGGCTCGTGCACGGCAGCGCTGTTGGGGCGAGGGGTTTTTGACGGTACCCGGTCGGAGTTGATGCGGGAGATGGGACGACCAGCGGGAGAGCAGTTGGCGTATGAACGCGCGTTGGCAAGTGTGGTCGCTGGTCGTACGGCGCCTAATTTCGACAAGGTAATCGAGAAGGGGAGTGGAGTTGCATTGCGCTCCCCCCGGCGGCAATCACAACCACGATCAAACAGCCTGGAGGAGTTGCATGCCCCACTTGCGCCGCTGTCATGAAGCGCAGCAGTTCGCGTTTGATTTCGGTGAGCCAGGCTCGTACGCAACCGCGTCTAAGGATGAGGACGGTCTTGTGATGCGCTATGGACTAGACGATGGGGAGATCAACGAGCGCCTTGGGGTGCTTCTGCCGGGCATTCTTGCCGACCTGCTCGACATCGCTGTCGCGGTGTACATGAGTGACCGGCTTGCTGTTCGTGGCGGTCCATCGCAGCCGGACTGGCGTCGGGCGCTCGCGATCCAGATTCCGGTACGGCACATCGAGCTGTGGCGACGGCATGACGTACAAGACGCGCTGCACGACGTCCTTTCATTCTTGACGCAGGACGACTGGGAAATATGCTTTTGCCAACGTCCCACGCAGATTCGCCGCCTCGCCGAATCCCAGCAGCATCTCTTCAGCAACTATGTCTTGGGAGAGCCTGTGCACGTCGGTTTGCTTAGCGGCGGACTTGATTCGTTTGTCGGCACTGCTGCCGCCATCGGCCGGGAACCAGCGCAGGACTACGTTTGCGTGTCTGGCGTAGCGAACCATCGGCAAGGCGACCGCCAAAAAGAGCAAGTGAAAAGCCTTCGGTCGCTCTCGCCGCGCTCCCTCACGCACGTCCGCATCGGGTGCTGGCTTCAACATGCCAGTGAGGTGCGACAGGAACCGACCCGACGCACGAGGGGATTTTTGTTTCTTGCACTGGGCTCCGCCGCGGCACTAACGGCGGGTACGGATACCTTGTGGCTGTACGAGAACGGTGTCGGTGCGCTCAACCTGCCGTTCGCTGACGGGGAACTCGGTGTCTCGACCTCACGCTCCGTGCACCCGAGGACGTTGAAGCGAATGGGCGCACTCGTCTCATTGATCGCCGGTGAGGCGTTCACCATTCGGAACGGCGCGGTACTGCGGACCAAGGCGCAGATGTGCGCGGACCCGCGTCTCGCTTCTGTCCACAATGGCATCCCGCTTACGTTCTCCTGTGACGCGTTTCCCCTGCGTCAGCGCGGCGCTTCGCAATGCGGGGTGTGCACGTCGTGCCTGCTGCGTCGCATGGCGCTCTGGAGCGCTGGTTTATCCGAGTATGACGCTGTCGGTTATCGGTACGATGTGTGTTCACCGACGCGCGCGCTTGGGGTCCGTCAGGCTCGGGGCATCAGTGAGATGGATTGGCAGGTAGCGCGACTCGCTTCGGCAGTAGGTCAGTCTGATCCTTGGCGAGGACTAGTGAATGAGTTTCCCTCGCTCGTCGAAGTGCAGCAGTCGCTTGCGGGTCAGCTGGACCTTTCGGATGCCGCGGTGGCTCTGCACCTCGTGGAACTGTATCGCCGGCATTGCGAGGAATGGCGTCGCTTTCCCGGCGCGCCGCTCGCTATGGTTCGAAGAGAGGCAGCGTAAGAAACCATGGATCGTCCCGTTTTGGACCAGATTGATCCGCGTGTCCTCGGCGCGCGCCTGCAGGACGCCCGCAAGGTTGCTGGACTGACGCAGCAGGCAGTCGCCGGGCAAATGGGGATGGCGCGTACGACGATTGTGGCTATCGAGAAGGGCGAACGCCGAGTCACGGTTGACGAGTTGCTATCTCTCGCTAAGCTGTATGGCCGGCAGGTCTCGGAGTTCGTGAGCCGCCGGGCGGTGACTGAGAGTTTCGTGCCGCAGTTCCGGGCAACGGAACGAGATATTCTCGACGAGCACGCTGATTTTGAGCAGGCAGCGATCGAACTGCAACGTCTCGCGGAAGACTACGCGGAACTGGAGCGTATCACTAGTGTTCCCGCGGCCCGCTCGTACCCGCCACCGTATGAGGTGAGCGGTGCGCAAATCGAGCAGACGGCCGCCTACGTTGCGTCGGCGGAACGCAATCGCCTCGGCCTCGGAGATGGCCCAATCGGGAATCTGCGCGAGCGGCTTGAAACGGACCTCGGCCTGCGCATCTTCTACTATCCGATGCCCTCACGGATTGCAGGTGTGTTCGCCTACAACGATCCCCTCGGTGCGTGTATCGGCCTCAATGTCTCGCATCCGAGAGACCGGCGTCAGTGGTCACTCGCGCACGAGTTCGGCCACTTCCTCATGCATCGGTATCGAGCGGAGATCACCGTTCTAGAGTTCCGTCGACGGGGCTCCGCAACTGAACGATTGGCGGACGAATTCGCCGGCCAGTTCTTGATGCCCGCGAGTGGATTGGAACGCCGCATGACCGAACTTACCATGGGCAGGTCAACGGGCGTGACGCTGGCGGATATCGTAAGCCTCGCTGACCTCTATAAGGTCTCGGTACAGGCGATGATTCTGCGCCTCGAGGCCCTGCGCCGGCTCCCGCCGGGGACGTGGGATCGCCTCAAGGTTGAAGGATTCAAACCGCAACACGCGCAGCGGCTCTTGGGCATCGAAGCCAATCCCGCGGTGGGGGAGACCCTACCGCAACGGTATGTTGCACTTGCCGTCGAAGCCTTCCGGCGAGGCGAACTGAGCGAAGGGCAACTGGCGCGTTATCTCCGCACTGACCGCGTTACGGCCCGCGCGCTGGTCGAAGAAGCGCGGCAACAAATCTACTCAGAGCAAGACGGGTTTGCCAATCTCGCTGATCTCGATCTGGCACGGTCCCTCGACGCTCGATAAGCACTCTACGCGATGGTCAACCAATTCGCACTCCTCGACAGCTCGGTGCTCATCAACATCCTAGCGAGTAACCAGGTCGAGGCAGTGCTCGAGACACTCACCGCCGGTGCTGGCGTGTGCTCCGCTGTCGTCGCTGAAGCGCTCTACCTGCGCGGGGAGCGACCAGTCGACCCGCGCACCAGAATCAGCCTGGAGCCGCTGATCGAACGAGGCCTGCTCCAGAAGCATACGGTCCAGACCGAGCAAGAACGCGCGCTCTACGTCGATCTCGCGGCGGACCTCGACGACGGTGAGGCAATGACGCTCGCTATAGCATACGAGCGGAGGATCATCACCGCGACGGATGACAAGAAGGCGATGCGAATCGCCAGAGCACGATTCGGGAATGACGTACAACTCCTCGGGACTGCCGGCATCATGAACTGTTGGGCACAAGAGCAGGACCAAACGAGCGTACGCGTCATACTCCGAAGGATAGAAACCGTCGCACAATTCCGCCCCCCAAACGACGACCCACTCCTCCACTGGTGGCTCAACGCCAGTGCGCAGCCGTGAGTCCATTCGCGGACTATCGGCGAAGACGGTATTGATTCTATTGGACTTCTAGTCGCCTCAGGAAACGCCATGACGCTCAACAGACGATCTCTGAGCGTTTTCCTAAGCTGGATCATGGGCGACAATTAGAACGCCCTGCCGATCTTAGTTAGTTAGCACGGCGTCACCAGGCCGTCAGCGCGTCCTCGAAGATCGCCGCCAGGTCGTCGGCCTCCGCGGGCCGCGGCGACAGTTTGGTGACGCGATGCTGTGGCAGAGTCCCTTTCACCAGCGCCGGAATATCCGCGCTGTCGTAGCCCGCCGCGTGGAGCCCGTTCGGCACGCCGGTCCGCCGCATGAACCACGTGATGCGATCGGCCAGGACCTTGCCGGCGTCCGCGGCGCTCACTCCCGTGACATCCGCGCCCAGCGCGCGCGCCGCCTCGAGATGACGCGCCGGGTTCGCCGCCGCCGTAAAGCGGAACACCGCCGGCGAGTTCAGGATCACCGAAATCCCGTGGGGAATCAGCGGGCGCTCCACCGGGTAGCCGGGCATCCGGAAGCTCTTCACCATCCCGCTCACCGGATACGACATCCCGTGTGGCAGGTGGCAACCCGCGTTGCCGAAGCCGATCCCGGCGTAGGAAGAGGCGAGGATCATTGCGGCGCGCGCCTCGCGGTCGCGCGGATCGTCATAGACCCGCGGCAGGAACTCGGCGACCATTCGCAACGCCTGCAGCGACCAGATGTCGCTGATCGGGTTCGACCCCTGATACGCCGGCCGCAGCATCGGACGCCCGGGCAGGGGACGGGCGCTGTACGGGATCGCCGTGTAGGATTCGATCGCGTGGCTCAGCACATCCAGTCCAGCCGCCGCCGCCACCTGGGGCGGGAGCGTCTCCGTGTTGTCCGGATCCAGATATCCCAACGTGGGACGCAGGCGGCGGTTTGCTATGCCCGTCTTGGCATGCATCGACGACAGATCGAAGATGGCTACTCCGGTGGTCTCGCTGCCGGTGCCCGCCGTCGTCGGAACGGCATAGAGCGGCTTCAGCGGACCGGGGACGGGTTTGCCGCGTCCGATCGGCGGATTGACGTAATCGAGGAAGTCCTCCGGCGGATACGCCGTGTACAGGTTGACGGCCTTCGCGGTGTCGATCGCCGATCCACCACCCACCGCCACGATCGCGTCGAACTCGCGACTGTTCGCGAACGCGATCGCGTCTTTCCACGACTGGTCGTCGGGTTCGACTCGAACGCGATCATAGAGGTGGAAGGCGATGCCGTTGTCCTCGAGCGATTCGAGCACTTTCGCCAGGGGAGGCAAGCGCGCGACCCACGGATCGGTGATCACCAGCGCGCGCCGCGAACCGGCGTCGGCGAGATCCATGCCGATCTCGCGCGTGACGCCTTCGCCGAAGCGCACGCTGGAAGAGGCCATCTCGAACGCGAAATCGTTGGGCATCAGTCGCAGTGTACCGCTTAGTTATGACACTGCTTACAGGCCACGTCCTTCTGCTTCCTCAGATGTCCCGCTGCGGTCGATCCGTGCGGATCGTGGCAGATCTGGCAGTCGGCTAGAATGCCCATCTCGTGCGTGTGCTTGGCGGGGAACTTCTCCTTCGCGTGACACTGGCCGCATGTGGTGACCAGCGACGGGCGTTGGAAAGCCCACACGCCGTTCTTCACGGCATGGCAGGAGGTGCAACTCGCCATCGCCGGATGGAAACGGAACGGCTTGAACTCCGTGGGCGCGCCCTCGCCCACGAAGACTTTCGCCGATTCCTTTCCGAACCCGACGACATGCGCGCCCGGTTCGAGCTTCAGGTTCGCGGTGGCCACGCCGTCCACCGGGGATTCCAGCGCGATGGGCTTGCCATCGACGGTGATTTCGGGCTTGCCCTCGGCGCGCGCGATGACGCGCACCGGTCCGGACGCGAACGACGCGCCGTTCGGCGGCGAGAGCAGATTCGGCTCGTCCTGGGCGAATAGCAACGCCGCGCAGAGTACCAGCGATCGCGAACGATGCGGCACGCCTGTCAGCCCTTGTGCTCGTGCCGCCAGCGGACCAGCGACCGGTCGATCGCGGCGATGTTGGGAACGCCCGCCAGCCCCATGTTCAGAGCCAACTCCGTTTGCATCAGTTCCAGCACGCGCGACACGCCGCGCTGTCCGAAGCACGCCAATCCGTACAGATACGGCCGCGCGATGCAGACCGCTTTCGCGCCCAGCGCCAGAGCCTTCAAAACGTCGGTGCCGCGCCGGAAACCGCCGTCCACCAGCACGGGAATCTTGCCGTTCACCGCCTTGACGCATTCGGGCAGCGCCTCGATGGTGGCGCCGACATGATCCATCTGCCGCGCGCCATGGCTCGAAACGATGATCCCCGACGCACCATGCTTCACCGCCCGCTCGGCGTCCTCAGCGATCATTATGCCCTTCAGCACGATGGGTAGCTTGGTCAGCGAACGCAGTTCCTCCACCGTTTGCCAGGTCGGCAGCGGGCTGGGACGCGACGGATAGATGCCCGCCCGCCAGGGAGTTTTCGCCTTGGGCACCTGCCCGTTGGCGTCGCGCGGTGGGATGCCGGATTCGCACCACGACCGTTCCAGCTTGTTGTGCATGTCGCGCTCGCGGTGCGAGACGTGCATGATGTCGACGGTAAAGCAGATTCCCTGGCAGCCCTGCGCCTCGAGCCTTTTCACGAACGCGCGCATGGTCTGGCGGTTCTGCAACTGGCCGCCGGTGGTCAACTGCCACCATTGCGGACCCTTGCCGGACTCGACCAATTCGTCGATGCCGCCATTGGTGATCTGCAGCGCCTTGGCCGCCGCCGCGCCCTTGGCCACCTCGAGTTCGCCGCCCTTGAAGAAGCAGTTCTTGCCGCCGGCGGGATCGAGGAGGATCGGGTAGTCGAGTTTGGCTCCCAGCACTTCGGTTTTCAGGTCGATCTTGTGGGTGTCGACGAGCATGCGCGGACGGATGATGAGGTTCTTGAACGCCTCGCGGCTGTCGCGGAGAGCCTGCTCGTCCTCGCTGCCGCCGTCCAGGTAGTCCCAGGCGAGCGGGTCGAGCTTCTTCTTGGCGAGGTCGCGGAAATCGAAAACGTTGATGGGGCCGAGGACGGGGTCGTTGTCCCAATCCTGGGAGTCGAGCCAAGGGGCGGCGCCAAACATGCCCACGAGGCCGCGGAAGGCAGCGCGACGGGAGATCATTCAGGGGTAATAGAACACAGGAGGGCGGTCGAGCGCAAGCGGCCGGGTGGGTTTCGGCCAAGAGCGGGTCGCGATGGCGTAGGAACTGAACGCCGCCCTGGCGCAAGCCTCTTCCACGCCGCCCTCGCGAATCCACTTGCCGCGCGGGGGTTGCCGGGCCAATTCGACGGTCATCATCTTCGAGGACTTCGCTTCGTCACGAGGCTCGTAGAGCCGGTCGAGCAGGCGCTCGGCGGCATCCAGATCCAGACCGGCGGGGGAGGAGGTCCCGGCCAGGAGCGGGTATCGATGGCGCAGGAACTTCTCGATGGAATGGATCGTCGCTTCTACTAGACCCTCCACGCGGCCCTGGCGCAAGCCCTCTTCCACGCCGCCCTCGCGAATCCACTTGCCGAGCGGAGTCTGGCCAGCCAATTCGACGGTCATCATTTTCGAGGACTTCCGGCCTCGAGCGCTCGCCGCGCCTCCGCTTCGTCACGAGCCTCGTAGAGCCGGTCGAGCAGGCGCTCGGCGGCATCCAGATCCAGACCGGCGGGCGAGAAGGTCTCGGCCAGGAGCGGGTATCGATGGCGCAGGAACTTCTCGATGGAATGGATCGTCGCTTCTACTAGACCCTCCACTCGGCCCTCTACTAGACCCTCCACGCGGCCCTGGCGCAAGCCCTCTTCCACGCCGCCCTCGCGAATCCACTTGCCGAGCGGGGTTTGCCGGGCCAATTCGACGGTCATCATTTTCGAGAACCTCCCGAGCAGATCGTCGATCCACTCCCTCTCATATTTTATGCTGCCCAGAAGCGCGAAGTGCGCCACCAGTTCCTCATCGTGCGCAACGGCCCGCGCTGCCTGCTCCAACACTTCCGGCGTGGCGCGGTCCATCAACGTTACCCAAGGGAAGAGCGCCGGCCGGCCCAGTGCCATCACCGCAACCGGATCGAGCTCCCACATCCGGACGAAGGCGGGAAACGCCAGGATCACTCCGGCCTCGCGATCGATCTTCAGTGACGGCGCCGGGACCGCGGGGCACGCCTTGCGATCCAGCAGTGCGACCGTCACTTTCAATGGCCGGGGTTTGTAAGCGGGAATCAGCATGGCCGCGGCCACGCGCTCCGCGATGCGATCCGATTCGCGATCGTCCCAGTACGCCAGCGCCTCCAGGATCTCGAGCGAGTGGTGCTCGCCGTGGTCCACCACGTACATCAAATCGGTCAGTTTGGGCGGAACCACCAGTTCCGGGTTCACTTCGGCGACCGTCGCGTCCGCCGAGCAATCCAGCCGGCCCAACATGTGAAGCAGACCGCGAGGATCCACCGCGAAGGCCCGCTTGTAGGTCACGTCCTTTGTCCCCACACATAAGCAGTGCGCGGCGGCGGCTATTCCTCTCATCCGTCCGGCGGATCTTCTGGGGGGCGCGACGGGGCATTTGGAGGGTGTAAGATTTTGCTTGACTGTACTAGTAAACTAGTGCACTATATAACCATATGGCAGGCACACCGCTTCGAGCCGCCGCGCTGCTAGCGTTCCTGACTGCCGCAGCCGCCGCGCCCCGCATCCAATTCGTGGACGTTGGCGATGGCGTGAAGGTGGAGGCCGGCGACCGGGGAGGTGCGGGCAGGCCTCTCACTCGGCTTGCGGGCTCCTGCGCCGATCCGATGGCTTCCCCTTGGAGCAACGCCCAGTATCGAGAGGACGCCTATCGGGAATCTCAGAAGCGAAATGGTGGATCGGTGGGGCGGTACCCGGGGTCGATCCAGAGGGACCATCGCGGGACCGCCGTTCCGGTGTTGGCCATCATCGCGGTACCACGTGCGCCGGCCGCTTTCCTCGACGGGTTGGAGTAGGGCGGTGTCGAACGCGACTTTCCAACCCAGGCTCGACCTCCGGTCGGGAATTCCGGTCTACCGGCAGTTGATCGATCAGGTGCTCGGAGCCATCGCCACCGGCGTTCTTAGCACCGGCGACAGGCTTCCCACCGTACGCCAAGTCGCCGTCGATCTGGCGATCAACCCGAACACCGTG
The DNA here is from genome assembly GCA_005808475.1 of Acidobacteriota bacterium. Taxonomy (GTDB): domain Bacteria; phylum Acidobacteriota; class Terriglobia; order Bryobacterales; family Bryobacteraceae; genus SYLY01. Next base: position 9,571 of record SYLY01000024.1, read on the forward strand.
ATGCGCGCCTACAAAGAACTCGAAATCAGAGGAGTCCTGGTCACGCAGCAGGGGACGGGCACCTTCATCGCGCCCGCGCAGGTGAAGCGCGACGAGGTGGAGCGCCAACGGCGCCTCTCGGCCATCGCCGGCGAGTTCGTGGCGCGCGCCGGCTCGGAAGGATTCACGTTGGACGACCTGCTCGGCGCTTTGAAGGATCTGAAACAGTAAGGGGGGACCATGCAACTCATTCCAAGAAAACTCACCGAAGAACCCACGCCCGCCACGGGCTCGCTCACGCTCAGCCCGATCGGCGTCCTTGCGTTCGTGGTGCTGTCGGTGCTGGGCGCTGTCACCACGGCGATGCTCCGTAACCCGGCGCCGGTCATCATCGGCGTGATCGGCGGCGTGTATTTGATGTTCGCGATTCGCCAGGCCGATCCCTGGGAAAAGGCGATTGTCTTGCGCCTGGGCAATTTCATGGGATTGCGCGGCCCCGGGCTGTTCTGGATCGTGCCGGTGATCGACTCGGTGCGGCGCGTGGTGGATCAGCGCGTGCGAGTCACCGACGTCACCGCCGAGTCCGCGCTTACTCGCGACACGGTGCCCGTCAATGTCGACGCGATCGTGTACTGGGTCGTGTGGGACGCCGAAAAGTGCGTGCTCGAAGTGCAGGACTACTTCGCCGCGATCACGCTCGGCGCGCAGACCGCGTTGCGCGAAACGATCGGTGTGCACGAACTCGCCGACATGATCACCGGCCGCGAGCACATGGGCAAGGAACTGCAGCGGATTCTCGACGAGAAGACCAATCCTTGGGGAATCACCGTGCAGTCGGTCGAGATCAAGCAGGTGAACATTCCGCCCGGGCTGGAAGACGCGATGTCGCGCAAGGCGCAGGCCGAACGCGAGCGCCAGGCCCGCATCATCCTCGGCACGGCGGAGACGGAGATCTCGGAGAAGTTCGCGCAGGCGGCCGAGGTTTATCGCGACAATCCGATCGCCCTGAATCTCCGCGCGATGAACATGCTCTACGAGGCGATCAAGGAGAAGGGCTCGATGGTGATCGTGCCCTCCACGGCGGTGGAATCCCTGGGAATCGGCGGGGTGATGGGGATGGCGGCGGCCGCGGGAACCAAGCCTTCCGGAGCTCCTCCCGTCTCCCCGGTGTGACGCGCTACTTGCCGTAGTTGACGAAGAAGGGGCTGGACCAGGCGATCATGCCGTCGTCCTGCAGCACGCGGACGTAGTAGTAGTGCCGCTGGCCGTTGACCGCGGTCTCCGCGAACTCGAAGCGCGCCTCTTGCGTTTTGGGCTCCTTGGTGTAAACGATCTCGCTGTCCTTGATCACTTCCACCTTGGCGATCTGCCTGGTGCCGCGAACGTAGATCTTGATGGGCAGCGATTTCGCCGAACGGAACTCTTCGCCCATGAAGTAGTTGCCCATGCGAACGTCGAGCACGATATTGTCGGTGGCGCCATAGGTGTGACGCTTGCGGATGCCGTTCAACACGCCGTCCCGGGAAAAGTCGTCGGTGTACACCATCGCGTAGGAGATGTGCGTCGAACCGTGATCGGACGACGTGATGATGCCCAGCTTGTATCCTTTCGCCCAAGCGTTGTTCAGCATGCCTTCCGGCTGATAGCCGGCCGTGTTCATGTGCTCGTCGTCGGACCCCTTGATCACCACGTGCGGAGCGCCGAGCTTTTCGTAGTTGGTGCGGGCGCCTTGGAAGATCTCCACCACCGGCTCGAGATCGGGATCGTTGTCGCGCCAGTCGGTGCCCATGCGCGTGCCGGACGTATGAGAGATCGCCAGACCGCCCAGGCGCCGCACATCCTCGTACAGCATCTTGGTGTCGTTGGCGACCAGATCGCCCGACCCGATGCCCGGCTCGTCGCCCATCGGGCTTTGTCCCAGCGCGAACGCCGGCACGCCCGCCCGCATGTGGAACGGCGTGACGCGCGCGTTGGACCGCTTGGCGAAGAACATGTTGCGATGCCCGTTGGGGAATGTCGCCGACCGTTCATAGCCAAAGATCGCGGCGTACGTTCCCGGCACGTGATGCATGTCGGTCATCTTCTGCGTGTACCACCACCAGTACGGCCACGCGCCGCCCTGGTGATCGGTGGACGCGCCGAAATCCATCGACGCGGAGTCGATCATGTAGCGGTAGAAGTCCTGCAGCGAACCGTCCGCCGCGCCACCGCCGTCCCAACTCAGTTCGGTGTGGCGGTGGAAGTCGCCGCGAACGATGTTGTGGTTCTTGTTGCCGAGCTTGACGGTGTAGCCGCGGATCGCCTTCAGGTCGGCTGCCTCGTCGGAATGGCCGTTCATCGGCGCCACGCTGTCCAGCACCTGCTGTCCCCACGTGACGTTGGACGCGGTGGGCGGAGCCATGCGGCCCGCGTGGATCTGCTGGCGCACCGGGCGATGCCAGAACTTCGCCGAGCGTCCGTCGCCATCCCACGCCATCCACAGCGATCCGTCGGGAGTGGTCACCGCGCCCATCCGCGTGGAGGACCGGCCGGCGCTGTTCGGCAGCGTCACCGAGTCCGACCACTTCGATCCATCCAGATGCGTGACGCGATACTCCCACCAGCCGCGGTTGCCGCGAACGCCGGGCGTCGCGCGCGCGTTCATCCTGGTCTTGGCCACCACCCAAACCGATCCAGCGTTGTCGGAAAAGACGTGCGGCTGATAGGTATTGAGAGTCCGGGGGAAGGCGCTCATCACGGGAGCGGTGTCGCGCCACTGGCCGTTATCGTAGACGCGGAGGCGCGGCGACCGGACGCCGCCCAACTGCACGCCCTTGGGATCCTTGCGCAGGATGTAGCCCTGGTCCTTGCCCCAGCCCGCGTTGCCGGCTTCCCAGGCCACCCAGATGCGATTGGCGGAATCCACGGCGACCGTGGGGCGAGCTTCGAACCGTTGGGAGGCGGCCACTTCGATCTCCGGTCCCGGCGTTCCTCCCGCCACCTTTACCATGGCCACGTCGTAGTTGCCGGCCTTGTAGGTGTCGTAGGCGACCCAGGCGGCGCCAGCGGAATCGAGCCCCACGGCCGGCTCCCAGTCGTTGGCGGCGCGATTGGTGACGCGCACCTCGGGCCCCCACTTGCCGCCCTCGAGCGTGCGCAGAAAGATGTTCGAGTTCTTGCCGCGGAAGCCCTGCCAAACGACAGCCAGCTTGCCCTTGCCGTCCGTGCCGAGCCGCGGGTTGATATCCGGGAGAGGATCGCCGCTCAGCTTTTCCAGGGGCCCCCACGACTGGCTGGCCGGATCGAACGAACGGGCGTATACGTCCCAGTTGCCGTCGAGCATCTGCGTCCACACCAGCCAGACCCGGTTCGATGCGTCGACGCCGATCTGCGGCATCCAGTTGTCGCCGCTGGTGGCGGGGACCCACTGGATATTGCTCCACTCGCCATCCTTGTAATGGCGGAGACCGATGTCGTCCTTGGTTCCATCCCAACTGAGCCAGGAGACCCAGAGGCTTCCGTCCGGGGCCGAGGCGATCGACGCGAGATCGTCCTGGCGGTATTCATGGCCCACCATCGTGACGCCGACCTGGGCGAACGCGGCGGCGGCGCAGACCACGAGGCTGGAAAAGAGGCGTTTCATCGTACCGATTATCCTCGCTCCCGAGGCGCGTGGCAAACGCCCCGTTTTAGGGGACCCGCTCGAACCGCTATAATCCCGGTATCGGTATGTTCAGGCGAGCCGCAGCCGCATTCCTTACTTTCGCCGCTTTCCAGTGCCGCGCCGATTTCGCGAGCGCGATGCGGGCCTACGAGAACGGCGACTATTCCACCGCGATTCGCGAACTGATGCGCGAGGCCGAGCGAGGGCACGACGCTTCGGCGTTCACGCTGGGATTCATCTACTCCGCCGGCCGCGGCGCGGCGGTGAATCGCGAAGAGGCGATCCGATGGTATCGTGTCGCCGCCGAAAAAGGGCACATGGACGCGCAGTACGCGCTGGGGCTGCTGCTCACGCAACAGGTTCCCCCCGAGGAGACCGAGGCCGCCCGCTGGCTGAAGCCGGCCGCCGATCGCGGTCACGCGCCCGCGCAGTACACGCTCGCCAATCTTTACGCCCATGGCGCGAAGCTCCAGCACGACGAAGCGCAGGCGGTGAAGTACTATCTCGCCGCGTCCGACAAAGGCCATCCCGGCGCGCTGTACGAGGCAGGCGTTTTGTTCCTGGCGGGCCAGGGCGTGGCGGCGGACGTCAAGCGAGGACTCGGCTTCATCCAGGAAGCGGCCGGGTCGGGCGTCGCGGCGGCGCAGTTGACCATGGGCAAGCTCACCACTGAAGGCAAGCACATCAAACGCGACGATTCGATCGCCTACGAATGGGTCCGGAAAGCGGCGGACCAGGGCTTGGCGGAAGCGCAGTTCCTCACCGGATCGATGCTGGCCAATGGGCGCGGCGCGGTGGCCAACGACGGCGACGCGCTGCAATGGTATCGCAAGGCCGCCGAGCAAAACCACGTCGAGTCGCAATACAGCCTGGGTTTCCACTACGCCAATGGCAAAGGCATTCCGCGCGATGACGCGGAGGCCGCCCGATGGTACAAGCTGGCGGCTCTGAGCGGTCACGCCGGCGCGCTGTTCAACCTGCGCCTCATGCAGACCACCAATCGCGCTCCCGCGCCGCAGGGGCAGGAAGCGGTGGCGCTGCTGAAGGCCCCGGCCGAACAAGGCAATGCCGATGCCGCATTCGAACTGGGCCAGGTGTACGCGGAAGGACGCGGCGTGCCCCGCGATATCAAGGAAGCGGCGCGGCTGTTCCGGCTGGCCGCCGAGCAGGATCACATGGACGCGCAGCGAAGGCTGGCCGATGTGTTGGGATCCGGCTTGGCCGGACAGGTGAGTTCCGCCGAGGTCTCCAAGTGGTACCTCAAGGCCGCCGAACAGGGACACGCGGATTCGCAATTGCGCACCGCGCAGAACTACGAAACCGGCAACGGCTTCCCCAAAAGCGACACGGACGCCGCGGCGTGGTACCGGCGCGCGTCGGAAGCGGGCATCGTGCCCGCCCAGTTCGCCTACGGAGTGGCTTGCCTGAAGGGGAAGGGAGTTCAGGCGAATCCGCGGGAAGCGGTCCGTTGGCTGACCTCGGCGGCGGACGCCGGGTTCGTCAAGGCGCAGTCCCAGTTGGGATCGCTATTCGCGGCCGGCACGGGAGTGCCCCAGGATTTCATTCGCGCGCACACGTGGTTGAACCTGGCCGCGATCGAAGGCGACTCCGACGCGGTGAAGGCCAGGGACGCCCTCGCGGCGCAAATGAGCAAGGAACAGATCGCGCAGGCGCAGGCGGAGGCGGCCAAGTGGACGCCCAAGCAGCCCAAGTGAGGCGCGGCTAGCGGGCTAGTTCGACCGGTACGCCGCGTGGAAGCACGGCGGCGCGGGCGACCTCTGCCGCAGCACCGCCACCGGACCCGCCGCCACGCGATCCGGATCGAACAGCCCGAACGCGCTGGTAACGCGATCCGCGTCGAAGATCTGGCAGATCACGACGCCTTCGGCCGGATTCGACGGGTTCGGCAGGAACACGGGTTCGCCGCCCAGGTATGTCTCGGGCGGAGCCTGATAGATGTCGTCGACGTTGCCGCGGTCCCAATTGCCGTGCACGAGTTGGTCGAAGAACTTGCGTCCCGGCTTCCCGGTCGCCGAGATGCCGAGCAGCCAGAAATCGGGCGCCTCGCCGAGGAACAGCCCCGGCTTCACCGTCGCGAAGTCGGGCGCCAGCCGGTAGCCGAGTTCGCGACGGTCCAGTATCGCGCCGTTGTCGAGATCCACGGTCAGCCGCACCGGGTAGCCCTCGGCGACATCCGTGAACAGATCGGGGATTGTCTGGTACTGGTCGTAAACCGGGCGGTCGAGCTCCAGCAGATCGACGATCAGCCGGCCCTCTTGCTCGAAGCAGTTGATCAGGTGCAGGCAATACTTACCGGGCATCGCTATGCTGGCGGCGATCTCTCCCGTGGCGCGAGAGGCCACCAGCAGCCTGCTGCCGCGCTCCGGCGTCCAGTGGAGCGAGTCCTGCAGGGTCTTGCCTTGGCGCATCAGCTCCGTCATGTCGAGCAGGTACGGCGACAGGTAGAACACCGTGAAGCGCGGGCTCAAGCCGAAATCGTGCACCGAGCAGGGATACTCCAGCTTGTGGCGATGCCTTGAAATCAGCCCGCCACCCGCGTCGCACCGGTACACGTTGAGCTGAGGCTCGGCCGTGGCGTAGGCGATGCCGAAGTTGAACATCTCGCCCGTGCGCGGATCGAACTTGGGGTGCGCGGAGAACGGCGTGATCGCGGTGAGGCGCCCGCCCAAATTGTACTCGGACTTCGTCTCGAGCGTCACCGGGTCCAGTTCGTACGGCAGCCCCTGTTCGCCGAACGCGAGCAGCTTGCCGTCGTAGGGGAACACGCTCACGTTCACCGGAGATTCCAGCCCCAGTCCGCGCTTCAGCTTCTGGTATCCGGTGCCGAACGCTCGATACAGGTAATGGCCCGCGGCCTCTTCCTCGTTGAACTTGGTTCCGCGCACGAAGCGGTTGGCGTGGTGCGCCGCGCCGCCGTGGAATCGCAGCGACGTCACCATGCCGTCGCCGTCGAGCCAGTGCTTGTAGGATTCGCCGCCGCGCTGGAACCGGCACGGTCCGTTCAGGTAGTAGACGCCGGAGAGCCAGCGCGGAACAGCGCCCTCGATCTCCGAAATCTCGTAGGCGCCTTCCTCGGGGACGAGTTGGAAGGCCCGTTCGATGTAAGGCGAATGATCGATCATTATCAGTCTCCCGCGGCGAGCATCGTCTCCGGCCGCGCCGCCGTGTGGAACCGCTGGAACACGCTCGGGCAGACGGACCACTGCATGGGATCGCCGTCCTTGGCGCAGTCCGCGTACCGCGTCCGCATCTGGCGCGGATGGAACTTCAGATTCGCGAAATCGATCGACTCGGCGAAGGCGCGATTCCGGTAGACGCTCTCGTCGTCCAGCACCTGGGCCGTGATGTGGATCACGATGAACCGCGAGTATTCCATCACCACCGCCAGTTGCCGTTCGAGCAGTTCGGCGGTCTCGGCCTCCGACAGGCCGACGCGGTAGAACAGCGTCTCCGCCATCTTCAGGCAGGGGATCTCGTAGAAGTCGAAGAACGTGGTTTCGGCCGAGGGCTCGCGGTGAGCCTTCTTCCAATGGTGGTAGTCGTTGATGAACGGCTGCAGCGCCTTGTTTACCGGGCCCAGCCTGCCGAACAGCGGCAGGAATCGCGACAGGAACTTCAGCCGCGTGAACATGTCGTTGATGAACGGCAGCACGTAGAAGGAGAAGTAGACCGTCAGCTCCCACGTGTACTTCATGACGAAGCACTCCTGGTCGCCGAGCATGTCGTAGCCGTCGGAAAAGCTGGGCACGTACGCTTCGTAGAAGGCGCGCATCATGCCCTCGTAGAAGCGGCACTTCAAACGCAACTGAACCGGATCGTCCGTCAGGATCGCGTCGCCGATCATCGTGTTGTAGAGCGCGATCAGATCGCCGCCGGGGCTGTACAAGGGATCGGAGAAGCGGCCCGACTCGCCCGACATCGCCCACCGCTTGGTGCTGATTGTCTGCGCGCAGTCGTGGGAATAGTCGCGCAGATAGCCCCAGTCGAGCACTTTGCGCTTCGGCAGGTCGCGCTCGAACAGGGGGAACTCGCGGCAGATCCACTTCATCAGCTTTTCGGGTGTGTTGACGTCGTTCTCGTTCACCCGCGACCGGTCGTACACCAGGCCGAGGCTCGTCTTGTGGCGAATCGGAATCACCCAGAACCAGAAGCCTTCGCCCACGAAGTGATTGGTCGCCAGCCAGAACGGCGAGCTTCCGATGGATTGCCGTTCGCGGCGCAGGCGGCGGTCGCGATGCGCCATCTCCGTCAGCCGTTCGATGTTCACCAGCCCGTCCACCCACAGGAACGAAGATCCGTGATCGATGGCGTTCTCGCGCTTCAGGCCGCTGTTGCGCGCGATGAAACGGGCGCGTCCGGTCGTGTCCACCACCCAACGCGCGGTGACGGACTCCGCCGCTTCGCCGTTCCTGAAAGCGACTTCGTGCGTGTCCTCGTCCGTCGTGGCGAGCCTGGTTTCGAGCTCCGTCGCCGGGCCCACGAACCGGAATCGCTCGCACTCGAGGTTCATTTTCATCAGCGCGGCTTCGAGTGTGTTGCGGTCCAACTGGTAGGTGGGGATGTTGGAATACGTGCGGATGTAGGAGACGCTGTAGTCCTCGAAATTCTCGTTGGCGTCGTCCGCCTTCTTGTAGTGGAAGCGCAGGTTGTACTTGAGGAGCTGTTCGTGGACGAGGTACTCCTCGAGGTCGAGCACCTTGCCGAGATAATACCCGCTCACCTGCACCGACGATTCGCCGACCTTCTGGCGCTTGGGGGGAATCTCCCCGCGGCGGTCCAGCATGAGGACCGTTTTTTCCGACTGCAGGATCAACTGCCGCGCCAGACAAAGACCGGCCATGCCGGCCCCGAGGATCACGACGTCGTAGTGGCGGGCTTCGGTCATTTCATGACCTCTCCTTGAAAGATGGTTCCGAAGAAAACATGCTTGCGTTCGGCGAGCAGACGGTCCATCGCCTCTTGCATCTGGGCGCGGACCTTGATGCCGATCGCCTTGACGGCAGCCGGATCTTCGGCCGCCTCCGCCGGGTATTCCCGCTCGAGGTGGATCGCGGGCAGGAACTCCATGTGCCATTTCGAGGGCAGCGGAATGGGCGCCAGCGGCCACGGCGGCGCGATGGGGCAGAACGGCCACTCGGTCCAGCGCTTGAACCAGCCGATGTCGAGGCGCGCCAGGATCGGGAAGATCTCCGCGTGGCCCACGGTGACGAACGGCACGATCGGCGCGCGATTGCGAAGCGCGATCTTCACGTATTCGTCCCGGCCGAACCTGTGGAGTCTGTACGCTTCCTTGTAGAAGGTGAAGGCTCCGCGAATGCCCTCTGGATAGATGCCCACGACCCCTTCGTTGTCGAGGACCCAGTCCGCGTTCTCCTGGTTCGCGATCAGTCCGCCCCATCGCGTCATCGCGTTGTTGAGGGGCGGCATTTTCACCAGGCAGGGATGGATGAGGAACCGCGGCACGCGTCCGATGCCTTTCACCAAAACGTCCAGCACCATCGTCGCGTCGAACGGCATGAATCCGCGATGCACGCCGGTGAGCACCACCTTGCCTTCCTTGGGGATGTTCGCCAAGCCTCGCGATTCGATCCGCCAGTAGTACTTGTGCAGGAACTTGAATCCGCCGCGGCCCCACTTGTCGATGTAGGCGCGGTCCATGCCGAAATCGTCGAACTGCGCCTTGGAGTCGCGCTGTAGCGCCTGCGCGCTGGTGAACTTCGGCTCGAACAGCAGTTCGCGCCGCGCCAGTTCGCCGGACACCGTCCAGTTGTAGCGGATGTATTCGATCTGGTCCGCGGGCCAGACCTTGCCTTTTCGCAGATCCCGGATCGCGTTTTGCAGCAGGCGCGAAACCGGGATGCGCTTCACCTCGGCCAGCCGCAGCGCCGCGTCCAGCGGAATCACGCCGGCTGGTGCGATGTTGTAGGTGCCGGTCTCTGGCTCCGTGACCGCCGCCTCGATCGCGGCGGCGAAATCGTCGGGGGTCAGCAGTTGCAGAGTGCTCACCGATCCGGGCAACGCGTAGGCGGCCGCGTGCCGGAACAGATCGCTGTAGAAGTCGCGGCCGTCTCTGGTGATCACAGGAGCGGTGCGGAGCACGGTCAACTTCGGTCCGTGGAACAACTCCCGCACCAGCGTTTCATACTTGGCCCAGGCTTGCTGAATCGAGTTGGACGACTGCGGCAGGACGCGGTCTTCGCGGATCATGCCGGGGTTGTTGTGGCTGGCCCCGTAGATTTCGGCGCTGGAGATCACCACCGCGCGTTCGATCGCGTTCGAGTTCAGCCGCCGTAGCGTCTGCGCCGTGTCCAGCATGTCCGGGCCGGGCGAGCCAGGCCCGCCGATTCGCGGCAGGTACACAACGGTCGACGCCGCTCCCTCCGCCACGATCTCGACTTCGCCCGACTGCCGCAAGTGCTCGGTGACGCGCGCGGCAAGCGTGCCGCCGCCGGTAACGGCGACCTTCTTCATGCGATCGCCTCCACCTGGACCCTGGGCTTGACTCCGGTGGTGATGAGCTTGGCGGCCTGCATCGCCGAGACGATGACCGGCGTGATGCCTCCGCCGGGCCGAGTCCAATGGCCCACGAAGTAGAGATCGCGAATCGCGCCCGCGACGCCGGGACGCCGCTCCCCCAGTTGATCCGGCGACATCTCCCATCCGAGCATGGAGCCGCGATGGTTGCGTGTGTACCGGTACGACGTGTGCGCCGACGCGCTGAGACATACCACTATCTTTTGCGCGAAACCGGGGAAGATCCGCTCGAGGTTCGAGACGATGTGCCGTTCGACGGCCAATTTGTGTTGAGTCCAGTTGTCCACTAGCGGATAGTCTACAGCGGTCAGCTTCTGAACGATGACGATGTGGCCTCCGGGCGGGGCCATCCGCGGCTCGTGTAGCGTTGGCACGAAGATCTTGAACGCGCTGGTCGCGACGCGATCCGAATCCCAGCAGTCCCAATGGTACCCGTCGTTGCGCTGGAGCTCCTCCGTCGACATGCCCTTCAAGCCGATGTGCGTCAGGAAACATGGATGCGATGCGCGCATCTTTCGCAGGCTGTCCACTTCTTCCCTGGGAGCCACTTCCGGGCCGAGCAGTTTGTCGAGCGTCAGCATCAGGTCCGCGTTGGAGATCACCACTCCAGCGTGTACGCGCACCGGATATTGCGACCGGGGCGGCCCCGCCATCATGTCGATGCCGGTGGCGCGGCCGTGCTCGACATGGATGCGCGTGACCGAGGAACTCATGGCGATCTCGCCGCCCAGTTCGACGAAGCGGCGCGCCAGATCGTCGGCGAATACCTGCGATCCGCCCACCGGGTAGTAGTTGCCGAGGAAGTACGACAACCGCAGCATCGAGTCGAACACGAACGATGTGCGCGAAGGCGGCGAGCCCCAATGGCCGACATCGGCGGAAAGCAGCAGCTTCAGCTTGGGATCGCGGAACTGGCGGTCGAGTACTTCCCGCAGCGTGAGCTTCCGGTAGGGATCCAGCTTTTCGGTGGAGACGCCGCGAAAATACTCGAGCAGTCCCAGCATGTAGGTGGTTCGCACCAGCTTGAAAAACTCGTCGAGCGCCGCCGCCTCCTCCGGGAAGCGAGCCTTCACGCTGGCCATGTACGCGTCGAACTCGGCCGGCACCTGGAAGCTGGATCCGTCGGGAAAGTGGAAATGATCCACCGGATCCATCTTCACCCATTTCGTTTCGACGCCCAGATCGGAGAGCAGTCGCCCGGTGATGCTCGACGTATTTCCGAGCAGCGGATAGAAGTGCGTGGCGGCGTCGAAGGTGTAACCCTTCCGGCGGAACGTGCTGCAGTAGCCGCCGGCCATGTAGTGCTGCTCCACCAAGAGCACCTTCAGGCCTTCCTTCGCGAGCATCAGCCCACAGGTGAGGCCGCCGACCCCGGCGCCGGCGATCACCGCGTCGTAATGACGCTTCGGTTCGCCGCGAAGCGCCTGGTAGGGCCGTCCCATGAATCGCGAGTCCTAGGCGTGGAAGCCAAGGCTGACCGGCGGCCCCAGCGGCGCCATCAAAACCACGTCGGCGATCGTTCCCCGGCAGCTCCGGCACAAGATCAGGTGCGCTTCGAGCTCCGCACGCTCGAAACCGTCGACCGCGCCGTCGGCGTAGGCGGCCAAGGCTTCCGCTTCGGGGCATGAGGTGTACGCCGTGGCTCTGGGCATGGCTTCGTGGGAGGGCATGTCGCGCGCGAATTCCATCGCCGCGTGCATCGCGTGAAACGGAATCCTCAGGGGGATTCCCAACAGGCTGACCATCGCATGAGCCTGGGTGGCGCCCATGTCCACCAGTGTTTCGACCGTGGTGGCGGCGGCCTGGGTGCCGAACTGAAACGCGTAGCCGATCATTGGCCCTCTATCGGCATTGACAGGCCACCTGCTGAAACTCGCGGTCAGTTCACCCGCTGAGGCGAATGTTCGGGGGTGGACTCGCGAAGAAAACCGAGCAGCGAAATGGAATGCGCGGGATCGGAGAACGTGGTGAGCGCCTCGTCGATCGCCTCCTCGGTCAATTGGTACTTAGAGGCTAGTATTCCCACTACGTCCGATCTAAGGCGCCGGAGCATCCGCTCCATTTGGCGCGTCACGGTCGACTGATGCACCCCGATCAACTTGGCGATCTGCCCGAGTTGCAAGCCTTTTTCGAAGCGCCACAACAAGATGAGGCGGTCCTGATTGGTGAGATCCAGGCACGCCGACTGCAGCGAGTCGCTGAGCACCTTCTCGTACCGGCTCGTGACCAGGGTGGTATCGAGCGTTTCCACCGCCGTGCCATCTGGGATTTCCACCTCGGGTTCGACGCGGCGGACCCGGTTGCAGGCGCGTTGCCGCTCGTTGATCGAGCGGTTGGTCACGATCACGCGTAGCCACGTCGCCAGCGAACTCCGGCCGTCGTACGACGCGATCCGGCTCTGTCCGGACCGGTCCGGCAGAAACATGTCGATCAGCGTCTGGTCGCCGAGGTCCGACGCGGCCTCCATGCCGGGCGAGATGAACTGGTGCAGGTCCCGCAGCACGCGCCGGTAGAGGAACGCGAACCGCTGCCACGCTGCCTCGCCGCGGGCTCCGCAGGCCGAGGCCAGATACAGGTCGATGGTGTTCAACTTGCGCGCGAAGTCGCGGATGGCCCACCAGGCCGCGTCTGGCCGTAGGTGCTTGTGCGCGATCGCCAGGATTCGACCGCGAAACGTCTCGAATGGCAAATGCAAGTCGCCGTGGGCCAGCCGCGCTTCTTCGAACGCTTCCGCGACCCAAGTCTCGAACACGGTACGGTCGGAGCTTTCCCTACTCCGCGCCGTCTTTCCGTTGTCGTTCATCTCCGAATCCCCTGTTTTCGACCGCTTCTTTCGGCCGGTTTCTTCCGTAGCTTTCGTGCGCCGACACGAATTCGCCGCTCATGATCGCGGCGCCCATCGATAGTTCTCCGGCGAGCACCGCCGCCGCGAAAATCTCGGCGAGCTTGCCTGCCCTTCCTTGGCCTGCGCAGCCCATCGTCTCCAGGCATTCGCGGCCTGTTCCGAGCCCTGTACCGCCTCCAACCGTGGCCACCGTCAGCGCGGGAAGCGTGACGGAGGCGTACAACTCACCGTCTCCGGTCGTCTCGAAGCCGGTAATTCCCATCGCGGAGTTTACCACATTCGCTACGTCCTGCCCGCAAGCGATGAACATGGCGGTGAGTCCGTTGGCGAAATGCCCGTTGTAGCCCTGGGCTCCGGCGTGCACGTGGCCGGTTACGGTGTGGCGCCACAGCGCGGTGAAATCCTCCGGGGCCGCGCGGAGATAGGCCTTGCACAAATGTGCCGGGATCCTGGCGCCGGCCACCACCTTCTTGCCCTTGCCGCCCGGAAACAAAAAACCGCTCGCGTGTTTTTCCGATTCCAGGCCGCTGAATACCAGATAATGCCGCGCGCGGCTGTTCGCCATGATCCATTTGCAGGCCTTGTCGGCCGCTTTCACGATCATGTTCATCCCGTGCGCGTCGGCGGTGAAAAAACGGAAGTTCACCATTACGTCGCGGCCGGCGGGATAGGTCTCGATCTTCTCGAGCCGGCCGTGACGGGTGGTGGAACCGGCCTCGGCCCGGATCGCTTCCCATTGCGAAGGCAGCCACCGCGCGAATTCGTACGCCGACACAACGTCGTCGAATGCGAAGACGGGCGCCACGCGGTTCTCGTCGCCATATACGCGGACCTGGACGCCGCCCGCTCGCGTCAGCAGCGCCATTCCCCGTTCGTAGGATCTTACCAGCGCGCCCTCGGTGGTCGCGAGCGGAACGTAGAACGTTCCCTGGGCGTGCTGCCCGCGCACCAGCAGCGGACCAGCTACTCCAATGGGAATCTGCGCCGCGCCGATCGGATTTTCGATGTTGCCGCGCATCTCGCGCGGGTCCACCGAGCACGCGCCGACGTGATGCAACTTCGCCCCGGTGATCTCTTCCAGCCATTGCCGGCGTTGCGCCACCTGATCGGGCTCGTAGCCCTGATCCTTCATTCGCGGAACGAGCGGAGCCGTCTCCGCCGTCATTTTCCCACCACCACCGCGCACGCGTTGCCGTCGAGCCCGATGGAGGTGATCAGCGCGTTGGCGCCGGAGATCTCGCGCCGCGCCGCGGCGGCCGCCAACCCGAATCCTTCTTCCATCTCGCCGAGCCCGGCGATTCCAGGAGCCACGCCCGCTCGCAACGCCTCCAGCGCGGCGATGGTCTGCAGCGCTCCGCCAGCGCCTACCGGTTCGCCGAGCATCGCCTTGATCGCCATCACAGGCAAAGACGAGGTCCGGCCGTTGAACACAGCCTTCACGGCGGCCGCTTCGGCGCGATCCGCCGCCACGCTGCCGTTTGCCGACGCGCTCAGCAGATCCACGGCCGCCGGCTCCAGGCCCGCTTCGCCGAGCGCTTCCCGGATGCATCGCTCCAGAGCGTTGGCGGCCGACGCGGGGTCCTTGCCGCGCGAAGGATCGAAGCCGATTGCCTGTCCCTTGATCTCCCCGAGCGCCGTGGCTCCGCGCGCGGCCGCGGCATCGGCCTCCTCGAGGACCAGGAGCGCCGCGCCTTCGCCAAGGATCAGTCCGTTGCGGCGCCGGTCGTAGGGAATCGCGAACTCCTCTGGCATCGCCAGCCATCCGGCTCGCGAAAAGCCGGCCAGCGCCTCATAGCAGAACTCCTCGCCGCCTCCGGCGAGCAACATCTTCGATCTCCCCAGCCGGATCATGTCGAACCCGAACGCCAGCGCCTGCAGGCCGGATGTGAGCCCGCCGCATATGGTCGCGTTCAGGCCGGTCAGCCCGTGCCAGATCGCCGTCTGGCCCGCCGCCGCGTTGATCACCGAATTGGCGAAGTCCATGACGGACGCGTATTCGACGCCGGCGGTAATCGCCCGGCGGTCGAACTCGGCGATCGTGCGGACGCTGCAGAACATGGTGCCGAGCGCGAGACCGGCTTCGTTGGCGCGCAGAGACTGGATGTTCAGACCCGCGTCGTCGGCTGCCAGCTTGGCGGCCGCAACCACCAGCCTCGCCGTGCGGTCGAGCGGACGCAGGTTTTTGATGCCCAGATACGTCTTCTCGACGAAGCCGGCCACGGGCGCGCCCACGCGCACGCCGAGCCCAGCGGTATCGAAACCCTCGATCGGGCGGATGGCGGAGCGACCCTCGAGGAGGGCGTCGACAAGGGAGGCCGGACGGTCTCCGAGGGCGGAGACGAGACCGGCGCCTGTGATGACAACGCGTCGATTCATGGGAGTGGTAGAGGTCAGGCCGCGAACTTCTTCAGGAGGACCGTGGAATTGTTGCCTCCGAAAGCATAAGCGTTATTCATGGCGACAATCACTCGAGCCTCCCGCGAAAAATTCGGGACGCAGTCGAGGTCGCATTCGGGATCGGGCTCCTGGAAGTTGATCGTCGGCGGAATGCGATCCTTATAGACCGCGAGCGAACATACCGCCGATTCGATGGCGGACGCCGCGCCCATGGTGTGGCCGAGCATCGATTTCACGGAGCTGATCGGGACCGCGTTGGAGCCATCCCCGAAGACGCGCTTGACGGCGATCGTCTCGAGCCGCTCGTTGGTCGGAGTTCCGGTTCCGTGGGCGCTGATGTAGCTGACATCGCCCGGGCCGAGTCCCGCTTCCCGTAGCGCCATCGTCATGGCTCGCGCCGCGCCGTCGCCTTCCGGGTGAGCGGCGGTCATGTGATGCGCGTCGCAGGAGATCCCATACGAGGCCACTTCGGCGTAAATCGTGGCGCCGCGCTTCATTGCCCGTTCCATCGGTTCCAGCACCAGCATCGCCGCGCCCTCGCCGGGAATCATACCCTTACGATTCTTGTCGAACGGCTGTACCTTCTCCGGAGCCACCGCGCCTAGCCGCGAGAAACCCGTATAAGTGATGCGCGAAAACGCGTCGGAGCCGCCGGCGAGCATCACGTCCGCGCGGCCCGCTCGCAGCGCGTCGAACGCGTGGCTCACGGCGTAGTTGCCGGCGGCGCAGGCGCAGGGAATCGTGATGTTGACGCCGCCGAGCCGCAACTCCTCGGCCACGTGTCCGGCGATGACATGACAGGGATACTGGCCCAGAAACTCCGCGCCGACGTCGTCCATTCGTCCCGCCACGAAGCTGTCGTTGAACTTTTCGATCAGGTTTGGCTCACCCGACGTGGTGCCCACCGCGACGCCCACGCGGTGCGGTTCCAACGCGGCCATGTCCAGTCCGGCATCGTCGACGGCGAGCCAGGCGGCGGCAACCGCGAACTGCGACGCGCGTCCCACGCTGTCCGGGCGCAACCGGCGCATGTACGCCGCGGCGTCGAACCCCTTCACCTCGCCGCCGTTGTGGCAGGGGTACTTGGAAGGATCGAACGATTCGATCCTCCCGATACCGCTCTTGCCGGCCAGTAGGTTCGCCCAGAACTCCGGCCATCCAACGCCGATCGAGGTCACCGTGCCGAGGCCCGTGACAACGACCCTTCCGGTCACGCCGCCGCCTTGGCTACCAGGTGCCGCATGATCACGGCCACGGTGTCGTCGATGTTGCGGATGTCCTTCAGTTCCTCCTCGGGAACCTCCACCTTATAGTGGAACTCCACGTTGATCGCCACTTCCAGGATAGACAGGGAATCGAGGCCCAAGTCCTCGCGATAGGCCGCCGAATCAGGGATATCGGCTACGTCGATCCCTGTCACCGTCGAGATGCTCTGCTTGATCTGCTTCTTGATGTCTTCCGCTTGCATGTGTTCATTCCTCCCTCACCTTTGAAATACGCCAAAACTTCCGCAGGGCGCTCAAAGATGCAAAATGCTCCGCCCGTCAGGCACTCTTCTAGACAGTGAGGGCAATGCCATTTTGCAGTTGGCGGGGCGGAGCCCAACGCCGCCGTGATCGGGGTCATCGGAAACCCCATTTTTGGGGCATCCGCCCAACGGGAAGTTCCAAAACTCACGGCGGAGGGCGCTTTTTCCCTTGGCATTTCTATTGGCTCTGTGCGATACTTGCAAAGAAGTGGCCCGCGCCCGCCTGGAGCATCGCTCATTGGCTTGCCTGTGACGCGGAACATGCGTTACAGTATGACAGGCTGTTTCGAATTTCTTGGAGGTTGTGAACCTAGCTATGAATCGGAGAATTCTCGCTTTCGCCTTGGCAACGACTGGTGTATTCGCGGCGCCTGCCACGATCGGCACCCTTACCTCGAAGGGTAAGGTTCGCGTCGACGACGGTCAAGTCCTGGGATCTGCAACGCTTTTCGAAGGATCGACGGTGGAAACCTCGGTCCCGACGCAACTGCATTTGAAGAATGGCGCGCTGGTCGGCATGGATGCCAACAGCCGCAGCCGTGTGTACGCCGACCGCATCGAGATGGAACGGGGGATGGGCGTGTTCGTGGGCGCTACCTCGCGCGTCAACGCCCTCGGAATGCAGCTCGTGCCCGAAGGCGACGCGAAAGCGATCTTCTGGGTCCGCAACGGCGCAGTCGAAGTCGCCCCGTTGAACGGCGCGGTGAAGGTGATGAGCGCAAGTGGCGCATTGCTCGGCCGCGTGGCCGAGGGCGACACCTTGGCGTTTGAAGCCCCCGCCGATCAGGGCGGTGCGGCGCAATCGGACGAAGAGAAGAAGAAGAAGAAGCGCCGGGGAGCCGGTGGGGCTGCTGGCGGCGCTGGCAAGGCTGGCAAGGCTGGCGCGGCGGGCGGCATGTCGGCCGGCACCAAGGCTGCGATCGCGTTGCTCGTCATCGGCGGCGCGGTGGGCGGTACGGTTGCGGCGGTCAAAGCCGGCAGCAACTAAACCTGTCTCCACAATAGTGCTTCGAGCGCCCGGCTTCATCGCCGGGCGTTTCGCTTTGGCGTCCGGTGTGTTGGTAGACCTAACCCGATTGTGGTACCCTAAGGGGGCAAGTCTCCTCCCGCAGCATACCCACCGATGAATCTACGTTCGCTGTTCAGCTTCTTTTCCTCGGATCTGGCGATCGACCTCGGCACCGCGAATACACTGGTCTTCGCCAAGGGCCGTGGAATCGTGTTGAATGAACCATCGATCGTCGCGATCAACAAGACCACCGGCGAAGTCGAGGCCGTCGGACGGGAGGCCAAGGAGATGCTCGGCCGCACTCCCGGCAACATCGTCGCGATCCGTCCGATGAAGGACGGCGTCATCGCCGACTTCAGAGTCACCGAGAAGATGCTGAACTACTTCATTTTGCGGTCGCATGGGCGCAAGATGCTGGTGCATCCGCGAATCGTGATCGGCGTGCCGAGCGAGATCACACAGGTGGAAAAGCGCGCGGTGATCGATTCCGCCTATCGCGCCAAGGCAAGCGAAGTCCACCTAGTGGAGCAGGCGATGGTGGCCGCGATCGGCGCGGGTCTACCGATCACCGAGCCCTCCGGCAACATGGTGGTGGACATCGGCGGCGGCACCACGGACGTGGCGGTCATCTCGCTGTCCGGCATCGTCTATTCTCGATCCGTTCGCGTGGCGGGCAACGAAATCGACGAGTCCATCATTCAGTACCTGAAGCGAAAATACAACCTGCTGGTCGGTGAGCGCACGGCCGAACAGATCAAAATGCAGATTGGCTCGGCGTACCCGCTCGAAAAGCCCCTGACCATGGAAATCAAGGGCCGTAACCTGATCGAAGGCATCCCCAAGACGATCACCGTGGACGACAGCGAGATCCGCGAGGCGATCGCCGAGTGCGTCGCGGCCATCGTGAACGCAATTCGCGTGGCGCTCGAACGTACTCCGCCCGAATTGAGCGCCGACATCAGCGACCGCGGAATCGTACTGACCGGCGGCGGAGCGTTGCTCAAGAACCTCGACATGCGCATCCGCGAGGAGACCGGCCTGCCTGTTTCCATCGCCGAGGACCCGCTGGCCAGCGTCGCGCTGGGAACCGGGAAGATGCTCACCGATTTCAATCTGCTTCGCCGGATCGCGATCGACACGATCTAGCGTCCGGTCCGCGGGAGCGTTCGGCACAGCCCATGGAGTTCACGCTCAGTCGATATCGCAACGTCACGGTGCTGGTTCTCGTTCTGGCGGCGCAGTTGTTTCTGCTCGCCTACCAGATCAAGAGCCGGCAGGATGTGCGTTCCATTCGGGTCTGGGCCGTTACCGGCGTCATGCCGCTCACCCGTTTGCTCGACTTCCTGCACGACAACACCGTGGGGCTGATCAAGGGCTACTCCGGCTTGATGGAGGTCAAGGACAAGAACAAGGACCTCCAGGCAGAGGTCGCCAAACTCAAGATGGAGAACAACTTCCTGCGCACCGAACTGGCAACCGCCGACCGGGCCAAGGTGTTGGCGCTGTTTCCGTCCCGGCTACCGTCGAAGTCCATCGCCGCTCACGTCACCGGACGCGGTTCCGACAGCTCGAAGGTCGTGTTTGTCGATCGCGGCTCCAACGACGGCGTGAGCAAGAACCTTCCCGTGGTGACGCCGGACGGCGTCGTTGGCCGCATCACCGGGGTCTACCCGGACTACTCCCAGGTGGTCCTCATCACCGACATCAATTTCGCGGCCGGGGTCATCTCGCAGAAACACCGCGTCCACGGAACCCTGAAGGGGCAAGGTAACAGCGTCTGCACGGTCGACTACATTCGTAACGAGGAGAAGGTGGAAGTGGGCGAGTGGCTGTTCACTTCAGGCGACGATCGGATTTTCCCCAAAGGGCTACCACTTGGACAGGTGAAGCTGGCGCGCGCCGGGAAGATGTTCTTCCAGGAGGTGCAGTTGGTTCCTAGCGGACTCCAACTAGGCCTGGAGGAGGTGCTCATCCTCCTCGAGGGTGTCCACCAGCCGATTCCGGATCACGCCCCACCGTCGGCTTCGGCCAAGCTTCTGCCGCCCCCCCCCGCCGAGGGCAGCGACGGACCCGATTCGGCCCGGGTCATCCGCGGCGGAGTGGCGACCACCGACGCCGACCAAGTGCTCGACCGCTACCGCCGCATCGGCGCCGCGCAGGGTCATGCCTACGGTTCCGGGGGTGGCACTCCGAACTTCGCCATCGATCCGCCGCCGCCCAGGCCACCGGCCGCCCCGCCGGCTCCTGAAACTCCGCCACAATAAGACATGGCCCTCCCCGTCGCCCGGCGGTCGGACCTCCGGCAAAAGCTACGGCCCTTCCTCTTGATGCTCGCGCCGGTCGCGTCGATCGTGCTGCATATCAAGGTTCCGCTGTTCTCCGACTACTTTTCGTTCCTCGATCCGCCCTTGCTGGTGACGGTGTACTTCGCGTTGCTGCACCGCGACGCCGTGCAGGCGCTGTTCATCGGTTGCGCGATCGGCTTGGCGCAGGACGCACTGTCGTCGAACCCGATCGGGCAGTTCGGGATCGTGAAGACGCTCGTCGGCTACATCGCCGCATCCGCCAGTCAGCACCTGAACGTCGAGAACATGGTTGCCAGGATGGGCTTCGCCTTCGTGTTCTACCTGTTCCATCAGGCGTTGTACGCCGCGTTGGGGGCGAGTCTGCTCGGCCAGCAGGTCTCGTTGAACCCGGCGGAGGCGATCCTGTTCGCGATCATGAACGCGGCCGTGGCGGCGCCGCTGTTCCAACTGTTGGATAGACTATAAGGAGGAAGCGGCGCCATGCCGGATGTAGCAACCCTCCCGGCCGATCAGGAACGCGACAAGGAACACGAGGTCCGAAAGGTCCTCGGCGAGGACCCGAAGGCCGCCGCCAATCGGATCGCCGTGTTCCGCTACATCTGCGTGGCGGTGTTCCTGTACCTGCTCGCCGGCTTCTGGGCGCTCCAGATTCGGGACCCCGACTACTACGCCGAACTGGCTGAGAAGAACTACATCCGGTCGCAGCCGTTACCCGCTCCCCGGGGGAGGATTCTCGACCGCCACGGCCGCATCATCGTCGACAACCACTCGTCGTTTTCCCTCTACCTGTCCCGCGACAATTTGAAGGAAGACCACCTCGACGCGATGTGTTCGGCTCTCGACCTCGACTGCGCCGATCTCCAGGAGCGCCTGCGCCGCTACGACCGCACCCGCGCCAAGTACGAGGCGATCAATATCAAGAGCGACCTCACCTCGGCCGAACTGTCGTTCATCGAGGCCCACGGTGGCCAGGACAACTTCCCGGAGATGGAGGTCATCCAGACTTTCCGGCGGATCTATCCCAGGGGAGGCGCCCTGGCGCATGTGATCGGCTACACCGGGGAGATCAGCGAGGGGGAGCTGGACTCGGCGGACTTCGTCCGCTACAAGCGGGGCGACATCATCGGGAAGACGGGCATCGAACGCCAGTACAACGACGTACTGATGGGCGTCGACGGCCAACGCCGCGTGCTGGTCAACAACCGCAACAAGATCCTCAAGGTGATCGACCACAAGGGCGCCGCCGCCGGCCGCGACGTGCGCCTGACCCTGGATCTCGATCTACAAGCTGTCGCCGAACTGGCGATGACCGATCGCAAGGGCGCCGTCGTCGCGCTCGACCCACGAACCGGCGAGATCCTGGCCATGGTGAGCCGCCCCACGTACGACCCCAACCGCTTCGTCGGCCGCATCCGCGCCAAGGATTGGTCCGAGATCCGCGACAACCTCGACTACCCGATGATGAACCGCGCCATTCAGGCGCAGTTCGCGCCCGGATCCACCTTCAAGCCGATCATCGCCATGGCGGCCCTCGAGGAAGGAATCATCGACGACCGAACCACGGCGACGTGCACCGGTGGTGCAATGTTCTACGACCGCTTCTTCAAGTGCAATCTGCGCAGCGGGCACGGCTATGTCGGCTTGAACCGGGCGCTGGTGCACTCCTGCAACATCTTTTTCCACAACATCGGAATGAAGATATCGATCGATAAGGTCGCCGAGTACGCCGAACTGGCGGGGCTTGGTAAGCGCACCGGCATCGATCTCCCCGCCGAGTCCGAGGGAACCGTGCCGTCCCGGCGCTGGAAAATGCGGACGCAGCGGCAGCGATGGTTCTCCGGCGAGACGGTTTCGGTGGTGATCGGACAGGGAGCGCTGACCGTGACGCCGCTCCAATTGGCGCACTCCATCGGTGGACTGATCCGCGCCGGAGAATGGCACAAGCCGCATTTAATGCTCGATCCGCCTCCCTCGCTCGACCCGCCCCGGAAAGCCAACTGGAGCCCCGAGAATACGTCCAAGGTCGTGAACGGGATGTTCGGCGTCGTGAACCAGGGTGGAACGGCGCGCGGGGCGGCGATCGCCGGTATCGAGTTTTGCGGGAAGACCGGCACCGCGCAGTTGGCTTCGAACGATCTGATCCGGTCGCGGAAGCTGGGCTTGCAGCTTTCCGACAACGCGTGGTTCGTCGGCTTTGCGCCGCGTGTGAACCCCGAGATCGTCGTGGTGGCCCTTTACGAGCACGGCGAACACGGCGATCGCGCCGCGCCGATCGTCCGGGACGTGGTCAAGGCCTACTTCGACAGTAAGCACCGCCGGCCGCAGACGCTGATCGCGGCGGCAGGGGCCGCGCGGTGAGACTCAATGTGCGCGGCCTGCGCGACCTGGATTGGGTGATCGTCACGCTGGCCGTGGTGATCGCCGCTCTGGGCATGATCCAGATCTACACGGCGACGCACGAGACTCGCTGGTACAACGCCTGGTGGCGGCAGGCCGTCTACATCGGGATGGGGATCGGGGGTATGCTGGCGATGTCGAGGGCCGACTACCACTCGCTGATCGGGAAGTCGATGCCGCTGTTCGTGATCGCCAACGTGTTGCTTGTCGTAGTGCTGGTGGTTGGGACGACAGTGTTCGGGTCGCGCCGCTGGATCAACATCGCGGGGTTTCATTTTCAGGTATCGGAATTCGCCAAACTGGTGATAATATTGCTGGTAGCTCGATATTTGACATCCACGAAGAACGACACGCTGCAAGTCCGTGAACTCTTGAAAATAGGCGGTTTGGTGGTGATTCCGATGCTCCTGGTGATGCGGCAGCCCGACCTGGGCACCGCGCTCACCTACCTCCCGATTCTGGGGTCCGGAATCCTTCTTGCGGGGTTGCGTAACCGCCATCTTGCGGTCCTGGCGATCGCCGCGGTCGTGACGCCCGTCCTTGCCTATCATTTCGCTCTCAAGCCTTATCAGCGGTCGAGGGTCGACAGCTTCCTGGATCCGGAGTCCGATCCGCACGGCTCTGGATATCAGGTGATCCAGTCCAAGATCGCGGTGGGTTCGGGACGATTGTTCGGCACCCAGAAGGGAATGCAAACGCAACTGCGGTTCCTACCGGTTCCGCACACCGATTTCATCTTCGCCACCTACGCCGAGGAACACGGGTTTGTTGGAGTGGTCGTGATTCTAGGCCTTTATTTTCTCCTCATCATGCAGATCGTTCACAACGCCCAAACCGCGCCGGACCGGGCGGGGACGCTTGTCTGCATGGGTGTGGCGGCTTTACTACTGTTCCACCTTCTCGTCAACGTAGGAATGGTGGTAGGCCACATGCCGATCACCGGTATTCCTCTACCTTTGATGAGCGCCGGTGGCTCGAGCACGATTTCCATGTTTCTCATGCTGGGGCTGGTGCAAAACGTCCGGCTTCAGCGATTCGTTCACTAAACTGATTTTTTTCATGACATTCAGGAAGCGGCCCCGGGAGGGAACATCGCGCAAGGCGGACGCCCGAGCTGGGCTCGTGCGCCAGCCGGCGCGGCATCACGCCCGTCGAGCCCAAGGGAGGGAGTGCGTCGCACCGATCCCCCTCTCGCGCGTTTTCACCCCCGCCGCTCCCGAACCGGAGATTCTCGATGACCAAAGAGCTGGTGATTTCGTCGAATCGCCACGAGACCAAACTTGCGATCCTGGAAGACGATCAACTCGTCGAAGTTTACTTCCAGCGATCGAACGAATATTCATTGGTGGGCAGCATCCACAAGGGCAAGGTGACGCGCGTCCTGCCCGGCATGCAGTCCGCGTTCGTCGAGATCGGACTCGAGCGGGACGCCTTCCTGTACGTGTCGGACTTCTTCGAGGAGTCGGGCGAGGAGTATGAGCGGATCACGCCATCCACTGGTGGCGGCGAGGACAAGGGACGGCGGGGGAAGCCCTGGGAGTCTCGTCAAGCCGATCGTCCCCAGCAAGCCAAGCCCGTCGAACTCGCGGCCGTAGCCGCGCCAGTCGAAGCCGCCTCATCGGAAGCCGCGGCTTCCGATGCTGCCGCCGCGCCCGAATCGCGCGGCGCCCGCGGCGGCGATCGCGACGGAGGCCAGGGTGGCCGTCGTCGCCGCAGACGCCGGGGCGGGCGCGGATTCCCGGATGCCAAATACGCCGCGCCAGGCGCGAAAGATCCGGTGGGCGACGCCGAAACCGAACTCGAACCCGAAGCGGCGCCGGAGGCTCCCGAAGTCGAGTTGGAGCGGATGGTGCTCCCGGGCGAGTCCATCGCCAAGTATCAGGGCTCGGCTGTCGAGCCCGAACCGTCACCCGGCCCCGAGCCGGCGGTCGAAGAGACCGCCGCCGCGGAGCCGCCGATGGCCGCTGCCGCCGGGGCCGCTTTCGAGGTCGAACCCGCCGGGTCCGACGAGATCGCGCCCGATCCTCTCGACCTTGCCAAGGAGATCTCCGAAGACGAGGTCGCCGATGCCGCCCAGTCCGCCGCGGAAGCGGCTCGCTACGGCCCTGAGGCGACGGCCACCGGCGAGGACGAAGTGACGGACGCCATCGAGGCCGCCGTGGACGAGGCCGGAGCTGGCGAACCGGAGCAGGCCGAGGACGCCGGGATCCAGGCCGACAACCCCGAAGCGACGCTGACCGCCGAGGTTCGCGATCAACCGGACGCGGCCCGTTTCACGCAACAGCGTGGCGGCCGCCGCATGCGCCGCCGGGGAGGCCGCGATCGCGGAGAGCGCCCCGCCGGGGACCGTCCTGCCGGAGACCGTCCCACCGGGGATCGGGACGTTCGTGGTCCCGCGCCTCAGGCGCCGCCGCCCGCCGCCGCGCGCACCGAAAGATCCGAAAGGCCGGAAAGGTCGGACCGCGCCGAAAAGCCGGAACGCCAGGAACGTTCCGACCGGCCGCCGCTGCCCTCCATCGCCGACCTGCTCAAGGAAGGCCAGGAGATCATCGTCCAGATCGCCAAGGAGCCACTCGGACAGAAGGGCGCGCGCATCACCTCGCACATCGCCATGCCCGGCCGTTACGTCGTCTACATGCCGACGCTCGACCACCTGGGCGTGTCGCGCAAGATCTCGACCGACGAGGAGCGTTACCGCCTGAAGAAAGTGATCCAGGCGCAAAGCCAGGGCATGACGGGCGGCTTCATCGTACGCACGGCCGGCGACGGCAAGTCCGAAGCCGATATCGGCGCGGACATGAAGTATCTCTACGAGCAATGGCTCGATATCCGGAAGCGCGCCGAAAAGCGGCCCGCTCCGCTGTTGCTCCACCACGACCTGGAACTGGTGATGCGCACTCTCCGCGACCAGATCAGCGACCAGTACAAGGCGGTCTGGGTCGACAACGAGGAGGTGTACGAGAAGATCGCCGGATTCCTCGAACGCTTCCAGCCCGCGCTGGTGCCGCGCGTGAAGCTTTACACGCGCCCGGCGCCGATCTTCGAGTTCTTCAACATCGCCACCGAACTCGAGAAAGCGCTGCGGCCCAAGGTCTGGCTCAAGTCCGGCGGCTACATCGTGATCAACCAGACCGAGGCGCTGGTGGCCATCGACATCAATACCGGCAAGTACGTCGGCAAGTCGAACCGGCTCGAGGACACGATCGTCAAGACCAATCTCGAGGCGATCAAGGAGATCGTCCGGCAGGTGCGCCTGCGCGATTTGGGCGGCATCATCGTGGTCGACTTCATCGACATGGACGAGCGCAAGAACCGGCAGAAAGTGATGCAGTCGCTAGAGGAAGCGATGCGCGTCGATCGCGCTCCGTACAAGATCCTGCAGTTCAACGATTTCGGATTGGTCGCCATCACGCGGCGCCGGGTGAAGCAGAGCCTCGAGAAGGCGCTCTGCACGCCGTGCCCGACCTGCGAGGGCGGCGGTTACGTGAAGAGCGTGCAGACGGTGGTGGGCGAGATTCTCACCGAGGCGCACAAGATCGCACCGGGCCTCGAGGGGAGGGACGTGCTGTTGCGAGTCCACCCCGGAGTGGCCAAGGAGATCAAGGCGGCCGGAACCAATTACATTCGCGAACTGGAAGACATCGTCAAGCGGACGGTGCTGATCAAGAGCGATCCGCTGTTGCATCCGGAGAAGTTCGACCTCGGGTAGACCCGTGCGACAGGCATTGCTGTTGGGGGCGGCCGCCGCGATCCTACGCGCGCAGACGCCCCCGCCCGTCCATCCGGATCTGCGCTGGTACACCGAGTTCAAGCGTCCGGGGCCGGACGGCGAGCCCGCCGCGCCCGACCGCGCCGGTGGCGCGCGGGAAGTCCTCTCGCCGGCCGTTCCGCGCAATGGCCACGCGACGTTCCACCTTGTGGTAACCGCGCCGCCGGGCAAGCAGTACAACCTCTACTTTGGCGCGAATCCCGAGTTGGTGGTGCGGCACACCGTCTATCGCGAGCACTTCGTCAAAGACGCCGCCGGATGGATTCCGGACCGGATCGAGGAAGTGAAGCTCCCTCTGTCTGGCGTCATTCCCGCTCCGGGCGCCGCGGAGGGGCAGACGGTCGATGTGTTTCTGGTGGATCTCTTCATCCCGGGACAGTCGGCGGTGCGCAGGGTGCGGGTGGAGGCTCAGCTCAACGCCGGGAACGATTGGATCGTTTCGCCGCTCGAGTTGCGCCTGCAGACCGCGGCGATCCCGCTCTTGACGACGACCGCGGGCGCGATCGCCCCGGCGGGCGCCAATTCGGGCGAGACGCCCTACAGCGTCCTGCGCGGCTATTTGTGCGGAAAGAACGAGAAGTACGTGGAGGCCGAGCCCGGCATCCGCGCGTTTCTGCGCCGGAACGCCTCGCAGGACGTGGCGCTGGCGCGGTCGCTCGAGTCGAAGGCGAAAGGCGGAGCGGCGGTGCGGGATTCGCTGGCGGGCGTGTTCGGCGAGCCTGACGTCAAGACGCTCTGCGCCCAGCCTCGTAAGCCGCCGCCCGCGTACAACCCGGAGAACTACATCAAGGTTCGCGACTACCTGTACCGGTTGGCGGCGGAATGAGGCTGGATCGCGTTACAATGAACATTGGCGCTCCGAGCTTCCGCCGCGGCGCCTCCTTAGCGGAGAGATGGCCGAGTGGTTGAAGGCGC
>SYLY01000215.1 GCA_005808475.1 Acidobacteriota bacterium
GGCCAAAAACACGACCACACGGCCATCGCCGTCCTCGAACGCGTTGCCGTTCCGACGGGCGAGTTCGACCACACGTATTGGGCGCCCGTGATCCGCCCCGAACTCCATGTGCGCCACGCCGAGCGCCTCCCGTTGAACACCAGCTATCCGGCCGTCGCCGAGCGCTTGGCCTCGCTGTGCCGCTCGATGCAGCTTCGCGGTCATCCCGTGACGGTGGTGGTCGACGCCACCGGTGTCGGTGCGCCGGTGCTGGACGCGATCCGGCGGGAGCGTCTGCCGGCCATGATTCTCCCGGTCTCGATCACATCCGGCGGAATGCCGTCTTACGCCAACGGCGTGGACCGCATCCCCAAGGCCGACCTATTGAAGCGCTTACAACTCCTGATCCAGACCGAGCGTCTCCGCATTCCATCGGGAACGCCGGGTGCGCGCAATCTGCTCGACGAACTCGCGGCCTACCGCCGCGCCCCCAAGCGGAACGGAGGCACACGCTTTGCGCCCGTTGACGAGGCCACGCACGACGACCTCCTCACCGCGCTCTCGCTCGCCTCCTGGGCCGGAGCCAAGGTGATCCGCTGAGGCGGTCGGCCTGACTTCGTTCCGATCGGCGTTTATCAGCGTTCATCGTCGGCCTGATCGTAGTCCCGCGCTGCCGGTGGCGAAAATAGCAGCCGCCGATGAACGCCGATGACTGCGGCGGAACGCACCTTGGACCGGGATCGCCGGGACCATCGCTGTCGGCAGCGAAGCACGGGCCGGGTCCCGTTCCGAATCGGCGTTCATTAGCGTTCATCACCGGCCGGCGTATCGTATCGTAGGCAAGCTTTGTAGCCCAGCGCTGCCGGTGGAGAAAATAGCAGCCGCCGATTGAAACGCGTCGTTGGCGGGCTTCCAGGACAGCAACAAACGAAGGAACTCGTCGGACCGACCCGCACTTTTTTGCCTACCTGCGCCACGGTCGAATAGAAGTCGGCCAGCCCCTCGTTACGCTGCTGGTCAGCGTGCTCATCACGATGTACTCGCGATCGGCCGTGGGCAGGTAATACGCCGCCGCCGCCGCGCTGGGCCGGTACGGTTCGAACTCCTTCTCGGACGAAAACCCGGCCAGCCGCACGCGATGCAGCGGCTTCGATTGCGACTTGATCGGCGTCAAAAAGAACGCGCGGATCTGTTCGAAATGGCGGATCGCGGCCTTGCCGTTACCCTCGCCCGCGGTCGTGAACAGCTCGAAGTTCTCCGAGGTGATCTTGATCCACTCGCGCGAATGCGCGGTGGAAACGGCAAGGAGAATCGCCGATGCGGCTCGCATGGCGCCAGTTTACCCCGAATGGCGCGCCGCGTTCGGGCTTCTATTTGAGCGGCTCTTCGGTCACTTTTTCGTCGGCCAGCGGCTCCGGCGTCTCGAACTTGATGCTCGTATCGGCGCCGAATTTGCGATACATCCGGAACTCGGCTTCGTTCTTCACCAGCAGCTTGGCCACGCGCATGCGCATGGTGTGCTTGAGCGGCAGCATGTACTGGCCCGCTCCCGATCCTATGTCGACCAAGTCGTAGTCGAGCTCCACCGACGCCTGTTGCACCGGGAACGTGGGTGGCATCTCCTGCTCCACCTTCAAACGGTTCACCATGTCGGTGGCCGCGTCCACGTAGACGAATCCGCGATAGCCGGTGGTCACCGACAGGGTCTTTTCGTAGGTGACGGTGCGCTTGGATTTCGATTGCTCCACGCGAAACGAAAATACATGATTCCGGCGGCCGCGAAGCGTGGCCCAGCGGGTCCACTCGAACTTGGTGTCCGTGGCCGGCTCGAAGATTTCCTTGAGCATGCTGCCGAACTCGCCGGCCGACGTCGCTCCACCCAATTCGTTCATGGACGCTTCGGTCATCGGCTGGCTGTTCACCAGGATCACCTTGTAGTCTTCCTTCTGTTCGAAGTAGGACAGCTTGGCGGTGATGATGTCGTGCTTCTGCCAGAATTCGAGCCCGGTGGGATCGGCGAACCGCCGCGTGACCTGGGTGCAGATGAAGTTAGGGAGCTGCTTGGTGTAGTTCAGCGCGTAGTCGCGCGCGCCGTCGAGCGCCTTCTTCTGCTCCTGCGCCGTGGCCGCGGCCAGTGGCGGCGGAGGCGCCGGTTTGGACGGAAGTGGCGCGGCCGCGCCCCTCGATTTGGTGGACTCGCGCAACGTCTCGAGCGCTTCCACCGTTCGCGGACCCACTCCCAGCCCCTGCAGATCCTCCACCATTCGCGCCTCGAGTTTTTCCGTCAGCGCGATCCGGCGGACATAGGCGGCCACCTTCTTGTCGTCGTGCTTCAACTGAATCGACGACTGAAGGAACTGCACGAGCTGGTTCACGGTCATCTTCATCTGGGCGCCGAGCGACAACGCGCCCGCGATCACGAAAATGGCGAACCGCGGCATCATGCTCCTATTTTCCTCCAAATGGTAGAAGACGTTTCTTCTTCGCGGGAGGTTCCATTACCGGGACGAAGGTCGTCTTCTCGATGGCGGCCCCCGCCAGCGGAGCCATCACCTGATAGCCGGCCGCGTTCGGGTGAAGGCCGTCGTCGGCGAGTTCCTTCTTCAGATAGCCTTGCGCGTCCACCATGGCGCCGAAGTAGTCCAGGTAGAGGTAATTCTTCGCGCGGCAGTACGTTTGGATCCACTGGTTGAGAGCCTTGATCGACTCCGGCGGCCGGCGCTTGCTCACCTCGAGGTTCGGATTGCTGTCCTTGTTGTAGTCGTGGATGGGAAGCACGGACGCGAGGATCACCTTGATCCGGTTCTGCGCCGCCACCTCGCAGATCATGCGGATGTTGTCCTGAATGGCCTGCATCGGCACGCCACGCGCGATGTCGTTGGTGCCGGCGAGCAGGATCATCGCGGCGGGATTCGGGCGCACCACATCGGCCATCATCCGTCCTAGCATCTGTCCCGTCGTCTGTCCGCTGATGCCGCGGTTCACCAATTCCTTGCCGGGGAAATATTCGTTCAGCCGCCAGCCGTCGGTGATCGAATCGCCCAGGAACACGATCCGCGGCTTGCCGCCGGGCGGAGGTCCCAGTACGCCGTTCGCCTCCTGATAGCGCCGCAGGTTGTCGCGGTCGGGGTTGCGAAGCTGCCGTTCCTTGGATTCCATCAGGGCGCGGAAGTGCGAGTCCACGCGGTCGATGGAATGGCGGAGTTCGTCGAACTGGCGCGTGGCTTCCTGAGGGAACGGATGCGGCTTCGGCAGCGCATCGGCCAACGCCAGGTAGCCGCGGGCGTTGACCAGAATCGCGTAGTGCAGGCCGGAGTCCTGCGCGTTGGTGGATGTCCGCATCGCTTCCACGCTCTGCTTGCAGTTCTCGATCACCGGCGCCGCCGCGCGCGCCAGTCCGGGCACGGCTACCGTGGTCGACTCCATCAGTTGCACCATGCGGCCGTAGTGGGTCATCGCCGCGGGTCCGTTCAGCAGCGCGCTCTCTTGCGCGCTCAGCAGGGAGACCAGCAGGAGGCTGGCGGGGAATCTCATTTTTCGATCGGCTCCAATGTCACGGTACCAAGATAAAACGGCAACTGCACGCGGATCCGCGCCGGGGCTCGCCCGGCCGCGGCCAGCCAAAGGAACAGGCGGCCACTCCTGCGGTACAGTTCGCCGTTCATCAGATGCGCCTCGTAGCGGATCGCGTCGATCTCGCCGGCGCGTGTGCGGATCTTCTCCCGCGCCTGCGCCTCCACGCGGACGCGCGCGAACTTCCGGTCGTTGGCGATCGGATAAACCACCGAGCCGCCCGGTTCCAACCGCTCGCCCATCAGCCGCCGTAGCGCTCCCAGGATGTCGTGCGCGCCGGCCGCGCAGGCAAAGCTCCTGGCCGCGCTGGTCTGTTTGTCCAGATCGCGCGCGTTCACGTCGCACTCCGCGCCGCGATAGGTCACCGCGACCTCGGCGCGCCGGCGGCCCTCGGCGATCCGCATCAGGCTCGACCGCGCGGAAAAGGTGGCGCCGAAATCCACCGTGTAGACGTTGTCCACCTTGTAGAGCGTGCGCGCGAAGCCGGCCGTCGTCAACGTCAACCGGGCGCCCGACTGCGTCCAGTCGAGCACCGCTTCTCCCGCCTCCAACCCGCGCCATTCCGCGCGAAACCGCTGCGTTTCGCCCATCGCGGCGGCCGCGAACAGCCAGACCGCGAGGCGAACGATCATACGCGCGGCAGCACCCACGGAGCGCGATAGGTCCGGCCCAGCAGCCGGTTAGCCTCCTCGTCTCCCACGAATTCCTGCTTGGCCGCGTCGAACTTCAACTTGCGATCCACCCGCCAGGCGATGTTGCCGAGATGCGTCATCGACGACGACACGTGCCCGATCGCGATGTCGCAATTGGGGCGGCGGTGGTTGCGGATGGCGTCGGCGAAGTCGCGCTTGTGCGCCGGGTCGTGCTCGTCGTTGGACGACTGGCCGCCCTTGCGGGGCAGCGGTTCGCCTTTGGGCCCGAACGCGCGCCAGCCGGTGTTGCCGATCACCACGTGGCCGTTCTCGCCGTAGACCGCTCCGCCCTCTTCCTCGCCTTCCATCTTGCTGCCCGTCCAGATGCGCATCTCGTAGGTGAGCAGCGCTCCCGGATAATCCCAGGTCACGATCGAGTTGTCGGGCCATTCCTGATCGTCGTCGAAGAAGTGTTTCCCGCCGGCCGCGGCCACGGCGGTTGGCCACTCCGGCAGCTTCTTGCCCATCCCCGTGAAGCCGGCTTCCAGCGCGCGGCGCGCATAGTCGATACGATGCACGCCATCGTTGCCCAGGTCGCCGGTGCCGTAGTCGAAGAACCAGCGCCAGTTGGAGTGGAAGCGATTGGGATTGAAGCGGCGTTTGGGCGCGGGCCCCAGCCACATGTCGTAGTCGACGCCGGCCGGCGGATCGGCGTCGGCGGGATGGCCGATCGACTTCTGGCGCGCCGTCTCCCATCCTCGGGCGAACGTCACCTTGCCGAGCGCGCCGGAACGGATGTACTCGAGCGCTTCGGCGAAATGGCGGCCGCTGCGGGACTGGATGCCCACCTGCATCACCCGGTCATGCTTGCGCGCCGCCGCCAGCATCGCCTGGCCTTCGCGCAAGTTGTGGCTGCACGGCTTTTCCACGTAGACGTGCTTGCCGGCTTGACACGCCATGATCGAGGGGATCGCGTGCCAGTGATCGGGCGTTCCCACCACCACCGCGTCGATCGACTTGTCGTCCAGCACGCGGCGGAAATCGCCAGTGGTCCGCGGCGCCTTGCGGCCTTTCTCCGCGAGCGATTTCAGCGCGGGCTCGAACTGGCGCTCGTCGATGTCCACCAGCGTGGCGATCTCGATATCGGGCATCGACGCGAAGCCCCGCATCAGGTGGCCCGCGCGGCCGCGAACTCCGATGCATGCGATTACGATCTTGTCCGCGGCGGCGGCCTTTCCCAGGTACAAGGCCGGCGCGGCGGCGAGCAGGTTCCGTCGTGTCATGCCCGCCATACTATCATTGAACGGAATGGATTGGGACGCTCTCTACATCGCCGCGAAGAACCCGCGCATCCGCCCTGTCTCGCACGACTGGTTCCAGGTCAGCCCGTCGCTGTCGTCGCCGGCGGCCACCGAGATGAACAGCCAGACTCTCGCCGCGTTCTCCTTCTTCACCGAGCCGAAGACCATGCGCGAGGCTTTCGACGAACTCGCCGAACGGCTCGACGCGAGCGAGGACGACTTCGCCGCCGCGTTCGACGGCATCGTGGACGCCGGGTTGCTGATCGAGGTGACGCGCGACGCTCCGGACGCTCCCGATCCAGGCGGCGAGTCAGATCCGAGGCTGATGATCGCCACGCTGGCCGATGCGGACAGACTGAGGGCGTTTCGCGCGGCGCTCGCCAAACACGCTCCCGGCAAGATCGTGGCCAGTCTCGGTTGCGGCTGCGGCGTGGTGGCCGCGATGGCGGCCAAGGCCGGCGCCCGCGCCGTCTACGCGGTGGAGGAATCGGGCGCGATCGCGCTGGCGGAACAACTGGCCGACGCCAACGGCTCGGCGGACCGGATGTCGTTCATCCACGGCGCCAGCACCGAGATCGAACTCCCGGATCCGGCCGAGGTGCTGGTGGTGGAGTGGCCCGGCCCCGATCCCCTGCGCCATCACATTCGAGCCATTCTGGCGGACGCCCGCGAGCGGCTGCTTGCGCCCGGCGCGCACATTCTGCCTTCGCGCGTCGACTTCGTGTGCACCGCCGTGGAGGCCTCGGACCTGCCGCCGGCGGAGACATTGGCCGCGGCCGCCGGCCAACTCGGCCTGGACGCCGCTCCTCTGCTCGATGCCTACGAGTCGGGTGGCGGCATGGTCTCGCGCGTTGCATCGGGCGTGAACGGCGACCCGCTGTCGAAGCCGGTCCTACTGCTGAGCCTGGACTTGGCGGCCGGGGAAGACGAGGCCGCGGAAAACGAAGTCGAACTCGAGATTGTGCGTGGCGGCCGCTGTGGCGGGTTTCTGGTCACGGTGGAGGCATGGCTCGAGGGACCGGCCCCGCTAGGCGCGATCCTCTATTCGTCGCCTCGCTCGATGGATGTGAGCGTGGGCGATACGCTGACGGTCGTCGCGCGAGAAGCGGAAGGCCTCCAGTTGTCGCTCGCCGGCTAGAGCGGCGGGAGTCAGCGGCCGATACGCCAGAGCGCGGCGTGAGTCCGCAGGATCAATCCGCCATCCACCGGCACCACCGACGCGTTCGACCGCTCGCCGAGCGAGTTGGTTCCCAACATCTCGAACTGCTTGGGCGACGCCTGGAATACGAACGTGTCGCCGCCCTGGTTCATGACGTAGATCCGCTCGCCCTGTAGCACTGGCGAAGACCACGAGTTGTTGGTCTCGCCCTTGCCCTGCAGCCGTTGAGTCCACTTCACCTCTCCGGTGGCCATCCCGGTGCACTCCACGATCCCGTTATTGTCCACCACGTAGGCGTGCCCGTCCTTGACCACCGCCGACCCGATCATCGGCTTGCTCTTCTCCTTCCGCCATAGCCGCTCGCCGCCGGCTTTCACCGCCAGGGTGGGTCCGCCGAAGCCGCTGGCCGCCAGGATCGAGCCGCCGGCGGGCACGGCGGACGGATACACCAGGTCGCCCAGACCCTCGGCCTTCCAGATCTCGCGGCTGCTGGCGGGATCGAGCGCCACCAGCGCGCCGGGCAGGCTCAGCAGTAACTCGTCCTTGCCACCGCGCGAGTAAATCACGGGCGTCGCCCAGGAGCCGTACATGTCCTCCGGATTCCAGTTCGCGAAGGCTTTGCCCGTGCCCGCCGGAATATCCCTGCGCCAAACGTCCTTGCCGGTCGACTTGTCGAGCGCGACCAGGAATGACCGCGGACCGGGACCGAAGTTGAGATACACCAGGCCGCCGTGAATCACCGGCGACGATCCGTAGCCCCACACGTGCTTCTGCGTTCCCAGATCGCGATGCCACAGACGCTTACCGTCCAGATCGTACGCCGCGACGCCGGCCGCGCCGAACCATGCGGCCACCACCTTGCCGTCGGTGACGGGGGACGCGGAGCAGTGCGGGTTGGTCTGATGGCTGGGGTCGGCCTTGTCCCACTCGACGCTTTGCCGCCAAAGCTCCTTGCCGGTCTTGGCGTCGAACGCCATCAGCGCGCGGCGGTTCTCCTTGGCCAGCGCCTGCGTGAGGAAGATCCGCCCTCCCCACACCACCGGCGTCGAATTGCCGGGTCCGGGCAACTCGGTACGCCAAGCGACATTCTCGTCGCGCGACCACTTCAGCGGACCGGCCGGGCCCCGCGAGGTTCCGGCGCCGTCCGGTCCGCGCCAGGCGGGCCAGTCTTCGGCGTGCACGGATGCCGTGAGGATTGCGGCGATGGCGGCGGTTCGTCGGGACATGATGCCATGGTAGCGGTTCGCGGCGAGCACGGGAAGAGCTGAAGTTGTGCGCCGGGAGGCACGCTCGGGATAGACTGATGTCTAGCGGCAAACTGGAGATTCGTGTCGGGACCCCTCAATATTTCGGTGAAGGGCGAGTACGCCCTGCTCGCCGTGCTCGATCTGGCGTTGCAGAAGCCGGGTGAACCCGTGAAGATCGGGGGGATCGCGCGGCGGCGTGGGATTCCGCGGAAGTTCCTCGAACTGATCCTTGCCTCCCTCAAACAGGGCGGATTCCTGGAATCGCGCCGGGGCGCGGAGGGCGGCTATCTGCTCGCCCGGCATCCGTCGGCGATCACCGTGGGAGAAATCCTGCGCCACGTGGAGGGCGCGCGAGCCGACAGCTCGGCCACGCGGACGCATTCGCCCTTCGCGGACATGTGGAAAGATGTGGAAGACGCGATCTCGGGGATTCTCGACAGCCTGACCTTCGCCGAGGTCGCGCGGCGGCATCTGGAGAGCCAGTCGGTGTACGTTCCCAATTGGGACATTTGACAACCGGAGACAAATCAATGATTTTCGACGACAATTCCGCGAGTATTGGAAAGACGCCCCTGATCCGGCTGAACCGGATGGCGCGGGGGTTGGGCGCGACCGTTCTTGCCAAGATCGAAGGCCGGAATCCGGCGTATTCGGTCAAGTGCCGGATCGGCGCCTCGATGATCTGGGACGCCGAAAAGCGCGGCATCCTGAAGCCTGGCAAGGAGCTCATCGAGCCCACCAGCGGAAACACCGGGATCGCGCGCGCGTTCGTCGCGGCGGCGCGCGGGTATCCGATCACGCTCACCATGCCGGAGACGATGTCGATCGAGCGGCGCAAAGTGCTCAAGGCGTTCGGAGCCAAACTGGTGCTGACCGAGGGCGCTCTCGGCATGAAGGGCGCCATCGCCGCGGCCGAGCAAGCGGCGGCCGCCGAGCCGGATCGCTACGTGCTCCTGCAGCAGTTCAAGAACCCCGCCAACCCGGCGATCCACGTGCAAACCACCGGCCCCGAGATCTGGGACGACACCCAGGGCGCCA
>SYLY01000216.1 GCA_005808475.1 Acidobacteriota bacterium
AGAATCGGCGCGCTGCCCACCCTGGCGAGCAATCGCTGAACGCGGAACCCCGCCTTTTGTGGTGAAGACCTTTCAGGTCCCTTCACTGATTCCATTGGGGTTGCCGGTCCCCAAACCCCTCAACTGCGAAAGTCAGGTTAGGCGCGAACGCCGCCCGCCGCAGCCACTCCGCGATCACCGCGCCGCGCTGGCGGCCGCCGCCTGAGTTCGGATCCCCCACGACGTCC
The DNA here is from genome assembly GCA_005808475.1 of Acidobacteriota bacterium. GTDB lineage: Bacteria > Acidobacteriota > Terriglobia > Bryobacterales > Bryobacteraceae > SYLY01. Next base: position 228 of record SYLY01000216.1, read on the forward strand.
ACACGCTGTCCACCGGTGCCCGTACGAGCGTTGTCCACGCCGCTGCCGATCGTCACCGGCTGCCCGTCGTAGAGCGTCACGATCGAGTTCAGGTTCCACCCGCCCAGCAGCATGTTCGCCTTACGGCCGGAGAAGCGCACCGGCAGTTCCCACAGGCTCGACAGCGTGAAGATGTTCGGACGGTTGAAGTCGGAAAGGGCCTTGTCGAACGCCTGATTGTTCGGATTGGTGCGCACCTGGCCCGTCCCCTTGTTCGCCGACGTATCGTCGATCGACTTGGAGAACTGGTAGTTCGCCAGCACCGTCAGGCCCTTGCGGAAGCGCCGTTCCGCCGTCAACTGGAAGGCGTGATACGTCGAATTGCCCACCGGCTCCACGATCGTCGTCTGGCCCAGCGCCGGTCCCAGCGCGCGCCGCTGATTCGTGGTCGCGGTCGTGGCGCCCAGCGCGTAGACCGCGGGGTTCAACTCGCGCAGCGTCATCAAGCGCGTGCCCTTCGACGCCGCGTAGGCGCCGCGAACCAGGAATCCGCCCCACACCTCGCGCTCCACCGTGAAGTTCCACGATTGCACGTACGGATTGCGGAAATCGGCCGCGTTCAGGAACTGCGTCGTGAACTGCGGGAACGTCACCGTCGCCGGAGGATTGCGCGGCGCCGGGAACGGATTCGCCGTGCCCGCCCACGGATCGGTGAAGCTGTTGGCCAGGCTGCCGAACACCGACACCACCGTGCCAAACGGAGCCTGATTCGCCTGGCTGTTGGTGGCGATGCTATTGAATGTGTCGAAGAAGACGCCGTAGGCGCCGCGAACGGCGGTCTTGCCGTCGCCGAACACGTCCCACGCGAAGCCGGCGCGCGGACCGAGGCGTCCCCAGGCGGTCGGGACAGTGCCGCGCGAAACGTTGGGGTCGCCCGCGTAGATGACGCCGCGGGGAGCGTTCGGATACCGCTTCGACGTCTCGCCGGGACGCCACGCCGCGATCTTGTCCAGCGAATCGGTGAACGGGAAGAACGGCTCCCAACGTCCGCCGAAGTCCACGGTTAGCCGGCGCGACACCTTCACCGAATCCTGGAAGAACAGACCCACGCGGCGGAAGCGCGTGTTCTTGTATTCGCCGATGCCCTGCGTGAACGTGTTGAAACGGCCGATGAGAAAGTCTCCCAGGGAATCGCCGGTGAACGGCGACGATCCGTTGAAAGACCACACGCCGTTGGCGCGGAAGTTGTTGACGATGTCGTTGAGGCCCCAGCCCACTTCGCCTCCGAACGTCATGTTGTGCTTGCCCTTCGTCCACCGCGCCGTGTCCACGAACTGGAACTCGCGGCGGGGAAAGCTGTTGGTGTCGCCGGTGTTGATGCGGAAGTAGCCGCCGATATCGATATCCCATTTGTTGATCGGATCGGGGAAGGTGCGGATGCCGAGGTCCGCCAGACTGCGCGCGGACTGCGGCGGCACGAACTTCCCGTCCGTCCGGTTGATCCCGAACAGGAACTGATTCACCAGCGACGGCGTCACCGTGTACGTGTCGGTGAGCGTCACCGACTGGTTGAACCACTTGCCGCCGCTGGTCTGTTCGAGCACGTTCTTCTGATTGAGGAACGCCGGCGACTCCGACCACGAATGATAGAAGCGTCCCGACAAGCGGTGCCGGCCGGAGAACGAGTGGTCGCCCCGCGCCAGAACCTGCTGATCGTCGTTGTTGTTCGGAACCACCGTGGTGATGCGGCCGGTGGAACCACCGTCGGCGATCGCGTTGTCGATGAGAAACCGGCTGACCGGGTTGATCTGATTGGCGGGGATCGTGTTGCCAGGATACGGTTGCCGGCTGTTGTTGGGATCGAGCAGATTCCGCCCGAGCGCGGAGAAGTTGCCCTGCCGTTGCAGGCTCGTCGGAACCACGCGCGCCACCTCGGCGGGAACGCGCCGCAACAGCGTGCCCTGGTACGAGAAGAAGAAGAACGTCTTGTCCCGTCCGTTGTACAGTTTCGGAATCCACACCGGACCGCCCAGCGATCCGCCGAACTGGTTCCGCTTCAAGCCGTCCTGACCGGCGAAGAAATTGCGCGCGTTCAGCGACTTGTTTCGCACGAACTCGAACGCCGATCCGTGCAGTTCGTTCGTGCCGGACTTGGTGATCGCGTTCACCAGGCCGCCCGACTGCCGCCCGAACTCGGCGCTGAAGTTGTTGGTCTGCACGCTGAACTCCTGCAACGCGTCGGGGTTCGGAAGCGGGCTGGGCGCGTTCGAATAAGGATCGTTGTTCTGCGCCCCGTCCAGCACGTAGTTCGTCGCGTTGGCTCGCCCGCCGTTCACCGAGACCGGAACCGTGCCCGGATACGTGGTGCCCGACGTCACGTCGGCGCGCGGATCGGCGATCACGCCCGCCACCAGCCGCATGAGCTGCGTCGCGTTGCGGCCATTGAGCGGAAGCTCGGAGATGCGCTTCTGGTCGACCACCGTGCGCAGCGTCGCGCTGGTGGTGTCGACGCTCACCAGTCCGCTCGCCACCGTCACCGTTTCCGTCGTGCCGGCGACTCCCAGCGCCGCGTCGATACGCGCGTTCTCGTTCACCTGCAGCCGCACCGCGCGCGCTTCGAACGGTTGGAATCCGCTCGCTTCGACGCGGACATCGTACACACCGGCCGGAATCGTACGGATGGTGTAGGCGCCGTCGGGACCGGAGACGGCCTGGAAGCTCGCCTGCGTGCCGGTGTTCGAAGCCTTGATGGAGGCGTTGGGGATCACGGCGCCGGAGCCGTCTCGAACCACGCCGGTAATGTTCGCGGTTACGTTTTGCGCCGCGGCCGAGGCGGCTAGGTGGAACCGGACAATTCCACACCGAAGGCGATCCCTTATGAGTCCGCTCCGGCGCGGCCGATGCCGTTCGTGCGAGTCGGAGCTCCCGGCATCGCCACGCTCGCCAATCCCCGCGACTTGGCGCAACGGGTTCTCGAGAAGGCCGGCGCGAACCAGGACGCCCTCGCTTCCTGCGACGTATGGGGTTTCCACTTCACCGCGGCTACGGGAGTGGAGCCGCCCGACGTGGCGCACGGCTGTTTCGCCGGCCGCGCGCGAGGCGATCCGGTTGCCTTCCAGCGGTGGTTCGCGTGGCTGCTCGAGCAGCCCGAGTGAGCCGCTTCAACCCGCCCGCAGCTCTCGCGCCGGATCCACGCGCATCGCGCGCCGCAACGGAGGATACACCGCCCACACCGCCGCGCCGAGCAGCGCCGCCGCCGGCCGCGCCAACGCGGGCAAATCGGCGGCCCGCACTTCGTGGAGCAGCTCCGCAAGGTGCGTTTCAGCCAGCAGCCCCGCTCCCAGCCCCACCAGCGATCCCACCGCCATCATTGCCGCCACCTCGCCCACCACCGTGAGCGCCACGTCTCCGGCTCGTGCTCCCACCGCTACCCGAATGCCGATCTCCCGCCGGCGCTGCCGGTCTTGGGATCTGATTATACAGACAACTGAGGACAACCGCCGCCGGTGGCGGCACGGACGAACGGGTGGGGGCTACGACAAGTGATCGTAACCTGACGGCCGCAGCGGCTCGCCCCACGCCATGACGGAGCCGGCCCGGCCCTCGACAATCGTCCCGATACGCGTCAAAGGGATGCCGTCCTGTTTGACAGGCAATTCGAGGCCGCGTGGCGCGGTGAAGAGCAATTCGTAGTCTTCGCCGCCGTGGACCGTGTCTTCGAATGTCGAACCCTTGGCTCCTGGCGGCTCCATGACCAGACGCGCCGCGACGCCGGACTCGAGCGTCAGCCGGTGGAGATCGGTGGACAGGCCATCGCTCAGGTCCATGCACGCGGTGGCTTTGCCACGCAGGAATCTCCCGAGCGAAAGCCGCGGCGCCGGATAACAGGGCTTGCCGGAGCGGAGCTTCACCGCGGCGCGGCCCAGCAGGCCCGAGACATACACGAAGTCGCCCGGCCGCGCTCCCGATCGGGCGATCGCCTGTCCGCGCGGCACGGTCCCGATCACCGTGATGTCGCAGGCGAACACGGCGGAGTGCGAGGTGTCGCCGCCCGCTAGCGACACGGAAAACTCTGCCGCTGCCCGCGCGTGGCCATTCACGAAATTCCGGCGCCACCGGGCGTCCATCTTTTTCTCGAACGCGGCGGACACGAAGTACCAGCGCGGATCGCCGCCCATCGCCGCGATGTCGCTGACAGCGCGGGCCAGCGCGATGTAGCCCACGTCGTGCGCCGTGTGCGTCCGGAGGCGAAAGTGGACATCGCGGACGAACATGTCCGTGGTCACCAACAGGTCGAGTTCGGGGCCGGGAGAGGGGAGGATCGCGCAGTCGTCTCCGATGCCCGGCGCAAGACGCTTCAGGCTTCGGACGAACGCGAGTTCGCTCATTGCAAGACGAGTCCGCTTGGAAGCTCTTCGCCGAAGATGCGGCTCAGCGTCTCGCTGTCGCGCGCCGCCTTGCCTTCGAGAATCGCGAGCAGCCGTTCGGCATCCTTGTGCCCTTCGATCGCCCGCCGGGCCACCGCCGCCGAGGCGGGCGGCAAATCGCGATAGGAATCGCCGGTGCGCCGCGCGAGTAATGCCATGGTTTCCGCCGCGTGGGGAGCCTTGGCCAGCAGATCCACCCAACGCGCGGCCGTGGTCGCGGGCAGCACCTGATTGGTGGGTCCGTGGAAGAGATCGCGCCCGCCGAGGCGGCCCAGGCACCACGCCTCCGAAGCGCCGAACTCACCGGCCTTGATCCGCGCGAGCAGCGCGTCGCCGAGATCGGTGCGCGTGGATACGGGCAGTAATTCCAGGCTGCACGCGCAGCGCCACATTTCGCGCAGCAGGCTCGAATTGACGCGAACCTTCTGCCCCTTTCGCGGCATGATGGAGCCGGCGATCCGCTGGTAGATGTCGGCCTGCTGATTGCGGTTCAATCCGCCCGCGACGCGGCCCCAGAAGATCCACCACTCGCTCTCGTTCTGCACGGCGTTGGGGAATGCCAGTCCACCCGCGAAGATGCGGCGCGCCTGCTCGATGCGGTACTCGTCGCCGGGAAAACCGAAGCCGGGACGCATGCAGAGTCCGGCGAGATTGAGCCAGCGAGCCTCGAAAGCGGCGCTGGCGCGGCGCTCCTCGGCAAGTTCGAGGAACACGCTTGCGAATCCTCGAATCGCGGCGAGCGGCCAGGAATTGCGTCCGAGCGCCAAGGTCTGCTCCAGCCGCGCGGGGAGCGCCTCCGGCTCCAGCGTCTTGGCCTGGAAGGTCTCCCGGATCAGCGCTTCGGCGGCCGCCGTGGCCTCGGCGGATACCACGGCGGCGGGCCGCGCCGCCTCCAGGGATGCCGCCGCCTTGCGCAGTTCGAACTGCAACTTCCAGCGATGCTCGCTGAGCTTGGAGTCGGCCCACAGTTCGAGCGTGCCCACTTCGGTCAGCTTCGCCCCGAGTTTCACCGGGACCGTCCGCCCGGCTCCGGGCTTTCCAAAGCGGATCACGGCGTTGAGCGGCGCGTGCCCGTGCAGTCCCCCGGTGGACACGGCGTCCTTGGGAAACTCCACCACTTGCCCGATGGTGTCGTCGAGCCGGGTCAACGAACTGTACAAACGGAAAGTCACCGGCTTGTTCGCCACGAGTTCCAGCCCGTCGCGGTCGAGCGCCAGTGTTTCGCCTTCCTGGGTGCCACGCGGCATGATGGTGACCGCGCGGATCGAGTCCTTGGACTCGAGTTCCAGGTAATAACTGCGCGGGAGGCCGCCGCGAACGACAAGCCCCGCGCCCGTTGTGCGAACGTAGCTGTAATAGGCCGCGCCCACCGCGACCGCGAGATCGAGGTCGCGATTCTCGAACACGAGCGGACGTTTTCCGAACCATCGCTCCATGACGTCCGCGACGCGCGTGCGTAGCAGTTCGGGAATGAAGAACCCGCCATTGAAAAGGACGGCGTCGGGAACGGCGCCGCCGGAATCGGCGAGAAAAGCCGAGAGATGGCGCGTGATGGCGGGATCGGGCTCGTAGGGCAGTCCGAGTTCCCCGAACGGGCTCATCTCCTCTTTGTGAGGCCGCTCGCCGCGTTCGCAGAACGGCAGGAAGCCCTCGAGAGCGAGCTCGAGCGCTTCGCTCCGCGCGATCTCGGTCCGAAGCGCGCCGCCGATCAGCGACCTGCCGGCGCCGAGGACGGTGATGGGGGCTTTCTCGATCGTAGGGTCGGCGAGCATGCGCTCCTTGGCCGCCGAGCATTGCCGCCGAAGCGCGGTCCGTTGGCGGACCGAGAGCTGCGTCTTCAGCTTCTCTTCGGCGAGCCAGGACAGCGTGAGGTCGAGATTGTCGCCACCGAGCAGCAGATGGCGGCCGACGGCGGTCCGGGTGAAGTCGACACGATCGCCGTCGCGGGAAACGCGGATGAGAGTGAAGTCGCTGGTGCCGCCACCGACGTCGGCGACGAGCACCGTCTGGCCGTCGAACAAATCTTTGCGCGATCGGGCCAGGTGCGTGGCGATCCACGCATAGAACGCGGCGGCCGGCTCCTCGAGCAGCGTCAGCTTCTCGATGCCTGCCCGATGGGCGGCTTCCACCGTGAGTTCGCGCGCCTCTTCGTCGAACGACGCAGGCACGGTCAGCACTACTTCGTGTTGTCCGAACGCCTCCCCACCCGACTTCTCCCACGCCTCGCGCATCGTGGCGATGTAGCGCGCCGAAGCGTCGACGGGGCTGAGCGTGCGGCCGCCCTCGGGCGCGTCGTAGGGAAGGATCTTCGCGGTCCGGTCGACCGCCGGATTCGACAGCCAGCTCTTGGCCGAGTGCACCAGCCGCGTCGGCGTGAGCGCGCCCTGATCGCGTGTGTGCGCGCCAACGATGTCCGGATCGCCAGTGAACAGGAACGAAGGGAGCGTGCGGCGCGGCTCCACCACGTTCTCCGCCACCGCCTGCGGAATGTCGAGCACGTGAACGGGTGGAAACTCGGACTCGCCCGTCTCGTCCTCGCGCACGAACGCCAGGGCCGAATTCGTGGTGCCGAGGTCGATTCCGATGTAGGATCGCACGGCTATTCGATTTCGATCTCGGCGGCCGCGACGATGGTCGCACGTTCGCCCGCCTTCAACGCCGGCAGGGTCACCTTATCCGCCTGCCAGCCGCGGTGGCGCAGAATGCCCGCTTCCGCCTTGCCGTCGGGCGGAACCTTGCCAATCAGCTTGATGCGCGCCTTGTCCTTATTGGAAAGGCCTTTGGCGGCAAGATTGGTGGGTGTGCCCTCCACGCCGTCGACAACGGGCGTCAAGGTCATCACACGGTCGAGCGCTTTGCGGCACTGCTCGTGCACGCCGCGCATTGCCTGGCCCACCTGCTCGTCCGAGTACGGCGCGATGTCCTCCATGAGGAAGTCGACGATGCGCGACTCTTGTTGCAGCGTGGCGAGGAGCTGGACCGCGCCATCGGAGGGCTTGGCTGGCTCGGCCTTGGGCGCTTCGGCCTTGGCTGGCGTGACCGGAACGGCCACGCGGCGAATCAGGCCGAGTTCGGCCACCATGTCGTCGGGAAGCTTGCCGCTCGAAAGAAGCGCAAAGAAACCACGGAAGGCGAGGGAAATGCGGGACAAGTAGAAGAGACCTCGAATCTTTTAGGATACAATGCGAACTCGGCCTCGTTTCAACGCCGCACGCCACACATGGACAAGTTCATCGTCATCGGCCCGCAGGGAGCGGGAAAGGGAACCCAAGCACAGCTTCTGTGCGAGGATTACGACTTCGTGCACATCTCGATCGGGGAGATCTTCCGGTGGAACATGGCGCACCACACCAAGCTGGCCGCTCGCGTGACGCGAATCATGAACGAGGGGCGGCTGGTGCCCGACGAGATCGTGGAGGAAGTGGTCCGCAAACGGCTCGAGCAGCACGACTGGAACTTCGGGTTCGTGCTCGACGGCTTTCCGCGGACGCGGTCTCAGGCCGAGTACCTGTTCGAGAATTGGAATCTCGACCGGGCCGTCTATCTCGACATTCCCGACGATGTCGTGCATCATCGCGTCATGTACCGGGCGTCAATGGGCCAGGGGGCCGGCTTCACCAAGCGAGCCGACGACAGCCCGGCGGCATTGCGAGTGCGGCTGAAGGAGTTTCACGACAAGACGACTCCCCTTTTGCAGCTTTTTCACGACAAGGGAATGCTGGTGACGGTGGACGCGAATCGAACGATTCCAGAGGTCTACCAGTCGATGCGGGAAGAACTGGGCCTAGGGGACCCTCCCGCCAAGCGATAGTACACACCGGCAGTTCGTACCCTCATCGGAGTCCAGCGCGTACCGGAACGCCGGTTGACCCGCCATCGGCGGGGCTGGTAAACTCATAGGCTGGGTGGAGCGGAGATGCCACTTGTCGTGTCTCTAGCCGAATGCATCGGCTGGCCAGGTTGGCTTCCCACCGTTCGATCCGGGAGTTTTACGATGCGTCCAGTCTTGACTGTCCTGTTTTTCGGGTTCTTGTCTTTCGGCCAGACTCCCGCTCCCAGGCCGTCTTCCGTGCCGGTTTACGTCGCCGGCAGTTCCAGCATGCCGTCCCAGAAGATCGGCGTCGACGACCTCATCGGAATCCAGGTCTACGATTCGCCGGAACTCACCCGCAACGTGGCGGTGGGCCGCGATGGCACCATTCGCCTGCCGCTGCTCAAGAAAAGGATCAAGGCCGTCGGCCTCTACCCGCAGGAACTCGAGGCGACGATCGCCGACGGGCTGAAGGAAGATCAGATCCTGGTCGACCCCGTGGTGACCGTGTCGATCCTCGAGTTTCGCAGCCGCCCGATCAGCGTGGTGGGCGCGGTGAAAAGGCCGATCACGTTCCAGGCGGCGACCCACGTCACCCTGCTGGACGCGATTTCGCGCGCCGAAGGCTTGGACGACGACGCCGGTCCGGAGATCTTGGTGAGCAAGCAGCAACCGGGCGAGGATGGCAAGCCGACCATGCTGGTGCAGCGGATCTCGGTGAAGCAGTTGATCGACGCGGCCGATCAGGAGGTCAATCTCAAGCTCGACGGCGGCGAGGAAATCCGGGTTCCGGAAGCCGGCAAGGTCTGGGTCATGGGCGCGGTGAAGAAGCCCGGCGCCTTCCCGATCAAGGACGGCGCCGATACCAGCCTGATGAAGATGCTGGCCATGGCTGAAGGAACCGCGCAGTACTTTTCCAACATCGCGTTCATCTACCGCAAGGAAGGCGCGTCCGGCGGCAAGAACGAACTGTCGATCGACCTCAAGAAGGTCCTCGAGCGCAAGTCGCCCGACGTGACTCTCCTCGCGAACGACGTCCTGTACATCCCCGAGAACTACCGCCGCAAGTCGACCATGGGCGCGCTCGAGAAGAGCCTGCCGCTGGTTGCCGGAATTTCAGCGGCTCTCATTTACGCGCTCACCCTCAGGTAAACGGAAAATGCCAAAAGGCCTCAACGAACCGAATCAGAATTTGGCGGTCCAACTCTCGCCGCAAAGCTCGAGGGCGCTGCAGACCGCGTACCTGCCTCCGCCGATGACGCTGGAACCGGAGGCGGACGATTCGGGGATTCCCCTTTCGCAATACCTATGGATTGTCCGGCGGCATACCTGGAAGATCCTCCTGTTCGTGCTGGCTTGCGTGGTGACCACGTTCGTCGTGTCGTCCCGCATGCAGCCGGTCTACGAAGCGACCGCGACTCTCGATATCGATCGTAGCGCGCCGACTGGAGTCCTGGGCAGAGACTCGGACCGGGGCTTCGCCGGGTACGATCAGGACCAGTTCCTCTTGACTCAGGTTCGAATGCTACAGTCGGACGCCGTCCTCAGGCCCGTCGCTATCAAGCATCGTTTGCTCGAGAAAGAGGGCCAGACCTTGAATCTGGCCACCGACCGTAGAGAGGCCGTGGAAAGGGCTCCGATCACTTTGGGCCGCCTACGGGTGAATCGCCCTCCCAACACCTTCCTGGTGCAGGTCAGCTACCGGTCCACCGACCCGAGCCTGGCGGCCGACGTCGCCAACGGAGTCGCGAGATCTTACCTCGATCACACCATCAATCTCAGGGTGGGCCAACAGGCGAAGGCGGGCGAGTTCATGACAACGCAGCTCGAGGACCTCAAGGCGAAGATGGAGAAGTCCTCCGACCGTGTGGCCCAGTTCGAACGCGCAATGGGTTTCATGAACGCCGAGGACAAGACCAGCGTCATGTCCAGCCAGCTTCTGCAACTCAGCAAGGAATACACGGACGCGCAGGCTGATCGAGTGAAGAAGGAAGCCATCTTCAATTCGACCAAATCGGGATCGGTCGAATCGGTTCAGAACGCGGAGCAGGGCCGCGACCTGCTCCGCCTCGAGGAGAAGCTGAAAGAGGCGGGTTCTCGCTTCGCCGAGGTCAGAGCGACCTACGGCGCGAACCACCCGGAGTACCGCCGGCGCTCATCGGAAATCGAGGAGATGAAGCGGCAGGTCGACGAGTCGCGAAAGAACATCGCCGAGCGCGTGGCGTCGGACTACCGGCAGGCGTCCGACCGGGAGGACATGCTCCGCAAGGCGGTCGGCAACATCAAAGGCCAATATGACGCATTGATGTCGCGCAGCGCCGATTATCAGAGGATGAAGAGCGACGCCGAATCGGACAAGAAGCTCTACGAAGAGTTGATTCGAAAGGTCCGCGAATCCTCGATCAACTCTCAATTCCAGAGCAACTACGCCAAGATGTCCGATCAGGCGCGGCCGCCCGCGCGGCCTGTCCTGCCGAACGTGCCGCTCAACGTCGCGTTGGCGCTGGTGCTGTCTTCGATCCTGGCGCTCGGCGCGGCGGTGCTCTCCGACGTTCTCGACACCACGGTTCGCGATCCCGAACAAGCCAGCCGCTTCCTGAAGACGGACGTCATTGGGACGCTGCCCGCCGTCAAGAAAACCTCCGGGGCTCCCCTCATCGCATTGACCGCCAGCGCGGACAACACCCGTGAGAACAGCCTGATCAAGGTGGACAGCAAGGGAAGCTACGGTTACGGATACGGCTACAAGTCGATCTCGAGCTACGAGGAAGCGGTCCGCACGCTACGGAACACGATTCTGCTTTCCGACCTCGAGCGCAACATCCATTCGCTGTTGGTAACCAGCGCGTCGCCCGGCGAGGGGAAGACCACCACCGCGGTCCACCTCGCGATCGCGCACGCGCAACAGGGTAAGAAAACTCTGATCATCGACGCCGATCTGCGCCGCCCGACGGTCCACAAGAAGCTGAACATGACCATGGACCAGGGATTGTCCAACGTCCTGATCGGCGAACGCGAATGGAACGAGGTCCTACTCCAGGTCCCCAACGTGCCGGACCTGATGCTGCTCCCCTCGGGTCCTCCCTCCCGCCGTGCCAGCGATCTGATCGGTCCGCTGATGACCGAACTGCTGGACCGCGCGACCCAGGAGTTCGATCTGGTCATCGTCGACGCGCCGCCCCTGCTCGGGTTCGCCGAGCCGCTGCAGATCGCGACCATCGCCGACGCTGTCGTCGTGGTCACCCGCGCCGGTGAAACCAAGCGGGCCGCCGTCGCCAACGTGCTCTCGACCTTGAAGCGTCTCCATGCAAACGTGATCGGCCTCGTGCTGAATCAGGTTCGCAAGGAGATGAGCGACCACTACTACTACTACGGGCACTACCGCAAGTATTACGGTCACGACGCCGACAAGGCATCATAAGCCGTGGCGCGCTCGTACAGCCTCGTGCCCCAGGCAGTGGCACCCGTGTCGACAGCCTATCGCCAGATCGTGACCGCGATCCCGCCACCGGGAGCGGTCGAGGTCGTGGAGAAGCTGCATCGCTACGAGCCCGTGGCGATGCAAGGCCAGCCACCCATCCTTTGGGACCGGGCCGAGGGCTATCAGGTATTCGACCGGTGGGGGAACTGCTGGATCGACTGGTCGAGCGGTGTGCTCATCACCAACGCCGGGCATGGACGCCAGGAGATCGTGGACGCGATCGTCAAGCAGGCGAACTCCAAGCTGCTCACCAACTACTGTTTCCCCAACGAGCCGCGCGCCAGGCTGGTGGAGAAACTGGCGACGATGTTCGGCGAGGAGGACCGCAAGGTCTTCCTGCTTACCACCGGTTCCGAGGCGGTGGAGTGCGCCATCAAGCTATGCCGCACACATGGCGTCAAGGCGGGCGGCCGCCGCAAGAACGTGGTGATCTCGTTTGATAAGGCGTTCCACGGCCGCACCTTGGGCTCGCAGCAGGCGGGCGGCATTCCCTCTTTGAAAGAGTGGATCGGGAACATGGACCCCGGCTTCGTGCAGGTCCCGTTCCCCGACGGCTTCCGGACTCCAGACACCAGTTTCGAGTTCTTCCAGACGTGCCTCGCCGACGCGGGCGTGCAACCGGCGGAAGTATGCGGCGTGATTCTCGAGACCTACCAGGGAGGCAGCGCCTCGTTCGCGCCGGTCGAGTACATGCGGAAGCTCCGCGAGTGGTGCACCGCGCACAAAGCGCTGTTGGTATGCGACGAGGTACAGGCGGGATTCGGGAGGACCGGCAAGCTCGCCGGCTACCAGCACTACGGCATCCTGCCCGATCTCACCACCTGGGGCAAGGGAATCTCGAGTTCCCTGCCGATCGCGTGCGTGATCGGATCGTCCCGCGTCATGGACCTGCATCCGCCGGGAAGCATGACGTCCACGCACACGGGCAACCCCGTCTGCTGCGCGGCGGCGCTCGCCAACATCGAACTGATCCTGCGCGAAGACCTGACCGGTAATTCGGCCAGGATGGGCGAGATCCTTCACGCGCGCCTGCGCGACATGAAGTCGCGCCACAAGCGGATCGGCTGGGTGGATGGCAAGGGTTTGGTCGCCGCGGTGGCGTGCGTGCGTCCGGGTTCGACCGAGCCGGACGGCGATCTGGCATGGGAGACCGTCAACCTCTGCGTGCAGCGCGGAGTGCTGATGTTCTCGCCGGTAGGACTCGGCGGCGGCGCGATCAAGATCTCCCCGCCCCTGTGCATTCCCGAGGAGCCGTTGCGCGAAAGCCTCGCCGTGTTCGAAGGGGCGTTCGCGGAGGCGGCGGCGAAAGCGGTCTAGCTCCATGGCGGTTCGCGCGCTGGTCTTCGACGTGTTCG
>SYLY01000217.1 GCA_005808475.1 Acidobacteriota bacterium
GCAGAGGGTCGCAGGTTCGAGTCCTGCCGTCCCTACCAGATTCGCCGCGCCGCCGCTGCGTTTGGTATGGTCTGTTTGCGGTGAAAATAGTGGGACACAAACTCGTCCGCGCCGACGGCTCCGGGTTTGATTTCAAAGCCACGCCGAACTTGGGTCGCAGGTTGAAGCCAGAGTATCTGGTGATTCATTTCACGGCGGCCGGGACGGCCCGTGGGTCGATCGAATGGCTGACGAATCCGGCGGCGAAAGCGTCCGCTCATCTGGTGATCGGGCGCGATGGCTCGATCACCCAACTGGCGCCATTCGACCGCGTGGCCTGGCACGCCGGCCCCAGCCAGTGGCGCGGCCGCCAGGGCATGAACCTCTATTCCATCGGCATCGAACTGGATAACGCAGGAAAGCTCACGCAGGTGGGCAGTGAGTGGCGCACGTGGTTCGGTGCGCGGATCCCCGCCAACGAGGTCGTCCAGGCGGTGCACAAGAACGAAACCGGCGTCTCCGGATGGCATACCTATACCGAGCCTCAGATTGCCGCCCCGCTCGAGGCGTCCAGCGCGATCGTGAACGAGTAGGGCTTGGTGGATGTCGTCGGCCATGACGACATTTCGCCGGGTATGAAAACCGATCCCGGTCCGGCGTTTCCGATGGCCGGCTTTTGCTCGAAGGTGATGGGGAGGAAGGATGACGAGCCGCCGGTCCTGGTGGCGTCGGAACAGGTCGACATCCGCTCCGGACCGGGCGTCGAGTTCGCGCCGATTCCCGGAAGCCCACTGGCGAAGGGGGTTCGGGCGCGGCTGTTGCGTTCGCAGGGGATTTGGCACTACGTGGATGTGGTCGAGCCGGCGGGCTCCACGGTGGATCTGGCTGGGTCCAATCGCGGTACCTCGCGCCTGCTCCCCGGTGACCCCTAGTTCGCGACCCCTGGATTCACCCTAAAGACCGTCCCACGAATCGCCGATGAATTCAACGGGCGCTGCAATTGACAGAGGGTTGCGTTGTCACTTAAGATTGACGCACTGGGTTCCGCTCGGCGGCGTCATGCCGCTCGGCTTGGAGGCTTGAAAGAGCGGCTGCCCTTTTTTGACAGTTCAGTTCGGAGGTCTTGGTGCGTAAGCGATCCTTAGGATTGGCTGCACTGGCTTTGGCGTGCGCGCCCAAAGCCTGGTGCTCGGCATTTGCCGTCAACGAGTTGGGAACCCGCGCCCAGGGGATGGGAGGGGCGTTCACGGCGGTGGCCTCGGACGCGACGGCGATCTTTTTCAATCCGGCAGGCATCGCGTTTCAACGCGGCATGTCGATGGAGTTGAACAATCTGATCGTCAACGGGCAATTCCGGTTCGTGCCGACGGAGACTCCGCCCGGCACGGTGGTTCCCGCCAAGGGATTCTCGGGCGCGGTCAGCCAGCCCTTCATACCCATCGCGAGTTTTTACCTGACGCGAAGGATGAGCGAAAAGTGGGCGATCGGGTTCGGAGGCTTCACGCCGAACGGACTCGCCACCAACTTCACCAACTTCAACGACGGTGACCCGGCCAACACCAAATACGTCGGCCGTTTCGCCGGTACGCGCGCCGCTCTCCAGCAGTATTGGTTCCAGCCGACGGTGGCCTACCGGTTGTCGGAATCGCAGGCGATTTCTGTGGGCGTGGCGTTCGTGCATACGCACCTGTTCCTCGAGCAGAGCTTTCTGAATCCGAACGACGCCCCCGACGACTTTTCGCGAAGCTTGGCCAAGGACGCGTTTCCGGGAGTGGACCCCAATCTCGCCTACCGGTCGTTCGCCAGGCTGCTGCCGGAAGGGCGTCTGCGGGCGGCGGCCACCGCGAACAAGCCCGGTCTCTCCGCCGGCTACCTGTTCAAGAGCAAATCCGGACTGAACATCGGCTTGAGCTATCGCACCCATGTGGTGAGCCATCTGAAGGGCGGCGCCGCCTTTTCTTTCACCAACACGGGAGCGCTGCTGCCGTTCCTGCCCAAGGATCGCGGGCTGGACGTGCTGTTCCCGAGCCAGAAGATCACGGGCACGTTCACCACGCCCGGCGCCTACACGGTCGGCGTGGCGCACACCAAGATGTTCGGCGGCACGATCGCGTTCGATTTCAAGATCCAGGACTTCAAGCGATTCAAGGACTTCCCGATCAACTTCGAGAAGCGGGCCGACGCCCAAGGGCGCGAAATCGGCACCACAAACGAGCGCCGGTTGACGTTCGACTTCAAGAACTCCTACATGTTCAACGCCGGATTCCAGCGTGCGCTGAAGATGGCCCCGCCCGGTCCGAAGATCATGAAGAAGATGATGGAGAACGTCACGATGCGGGCGGGCTACATCTACGACAAGTCACCGGTGCCGGACAAAAGCGTGGGGCCGTTGTTCCCGGACACCGACCGTCATAGCTGGACGGCAGGTATGACCAAATCCCTGAAGTCGGTCGACCTGTCCATGTTTTACCAGTTCATGCAGTTCATCAACAAGACGACGAACGTGCCGGCGAACAACCACCAGTTCACCAATGGCGAGTACCGGAGTTTCGCCAACCTGATAGGTCTGGGGCTCACGTGGCGGTTCGGTGGACACGACGGCAAGTTGGACCGCTAGGTCGATCGCGAGGCGAACATGGCAGATTATGATGTGATTATCATCGGATCCGGGTCCGCCGGAGGCTACATCGCGGGTGAAGTCGCCGCGCATGGGTCGGTTTTGCTCATCGAGGCGGGGCCGCACATCGGAGGCGCGCCGCTGCCGGGGACCGGATCGCCGGACCGGCGCCGCTACTCCACTCAGATCAACCTGGGGCACTACCTGCCGGACACCACGGAGTCGAACCGGGGACGCGGTTTCTTCGCGTATCCGATGTACATGAACTTCTCGAACCCGATCCAGGCGAGCGTGCAGCGCGAGCCCCGGGTGGTGGGGGGAGGCTCCTTCATCAACGTGGGCGCCTGGGTTCGGCCAACCTTGGTCGACTGGGACGATTTCGGACGCGAGACAGGCGTCAAGGGGTGGACGAAGCAGGACTTCGAGCCGCACTTCCGCAAGGTGGAGCGATTGCTCCACGTGCATCGCGACCCGAGGTCGGTGTGGAACAAGGCGAGCGTGCTGTACGAGGAAGCCGCCAAGAGCATGGGTATACCGGTGTTCGAGAACGCCTCGAACCGCCACCGCTGCCTTTTCTGCGGACACAGGCTGAACGCGGGCATGCCTTGCAAGTACGACGCGCTAATGAGCATGACCGTCACGCAGATCCCCAAGGCGATCGAGGCGGGCGCGGTGCTGCACGACAACGCGACCGTTCAAAAGATCGAGATCGAGGGACGGCGGGCGACCGGAGTCACCTACATCCGCAACGGCGAGCGAATCACGGCCAAGGCCAACAAGCTGGTGATCCTGGCGGCGGGCGCGATCGGATCGCCGGCCGTGCTCACCAGTTCGGAAGTCCATCTGGTTAACGAACACGTCGGCCGCCACCTGCGGGCGCATCCGGGAGTTCCGATGGATGTGCTGCTTCCCGGCGAGGATTGGAACACCGATCGCGGCTACCAGTGGAATCTCCACCACTTCCTCATGAAGGACGGCAAGCCGCAGGATTCGCTCATCTTCGCCAGCGCCGGATTCCCGGCCGTGACGCCCTGGGTCGCGTCCTCGGTGGGTAACTTCGGACAACAGTACAAAGACCTGATGCGCAAGTTCCGTTCGCGCGCCGGAGCGTTCATCTTCAACCTCAAGCCCAACGTCGAGGGACGCGTCATGGGTGGCGTGGACGGACCGGTGATTCACTACTTCGCCGCCGGTTCCAACGGGCTGCTCGAACCGAAGATGCTCGGCGAGATGGCCGACTCGGTGCGGCAAGTGTGGGACGTCTACAAGAAGGTGGGCGCGGTGGCCGCGTTCCCGAATCCGAACGATCCGGAGGCGGTGCTTCACAAGTCGCTGACGTTGTTCGTGGTGACCTCGGGCGCACTCCATCCTCAAACAACCTGCCGGGCGGGAGAAAGCAGGAAGACGTCGGTGGTCGACTCCAATTGCATGTCGCACGACGTCGCCAACCTCATGGTGTGCGACGCGAGCGTCATACCTCACCACATCAGTTCGAATCCGAATTCGATGATCATCGCCACCGCCGACCGGGCCTCGGAGTTCGTGATCACTCAAATCCTCGGTAAGCGGCTCGGTAACGACTCGGCGGCGGCCCAAATGGCCCGGGAGGCAGCTTAACATGACTCGCGAACTGCAAGCCCTCCGCGACGAGGTATCCCGCCGCGGCTTCCTCGCCAGCGCCCTTCGTGGCGTGGGAGCGATCACGTTCGGACCCGCCGTGGCGCGAGCGCTGGCGGCCAATCCGGAGAAAAGAGCGGACGCCCGTCTGCCCTACGACGTCCTGTCGGCGATGGGGCGGACCATCATCCCCGTGGACGACGATCCCGGTTGGGCGACTTTCGAACCCGACATCACCAACTACTGCCTCGACGTTTTCATCGGCCAAGTGTTCCTCAACGGTAGCAGTTTGGCGATCGGTGGCTTCAAGCAGGGGCTCGAATTGATGGACGAGATTCCGGTGACGATTCAGTACAACCGCCGGTTTCTCGAGATGAACGAGTCCGCGCGGTTGCGCTACTTCAGCGACATCCTGGTGTCGCAATTCGAGAACGACGGGGTCCAAGAGATTCTCGACTTCATCTTCATCCTCAGTCTGGTGGCGGTAAAGGCGACCTTCTTTTCCAACTTCCCGCGCCATCGCGCCGTCCCCGGCGCCGAGTTCCAGGTGCTTCCGGCATCCAACGTCAAGACCGGTTGGGACATCATGCGCTGGAAGGGCCCAGTCGGCCAGGAGGAAGAGCGCGCGTTGCGCGCCCGGTATTTCGATTCGCCGGAAATCCCCGGCGTCGATCCCAACAATCCCTACATTTAGCGAGGCTCACCGACATGAATCGAAACCATGGCAACCGGTTCCTGATTCCGGCGATGCTCGCCGGATGCCTGTGCGCGCCGCTGTCCGCCCAGTTCGGCGGGCGCGACGGCGACGTCGTCTTTTTCGTCCTGTCCCATCGAGGACGCCAGGACTTCCAGACGGTGGCGCCCGGCACGGCGAACACCGCCGCCACCAACGCTCAATACAAAGTGACCGATACCGGCGCGCTTCCCTTCGAGGTGGTGCTGCCCAGCTTCCCCGAACGGAAGGCGCAGACGCCGTTCCGCGCCGTGGACGACCTGTTCCAGATGATCACCCAGGTCGAATACGAACCGACGCCGAGAGCGGAGTTCACCGCCAAGGGCAAGGAGTTCACGCTCCGCGGAGTCCTGCGCGACGACAACGTCGGGGGCAAGGAGAAAATCGACTTCATCGCCGGTGGCTTCGCTCCGTTCACGCCGGGCGTTACGGTGGGACCGGACGTCGGGCTGAACGAAGTAGCGGTACTTCTCTGGCGGCCGGATTCCACGACGCCGCCGTTCCGTGAGGTGCCGCTCGATTACGTCGGTCCCAGGGTGCCGCCCGGACAGACGGGTCCCGAGTTCTCGCTCAGCCTTGGCAAGGTGCCGCTTTTCATCCCGTGGAACGAGATGCGCAAACTCTATCCCGGCGGCGATTGGCCGCAAGGCGTGGACGCCAAGGTGATCGAGGAAGACCCCGAGATTCCGAGCACCATCCGGCTGATGCGCATTCGACCCGGTCGAAAAACACCGCTGTTCCGCGTGCCCGCGCGCACACACTTCTTCGTTCTGCAGGGTTCGGCGAACATCGCTTCCTCCGGAGGGGCGCCGGTTCGAATGGGCCGCGACTGGCACGCCTATGTCCCCGCCGGTCACGCGATCTCGATCGCCAACGCCAAGTCGCCGGAGGCCGGCCAATGAGGATTCGCGCCGCTCTCGTCTCGCTCGCCCTCACCGCCGCGGCGGCCGCGCAGACGAAGAAACTCGACACGACACAGTTCATCGTCATGGGTGAGGGTCTGGCGGCCGGCGTCACCGATTTCGGCATCCGCCAGGATGTCCAAGAGAAAACGTTCGGCGCCCTGATCGCCAAGCAGATGCGCACCAACTTCCCGCAACCGCTCTTTCAGGGTCCGGGAGTCTCCGTCATACCGGGGCTGGCGCCCCAACCCGCGATTCTGCCCACCACGCGCCAGACCACGGTTCGCGAGGGCTTTCCGCCGAGCCTGTTCGTGTTCAACCTCTCCGTTCCGGGAATGAGGATGGCGGACGCGATCGGTTGGCGTCCCTCTGAACCGTTGGTTCAGCCCGGCGATCCGCGCCAGACCGCGCTCAATCTGACGCTGGGCTATCCGGCGTTGATTCTCGGCAAGGGAAAGCCGGTTTGGACGCAACTGGAATATGCGGTTAACATGAATCCCACGCTGGTTATCGTTAGCCTCGGCTACCACGAAGCCGCGGACGCCGCCGCTTCCGGCGCGCCGGAACTGCTACCGGATGCTGCGGCGTTTCGAGCCAACCTGAACACGGTCCTCACGAGGCTGAAGGGGACCTTCGCCGAAGTGATTGTCGCCACCGTTCCCGACCCGTTCGACACGGCGTACTTTACGACGTTCGATAACACTCCCAAGTACACCAATATCTCCACGGCGGGGCTGACCACCACGTTCGGTCTCCAGCGCGGTGACTTCGTCACCCCCACCGGTCTGCTGGCGCTCGGCAATCAGGCGCTGACCACGCGGACAGGCCGGCTGCCAGGCGGATCGTTCGTCCGCGCGGCGACGGCCGATGCCGTCCGCGCCCGCATCCGCGCCATCAACACCGAGATCGGCTCGGCTGCCCAGCAGAATGGCGCGACGCTCTACGACATGGCGGCGTTCTTTCGCGGGATTCGCACCAACGGCTATGCGGTGGGGACACGCGTCCTGACGGCCGACTACCTCGGCGGATTCTACACCTTGAGCGGATTCTACCCGGGAATCACCGGACACGCGCTGATCGCCAACGAGCTGTTGGCGCTGTTGAACCGGACCTACGGAACCAACTTCGCGGCGGTGAACGTCGCGCAGGTTTCGGCCGGCGACCCCGCGCGCCGCCGATACCAGCCTCAACGCGCCCCGGCCGGTGCGACGCAGGAGAAGCAGTGATGAAGCGCACGTACGCAATTCTCGGTTTGACCGCTTTGTCTCTTCAGGCGGCGCCGCCCCCCCTTCCTCAACCGCTGCGGCTGCCTCCCGGCCTGTCGCAAACGCTCCCGATCGTCAAGCAGGCGAGCTACGTGGCCGACGCGGTCCGGGTGCAGGACTGCCCGGACGACAAGGATAACCCCTTCGGCACCTGCAGCAGCGCACTGTTCGGCGGCTACGCCATGTGGGCGAGCCACCTCGCGGGGAACCTCGAGGTCAAGTTCTACGCGCCGCGCGGCAACGTCGCGCACTTCGAGATCTTCCATCCGGGCAACCTCCGCGGTGACGACGCACGCATGAAGGCGCCGGTCTTCTACGAGATGCCGGTCAAGGAGAACGTCATACTCGACGCCTTCGAGGCCGTCAGCTCCGGGGATTTGAACCTGGTCAACGGCGAAGTGACCAACCTCCGCTACAACGTCTTCGTGTCGAATAGCTGGTACGTGGCGCTCGGCGGAGTGAATCCCCGCCTGAAGCCGCCGCCGTTCCAATTTCCCGGCATCTACGGATCGGCGCGGCTCAAGTTCGAGCAGCGCGCCGATGGCCTGCTGGACGTCACATTCGCGGGCAGCACGTTCCTGCCGCTCGGCAACAACTTCAGCGGCGATCCGGTGCGGCTCCCGCTGCCTTTGTGCGGACCCTTGCTGAATGGGGAGTGCGCCGGATTCGAAGCTCCAGGCACCGGCCTGCATCCGCAACTGCAGCTCACCACCAAAGTCCCGGCGGATCAGCCCTGCGGCGGCAATTGCATCTCGGTACAGCCAAACTCGGTGCAGGAGTATACCGCCAATTCCTACTACACCTCCTTCGGCGACACGTTCACGATGAACATCCCGCAGTTGGGCGGCTTCGCGACTGGCCGCACTCACCTTCAAGGGCGTTATGCGATCCAGTTCGGTGAGCCTACCGCTTACGGTTCGGTGCCGATCGCGGTGAGCACCTTGCCGCCGGCCGGCTTGCTCGCGCCGATCCCGGACGCTCCGGCCCCCCTCAACTCCTTCAAGATCACGATGTTCGGACACAACGAGCGGCTGTTCTTCCCGAACTTCACCTACGTGACGGCGGACCCTGTGCTGCTCGAGGACGGCTTCGATCCGGCGATCGGCCTGCTCGACACCACCTCCGGGAACGTGATCGGCGGATTGCTCTATCGCGGCGTGCCCGCGCAGAGTCTGTTCTCAGCCATCATCAACCTCAACATCACGCGAATTCCCCTCGATACGTTCCGGCACGTCGGACCCGCGAAATTCGAGCGCGGCGCCAACGGAACCAACGTCTTTCGCTACAACGGAGCCGTTGTCCTCACGTTCGACACATTCCTCTTCCCGAGCCCGGACTACGACAACCCGAACTCGGCGTTCACGTCCGGTCCCGGATCCGACCTGAACCCGTTCATGAGGTTCCAGGGGATTCAGCAGGCGGCGTTCCGGCCCACGGCGCTCAAGACCGGATCGGCCACAAACGTCCTGAGTTCCTTCAACGAGCGGTTTAACTACAGCTATTCGATCCCCTGCAATCCGGCGGGCCAGACGTTTGCTTTCGAGTACACCAATCAGGCGCAGAGCGGCACGTTCAAAATGGACAACCTGTCCTCGGTAAGCTGCGTGAACTCACGCAATTCCCGGATGGCGGCGGGCGACGCCGACATCGTCTCCTTCACCGGCTACGGCACGTGGAGCAAGGACAGCGATGTTCATGCCGTCAACGTGCAGGTCTCGAACGCGCCCGGCGAAGCCTACGTGAGCATCCAAGTGGATGGCGGCCTGATCTCGAAGGTCCACACCAAGCCGCCGATCGAGACCATCCCCTGACCCTACAACAACTGGCGCGATTTGATATCGGCGTACAGGCCAGCCACCTGTGCGCCGAGCGTCTCCCGCTCGAACATTCCGAACCGCACACCTTGGCGGCGCAACGAGATCTCGAGCTCCTTCAGCGCCCGCCACGCCATGTGCCCGCTCAATTGCTCGTAGACTTCATCCACCGTCTCCGGCGCGTCCGAGAATAGCGCCTTCGCCCCGTCGGGCCGGATGGTCGCCGCAGCCACCAAATGGCGCGCCGAAAGGAACTTGGCCGCCGGCGCGAATGCCTCCGACGCGGCCGGGTCGTCCAGATCGGTGAGGAACAGCACCAGCGCGCGGCCACGGAGCCGCAAACGCAGTTCGGTCGCGATCTCCTGGAAATCGGCCGGGGTCGATTTCACCGCGATCCTCGCCAGCGCCCGGCGGCACGCGGCCATATGGATGGCGCCCTGGCCCGCCGGCACGAAATCCACCACTCGGTCCTGGAAGGTGACCAAGCCGAACTTGTCGCCGTGCCGCGCGGCCGCCGCCGCCATCACCAGCGCGGCGCTCGTGTACCGCTCGAGCCGGGTGTCCGATCCCGCCATACGTCCCGTCAACCGGGACCCATCCAGGACCACGAACACTTCGCGCGTCCGCTCCACCTGGAACACCTTGGTGACCGGCCGGGCGCGCCGCGCCGAGGCCTTCCAGTGGATCTCGTCGAACCCGTCGCCCGGCAGGTACTCGCGCAGTTTCTCGAACTCCCGCCCTTTGCCCACCTGACGCACGGCGCGCTGGCCCACGGTGAGTCGCCGGAACGAGAGCACATCCCCGGCCGTCCCCAGCGACGGCATCGCGTGGATCTCGATCCCGCCGCCGGCCGGTCCACGAACCTCCCAGAATCCCCATCGCGACAGCCGCTCCACATGCACCGCGCCGATCGTGTGTTTACCCCGCCGTTCCGGCGTGAAGGGCCACTCGACGACGAAGGGGCTTTCCGGCGCGGTCACGGTCAGCACGTCGCTCCCGGCGGACAATCCCTCGGGCCAGGCGATGCCGAGGCGGGCCGGTCCGGCGCCGATCCCTGCGATCTCGAGGCGCAGGCGCGCCGGGCGGTCCTTCAGGAATCGTACGGGCTCCACCAGCCGCGCGCGAATCCCGCGCAGTCCATTCCGCGCGATCCATGCATCCGCCGCGGCAACCGCGGCCGCGCACCCCGCCGCCAGCAACACCGCCTGCCGCGAGCCCGGAGACACCGCCGCCATCACCGCCAGCGGCAGCCCCATCGCCGCCACCAACCACAACAAGCGGGCCGCCGGAACGATCATACCGGAGCGGTGACGCTCTCGACGATCTTCGCCACCGCCTCGCGTGGGGTTACGCCTTCGATTTCGAACTCCGGCCGCACGATCACACGGTGCTCGAGCACCGGCAGCGCCATACGCTTCACGTCGTCCGGCGTCACGAAATCGCGCATCGACAGCGCGGCGTGCGCGCGGCTGGCGGCGGCCAGCGCCTGGGTGGCGCGCGGACCGCCCCCCACCTGAATCGCCTCCATCGACCTGCTGCCGCGCACGATGTCCACGATGTAGGTCACGATCTCCGGCCGCATGCCGACGTCGTCCAGCCCCTCGCGCGCGGCCGCCAGTTCCCCTTCGTTCAGAACGGCGCGCACCGCACCGCTTTCGAGCGTGCGCTCCGGTGCGTCGTTCGACAGGCTTCGCCGCGCGAGTTCGATCTCCTCGTCGCGCTCGAGAGCGGGCACTGAGATCTTCAGCAGGAACCGGTCCTTTTGCGCCTCCGGCAGCGGATAGGTGCCTTCGTA
>SYLY01000218.1 GCA_005808475.1 Acidobacteriota bacterium
GAACAGCTCGCTCTCGAACAGGTTCTCCGGAAGTCCGCCCGTGTTGACCGTAACCAGCGGCCGGCTCGACCGCCGCGACACGGCGTGCAGGGCGCGCGCGACGACGCCCTTGCCCGATCCATGCTCGCCCGTGACGAGCACGTTGGCGTCCGACGGCCCCACGCGCTCCACCAATTGCAGGACCGGCGCCATCGATGGCGCCTTCGCGATGAGCACCGGACCGTCTCCGCGCAACGTCCGGTTCTCCGCTTCCAGCCGTTGACCGCGCCGCAACGCCTGCGTGAGCCTGCACTGGGTCGCCGCGATCGCCAGCACGCGCGGGTTCTCCCACGGCTTCCGCACGAAATCGCGGGCGCCGGATCGCATGGCCTCCACCGCGAGTTCGATGCTCGCCCATGCCGTCATCACGATCACGCCGAGCGAAGGATCGAGCGTCTGTAGCTTCTTCAGCAACTCGAGGCCTTCGAGTCCCGATGTCGTGTCGCGCGTGTAGTTGAGATCGATGATGGCGGCGTCGTATTCGGTCGCTTCCACCGCCGCGAGCACTCCGGCTGGCGAGCTGGCCGCTTCGATCGCGTAGCCTTCCGGCTTGAGCAGCAGGCGGAGCGCTTCGAGCACTCCGGGCTGGTCGTCGGCGATCAGAATCCGCGATCGATCGGTCATCGTTTGCGCTCCAGCAACTTTCGCGCGTCGTCGTGAGAGGGCGCTCCCGCCTCCGGCGTCTGCGCCAGGTATCGTTCGACCAGCGGCCGGGCGTCCTTGCCCTGCGCTGCCAGTTCTCCCGCCGCGGAGAGCAGCGGACTGGCATCGTCCGGCACGGCCTTGGCGGCTTCCGACAGCGCCTCGTCCAAACCTCCCAGGTGCACGGCCGTTGCGGCCAGCAGACCGTGTGGCTCCACACGGCCAGGATGGATCGCCGCGGCCGCCCGGGCATGCTCGCGGACCTCGATCCAGGCGCCGCGCCCCCTGAGGAGCGCCGCCATTTCCAGGCGCGCGCGAAAGTGTCCCGGGTTTGTATTCACGGCCTTTCGAATCGCGTGCTCGCGCGCGGCGGCGTCCTTGCTCAGCGCCGCCAGCGTGGCTCGCGCGAGCCATCCGCGCGCTGGATCGATCTTGCCGATCTCGTTCGCCAGCGAGACGGCCCGCGCCTTGTCTCCTCCCAGGAAGCCCGGCGCTCGTTGATAGTACTGCATCAATATGAACAGGTTCTCGACATGCGCGGGATCGAGCGCATAGGCCGCGTCCATGGCCTTCTTGCATCGCCGCCCCGGTCCGAGCTGCTTCCAGATGGGTGCGCGATACGCGATAGTGCCGTGCACCTCCGCCAAGTGGTACTGGTATTCGGCTTGGCGCGGATCGAGCGCCGCGGCCTTTTCGCCGAGCTTCACGGCGTCGTCGAGTTCGGAGAAGGCGAGCTTCACGCGCGACGCCAACCACAGCCAGCGAGCGTCCTTGGGGGCGCGTCGCGACTCGAGCAGCGCCTTCGCGCGCTTCCAGTGTCCGCCGTCCGCCAGCGCCTCGACTTCGGCGAAATCGGCGGCGCGCAGCGAGAGCGCCACGAATGTGAGAGCTATCCTCACTGAGGTTCTATTCTCCCCGAATCGCGACCATCGGGTGGACCAGCGCCGCGCGGCGCGGCGGCGGGGGTGATCGTGTGGAACTGGCCCGCCATCGCCCCCAACGATTCGAACGCGCGCGAGTCGCGCGGCCAGTCGAGGTACAGCGCCGGAGAGACGCCATCGATGTTCACGGCGATGGCCACACCCACAGCGCCGAGCGTCGTGCTCGCCCAATGCTTCCGCGTCATGATGCGGCCCCTAGTGACGAACGTCACTCATGGCGGATGGCCTCGTCGCGCTCGATCCAGCCGTCGCGAATGTAGATCAGCCGGCTTCCGTACCCGGCATTCACCTCGGAGTGCGTCACCTGGATGATGGTGGCGCCTTCCTTGTTCAGCTTCACGAACAGCTCCATGATCTCCTGGGCCTGCGCCGAGTGGAGATTGCCGGTGGGCTCGTCCGCCAGGATGATCTTCGGATTCGCCACCACCGCGCGCGCAATGCCGACCAACTGCTGCTGGCCGCCCGAAAGCTGGCTGGGCAACAGGTCCTTCTTGCCGACGATGTTGAACCGGTCGAGCACGTCGCACACGATCGACGCCCGTTCGCTCGACCGCATGTTGCGGTACGACAGCGGTACGTCGAGGTTCTCGTAGACCGTCAGGTCGTCCAGCAGATGGTAGCTCTGGAACACGAAGCCGATGTAGCGCTTGTTGCGCTCGATCCGCTCCTTCTGCTTCATCTTGTGGATCGGCTCGCCGTTCAGGAAGTACTCGCCGGCCCACGACGCGTCGAGCATGCCGAGGATGCTCAGCAAGGTCGACTTGCCCGCGCCCGACGGTCCCATCACCGTGACGAACTCGCCTTCCTTGATTTCAAGGTTCACGCGCCGCAGGACGTAGAAGCGCCCGGCGGAGCTCTCGTAATATTTTTCGAGACCGTTGAGTTGGATCATTGGGGACACTCTCCTCCCGCGGCGGACCGTCTGGGCGGCTTGGCCGGTGGGCTAGAAACGAAGATCCCCCATTTTCTCCCGAACCTTGTCCGGCAGCTTCCGTTCGATCCGGCGTTGCAGTTCCTCGTCGACCCGCCGCACGCGGTTGCGAAGCAGTTCCACTTTGGCGGCGGGTAAGGCGTCCGCCGTGACGTGAGCCACGCCGGGAATCCATGCGAGCACCGCCAGCAACAGCACCATCGCGACTATGTCGGGATTGCGGCGGATCACTTGACCGCCTCGCTGTCCTCCACCACGCGGCCGTCGAACAAGTGCACCGATCTTTCCGCATAGGCCGCGAATCGCGTGTCGTGCGTCACCATGCAAATGGTGGCGCCGTTCTGGTGCAGATTCTTCAGCAGGTCCATGACGGCGTCGCCGTTCTTCGAGTCGAGAGTTCCGGTCGGCTCGTCCGCCAGCAGAATCAGTGGATCGCCGACCAGCGCGCGCGCC
>SYLY01000025.1 GCA_005808475.1 Acidobacteriota bacterium
AAACTGCGTCAACCTGGTGAATAGTGCGTGGTCCATTTTCCGATCCAGCGTGGGTGTCTCATCCATCTCTCGACAGGCCCAATCGAATCGTCCTTCATTGGCCGCCCTTTGTCAATAATGATTTCCACATCCCTAAAACATTTTTGCAAGCACCTCTTTTTTTAGTTAGCAACGAAAAAGGCTTGCTCCCACGGCGGACATCGACGGCGCCGGTAGGGCACCCCCATACGGGCCGCCGTGGTGCAGGACCGCATGACGATCCGTGACTGCGGCGACGCCAACGCCTATCTCCGTTCGGACAGCTTCTCTGTGGCTCGCCAAGGAGCCGGCGCCCTATGCGGGCGAATGGGTCGCGCTCGATGGAAGGCTGCTGGCCGCGCATGGTCCGGAGCTTGCCGAGGTCAGCGTGGCAGCCCCGTGGCAGGCGTGGACCAACCTCTGCTGGCTCAGCTTCCGCCAACCGATGAGCTTCCCTTCGACGGCTGGTAGCGAGTGTACCGCCGCGGCGAGCGGTCTTCAAGAGCCGAGCCAAGGATTGCATACGCGAACTCCAAGACCCTCGAAGTGCCGAGTGTTCCTTGTGACGACGACGAGGTCCATTTCGAGTGCGGTGACGGCGATCAATCCGTCCGCCATCCCGACAGCGACACCCTGCAATTGAGCCGCGCCCGCCACATCACCCCAACGTTCGGCAATGCTTTTCGTAACGGGCAAGATTCGCGAGTCGAACCAAGGGAGCAGCACGCCATCAACCCATTCGACAATACCCGTCCGGCGTTGTCCTGGCTCCATCGTGCGGAGCCCTTTGCGGATTTCCGCCAATGAGATCACGCTGAGGAACAGGGTCTCGTCATCGGCGGCATCGAGCCATTGCACCAGTCTTGGCTCGGGTACAGGGCGAGTCAATTCGGATGGAATGTTCGTATCCAGAAGGAATCTCGTCATAGGTCAACCGGACGTCCGGGATCGGGGTCGCGCGAAAACTCGATATCGAGCGCCTTCAATGGCGACTCCGCGAATAGCTGGGCGAGGCTCTTCCTTCCAGGCGCACGCTTGGCGGAAGGCGGCACTCGCCGACTGAGCTGAAGCAGGCCCACATCGAGCGCGTCCTGAGCGGATCGAATCAGACCCGCCTGGATCGCCGCCTCGATGAGCGCTTCCTGATTGGGGCTTGGGGTAATGGTCATCGCTTCGATCCTCTGGTTCCTTCCCGTACTGTAGCGCCATCGGGCCGTGATGTCACTTCCTCGTTCCTCACGCATCCAAGTCCAGCGCGGGCTGATGCGTCCCCACGCCCCCCAGGCGCGCCCAGACTTTACTGAGCAGCTCCGCGCCATCCAGCCTGCCCGGTTCGGCTCATGGCTATTCGTAGTTCCATTGTCCTCGCCGCTTCAGCTATTCGTGAGCCGACCGCATCTGGACATCTGATTCGTGTATCGTATTAGTTGTAAAAGGCTTGCTCCCACTAGTCACCGCAGTCTGCCGCTGTTTGTCCGCCCTGTGGTATTCCGCCACTGTGTCTCATGCGGCGTCATTTAGAAGAGTAAACAGACGCCCCCCGGTTCCTTGGCGCCCGCGGGTGTGGAAGTGGAGCGTTTCGCGTGCTGGCCGAGATCGTGTCACCGGCGCGAATGGAGGCGGCTCGGCTGGCCATCGCGTGGACGCGGCGTTCCTCTTGTGGGAGGTTTGTGACGCAAGCGCCCGCCAGCACGCTGTTCCACTACGACGGCGGCTGGGCTCGTTTGCGGTCGAAGGCGGCGTGGCCAATCGGCCGTCAGCGAGGGTGGGCCACCGCGGCGGGCTTGCGGCGGAGATTGTGACAGGAGCGAAGCCGGGTGACACGGTGTTCCGCACCCGGATGACCGGGTGTCCGATGGGCAGGCGGTGAAGCCGCTAGCTGTTACTCGATGACGAGCGCCGCCGCGGCGCTCACGCGGCTTCGCAGCGGGTAAACTCAGTCTGTTCCGTGGATCCCGTGGCCGCGCAAACTCCAGCGGCGAAACGGCCCCGTCCGCTGTTGGCGTTATAATGCCGGTAGCCAGGGCAATGCCGAGGAAGCTCCGAGAGCTGATCGCCGAGTTGGAGAAGCACGGTTTCGTCAACCTGGGCGGCGAGGGTAGTCACCGCAATTCTTCGCATCCACGCGTAGCTTGGCCGGTTACCATCTCCGGCGATCCCGGAGACGACGCCAGGAAATACCAAGAGAAGGCAGTGAAGGCTGCGATCACGGAGGCCACGAGATGAAGGACAGCGCCCGCTACGTGAAGATTGTCGAGTGGTCCGAAGAGGACAGGTGCTTCGTGGGTAGTTGTCCAGGACTTCTGTATGGCGGCTGCCACGGCGAGGACGAGGTGGCCGTTTTTGAGGAACTGTGCGCGGCCGTTGACGAAGTGATCGAGCTTTACCGCCGGGATGGCAAAGCGCTTCCCCCGGCGACGAGCGGGCGGGACTACGCCCACAGGATGTTGAGCGTGGCGTGAGGCAAGGACGCCATGCGGTGCAGGCGCCAGCCGCTGAAGTCTGGAGCATGGAACGAGCAGCCATGGATATCGAGCCCTTCCCCCAGTCGTCGAGGATCAAGACTGGCTCGATTCCTATCG
Organism: Acidobacteriota bacterium; assembly: GCA_005808475.1. GTDB lineage: Bacteria > Acidobacteriota > Terriglobia > Bryobacterales > Bryobacteraceae > SYLY01. The sequence goes on from SYLY01000025.1 coordinate 2,601, forward strand.
AACGGGCTTGACGGGCGCTACCAAGGCCGCCGGACGCGTCCCCCTCGTCCACGTCACGACCATCGATGGAGCCCATGCATGGGTTACCGCCGGAATGCGGGCGGGCGACGAGTCCGCCGCCGCGCGAGAGGTGGAACTCCTCCTGGGTGTGGGGCCCTGCCTCTACTTTTACGCGGGCAGAGTGTTTCCTCGCGCAGGCGGTTTGGCCTTCGCGCTGGCCGCCTCCTCGTGCTCCGGCCGCAATGGAGCCGCGTCGCCCTTCGACACTGGCGGTATGCTCCGCGGTTACATCGGCCTGCACGGAGTTTCCACGCAAGACCGCAGGATTCAGCTCCTTTTGGACCGTTCGCGCATTGGACTCGAACTCTGGCGTTCGGATCTCGCGCGATTCCTCGCCACATACTTCGACCCTGAGGGCGGGCACTCCTCCTATTGGATCGCCCGCCCGTGGCGCAACGACCCCGATGGAATCTTCGCGTACCGGCCAAACGAGTGGCGTGCGTGGACTTTCGAGATTCGCCTCCGGTCCGGAGCCGAGGATAACCCGCTGTCGCTGACGGATGTCTCGAAGTGGTGCAGCCGTGATGCCGAACTGCTCGCCCTCCAGGCCGCCTTTCTCCACGGGCCTCTGGACGCGGACGCGAAATGGGATCAGTTGATGAACAAACACCTGGACCTCGCCGGCTCCTCCGCTTATGCCACCGTCTTCGAGTCCTGGATTCGCGAGGAGGTCCGCCAATCGCCCATTGCTACTCCGCCGCGGTGCTCTTTGACGGCGGAGACGGACCCACGATCCAACAGCCCTTCGAACCCGGCGCCGCTGGACCGCGCTCCATCTCACCCGACGAGTATGCCGCGCTGCTGCTCGAAGGCCGCATCTTCGAAATCTCGCCTCCCGTAGCGTTGGGCGCCGGCGTTCTCGCGGCCACTGGTGACGTGCATGCCTGGTGGCGTCCGAGCGTCTGATCGCCGCGGCTGGCGTGGATGGCTCCGAATGACCCCGGCTGGACGCCGCCGCCTACCTGTCGTGCGGCAACGGAGCGGTTAGCTCGGTAAGCGGCCGCGACCGCCGATGGCGGGTGTTGGTCGCTCCCGCCGCCACTATCCTGGAGTCCCGGCGCGAATGGGCCCGACGGTTGATGGGAACAGCCGCGGAAGCGATTCACCGCCATCTGACCGGTGTATCCCAGGGAGACGATCTCGCGGCGGCCGAAATGGCCGCCCGAATGGCGAACGAAGCGGGGTGGGGCGAAATCGAACTCGTTCAAAAGGCGAATCTGTATCTCGCGCTCGTCTACCAGTTCCTGGACCCGTCCAAAGTGGAGCGTGTTCATAAGTTCATGAGCTACCGGTTTCCCGATTGGACCCTCCGGGAATTCCAGACAAGCGTGCACAATCTGCGCGATGTCATCGCGTCCCCGCCCGCCTGCACGATCCCCCCGTGATCCGGCCCCACTGCGTGGCCGAGGACCGGGACCGCAGCCAGAATCGCTACCCGCCTTCGGGCCGGACCTGCCGCGCCATCCCAGCGAGTGGTTCGCGAGCGCCGCATGACCAAGACCGTCACCTTCTGGTCCCACAAGGGCGGCGCCGGCGGAGCGCGGGTGCGCAGTATAATCGGATCTACCGGGACAATGCTGGACCTTTTCCAGATCGCGGCGGACAACGCCGGCGCCCTCGACGAGAGAATGACTTCGCTCGCGCTCATGCATCCCGGCTCATCCAAGCCGCTCAGGATGTTTGCCAGTTTCGTCGAGCGCGAGGGACGGCTTTCCCTCAACTTCCGGCTCGACCGCTTCGTCGATTTTCTGATTAGCGAAACCTACGACAACGCGCACTCGCTGGCGGACTGGTGGGCCGAGGAATTAGTCCTGTCGAGCGACGATCTGCTTCGTGCATTCCTAAAGAAATATTGGGAATTGCGTGTGGCCTTCGACGGTTGCTTCTCGGATGGTGAGACTTTTCGCTATGCCGCGCTCAACGCGGGGAGTCTGGGCGTCCTGACTTTCGGCGACCTGTGCGTGGTGCTCGAGGCCGCGGCGGTGGACGAGAACCGCGTCGCTTATCTGCGCTCGGATAGCCTGAAGACCTTTATGCGCGCCGATGCAACGCTGGACGAACCGCTGCTCCGCGCCGAAATCTCGCCGCACTCCCACAGAGGAGTGTTCGCGGCAGTGAAGCACTCGAGCGAGTGCGCGTCGTCGCCAGAGGCGGCTTGGCCCTGGATGCTATGCTCGACCAGCGAGTTCATCGAAGCAGTCTTCCAGGCCGACCTAAGACCGGCGTGCATCGCCGAGGCGCGGATCTCCCAAGACCGGCATCGACTACTGCACCGGCTGGTAGCGCGCCTTCTCCTCGGCGAGGCCCTGCACGAGGCAGACCGAGCCGTCGCCACGGACTTCGCCAGAGTGCTTCGCGGTTTGGAAAAGCTCGGACTCAAACTGACGCCGTTCTCGGAGGCCCCAGTTGCCTGAATTGATCGCAGCGGACTTCACGTCGGGCTGGGCCTACGTGCGCCACGATACGGAGCTATACCTCGTCCGGCCACCGTACGGCTCGGAGCCACCGTGTCCGGTCGCGGCCGATGCCGTGGCCAAGGCGATCGCATTTCACGGAATTAGACCGGCCAGGGGAGGCTTCGACGGTTGGGATAGCGTCTATGCTCACCTCCGGGAGCGAGTCGCATGGGAACGGGGAGACCCGCCCGAACTGGGCGACGATCTGCGTTCAGCGCTGATCGCCGACGCGCCGGACGAAATCCTCACCGAGTATCTGGACGGACTCGAGGGCCAATTGTCCCGTGGCGACAGACGCGCCGCGGAACGCCTTCTGCCATTGATCTCCGCGACCGGGCGCGCCCGCGAGAACTCCTCTGTGACGGCACGCTGCAGGAAGCTTACACTCGCTCTCCGCGGTCGTGCCGCGGACATGCCCACCCGCCCGCGGGACCTCTACTCGAGAGCCGCGGCATGACCAAGACCGTCACCTTCTGGTCCTACAAGGGCGGCGCCGGCCGGACCATCGCTCTCGTCAACACCGCCTTCCAACTCGCCAGACTCGGCAAGAAAGTCGTCATCTGGGAGATGGACCTGGAAGCCCCCGGCCTTCTCCAAATCCCCCTCTTCGCCGGACTCGCCGGCGCCGTCACGGGCGGCGTGGCCGACATCCTCCGCGACGTCGACGACGACAGGATATCCATCGAAGCCGGCGTCCGAAAGTACACGGCGGCTTACCAGGACGACCGCCATCCCGGCATCGGCTTCCACGTCCTTGCCGCCGGAGTCCCGGATCGCCGCTACCACGGCATGTACGTCGCGCTGAAGTGGAGCCGGTTCTTCGGCGTGGACGTCCATCCCTTCGGCTACGACGTCTTCGCCGAAATCCAGCACCAAATCAAGCAGGCGTTCAACCCCGACTTCATCCTCATCGACGCCCGCACCGGACTTACCGACCTCGGCGCCGTCTGCACTTTCTACTTACCCGATACCGTCGTCCTGGCCGCCACCCTCGCGCATCAAGGCCTGACCGGACTCGCCGAAGTCAACCGGACCATCGCCCACCAGAACAAACGGATCCGCCAGCCGGGGCGCGCCGTCGACACGCTGGTGCTGATCAGCCACATTCCCAGTTCCGCCGCCGACATCGTTCAGGAACGCCTCGATGCCTTCGCGGCGGAGGGTCTGAAACCCGCCGTCCAGATCCGCCTGCAAGAGGATCTGCTCGTGCGGGAGACCATCGTCTCCCGCGACGCCCCCGGCCACGTCAACTACGCCGAATTCCAGAAACTCGCCAGACTCCTCTCCGATCCCCATCTGGACTATGTCAAGGAGTCCACGCAATGGATCGACATGCGAGGAATCGGCGGTCCCGAAGGGCTGGCTCTCCGGCTCGACATTTCCCGCGCCTACATGCGGCTGGCGACCAGATCCGCCTCCGGCGCCCGCGGCGAGCCAATCCCCGTGGAAAAGGCGTTGGACTCCCGTTGTTCGTTCCTCTCGGCGGAGCCTGGCGGCGGCAAGACCACGTTTCTCCGCTGGCTCGCCCAGCGGATGGTCCGCCGCCAAGGCGAACCCACCGGCTACCCCGTTCTCATCCGCCTCGCCGAGCTCGACGCCCACATCTCGCGCCTCACCGAACGGAATGAACCCGGTTCGCCCCCCACCGTCGACTCGCCGGAATGGATCCGCCACTTCCTCCGCGCCCAACCCGTCCCTGTCCCGGACGAGCCTCTCGAAAGCGGCGAGGCCGTCTTTCTGCTGGACGGTCTGGACGAAGCTTACGGAGCCGTCCGCCGTGAATCCCTCACCCGGCTGATCGAGCGCGCGGCCATGGTCTTCCCGCAAGCGCGCTTCGTCCTCACGTCCCGGCCGGGCTATCCTCCGCCCGCTGGATTCCAACCGTTTCAGATCGACGAATTAGACAAGGCCGCGCTGTCCGCTCACCTGGACCTGTGGTGCGATCTCCTGTTCCCGGGCGACAAGGACGCGGCGGCCCGGCACGCGATCGATCTCCGCGACGCCGTGGAGTCCAACCCGGCGATCGACAGCCTCGCCCGGAATCCTCTCATGTTGACCGCCATCGTGGTGGCCCACTGGAACGATCGCCGGCTTCCCGAACAGCGCGCCGAGCTGTTCGAGTCCATCGTGTCGTGGCTGATCCGTTCGCGGCAAGACAGCGGACCTTCCCCCAACGGCGCACTCGATTCCCTGGGACGCCTCGCCCTCCACATGCAGGATCGCGATGGCGCCTGTGTCACCGATGTCGACCGCGCCGAAGCCGCGGAGGTGCTTTCCGGCGGCCGCGCGCCGTCCGAGGCGCTCGCGGAAATGGACACTATCACAGTCAGTTCCGGAATGCTGGTCTCCCGCGGTTCCGATGTCCGTTTCTGGCATGCGATGTTTCGAGAGTATCTGGCTGCCCGCCAACTCGCCGGCCTGCCCGATGCCGAAATCCGGTCCCGCATCGAGCGTGGCGGCTGGCCCATGCGCGGCGACATGCGCGAGACCCTGCTGCTGCTGGCCGGTGTGCTAGCCCGTCAGGGGCGGCGGAGACTGGACGCCCTCTTCGCGTCCCTGCTGCCGGAATCCGGCGCACCGCTCGAGGACAAGGCGCACCGCGTGGCCCTTCTCGCGGCGATGCTCCGCGATGTCAGACCCTACGGCGGATGGATCCAACCACCCGGCTACCGCGAAGCGGTTCTCGAGATGACCGCGCTGTTCGAAGCCGGCGCAGCCCCGGAACTCGCCTTCGCCACGCGGATGGAGGCGGCCGAAGCCCTTGCCACCGTGGGCGATCCGCGATTGCGCACTCCATCCGGCGCGGACTATTGGATCTCCATTCCCGCCGGCACGGCTCTCTCCGGCGCGCAGCCGGATCCCGCCTATCCGGGTTACGATCCCGATGCGCACGGCGAACGCACCGCCGTGGCCTCGGTGGACGCCTTCGAGATCGGCCGGTATCCGGTGACCGTGCAAGAGTACGCCCGCTTCGTCGAATCCGGCGGGACGCCCCCGGGCGAGTGGGAGCAACAACGCGTCCACCCATCCCGCCCTGTCGTCCGGGTCTCACGGGCCGAAGCCGAAGCCTACTGCGCCTTCGCCCAATGCCGGCTCCCGTCGGAACTGGAATGGGAGTTCGCCGCCCGCGGCGCGGAAGGACGCCGCTTCCCCTGGGGCGAGGATCCACCCACGCTGCGGCACGCCAATTTCGCCGGCGGCTCGCCCACGCCCGTGGGACTGTTCCCCGCCGGGGCCACGCCGGACGGCATCCACGACATGGCGGGCAATGTCGCCGAATGGACCTTCGGCGCCAGCGTCCGCGGAGGAAGCTGGTGTGACTCGGAGACGCTGCTTCGAAGCGCGCGCCGTTCCGCCGCCGACCCCACCCACCGCCACGACTCCGTGGGTTTCCGCTGCGCCCGCTCGGGCGCCACGGTCCTCGGCGAATCGAGCGCCCTTTCGCCGGTGGGTTCCCCTGGGGCTCCGCCAGCTCTGCCGGCAGGTTATACTGGGATATAACAGGCGAACGTCATGCACACGACAAATCTGCGTAAGGTCGGCGGCTCGGTCATGTTGACCGTCCCGCCCGCGCTGCTCGATATTCTGCGCCTGCGGCCAGGCGCCCAGGTCGGCATCGCGATCGAAGGCGGCCGGCTGGTCGTGGAGCCGCGGCAGCGTCCCCGGTATACCCTGAACGAACTCCTTACCCAGTGCAATCCCAGGAAGGCCCGCACCAAGGAGGAGCGTGAATGGCTCGAGGACACGCCGGCAGGAGGCGAACTCCTCTAATGAAGCGCGGCGAAATTTGGCTCGTCGGGCTCGATCCCTCCGCGGGGCATGAGCAAAAGGGCCTCCGCCCGGTCCTGATCGCTTCGCCGGAGGCCTTCAACCAAGTAACCAAAGTGCCGGTGGTCCTTCCCATCACCAACGGAGGAAACTTCGCGCGGACAGCCGGCTTTGCCGTCGCCCTGACAGGTGCCGGAATCAAGACGACGGGCGTGGTTCGCTGCGATCAGCCACGCGCCCTCGATCTCCGTGCGCGCGGCGGCAGGAAACTGGAGGCCGTTCCCGCCGCGGTCATGGACGAAGTGCTGGCGAAACTCGCCACGATCTTCGAGTGAGCAGCCGGTGACCCGGTGTAGGTGGCAACGAAACGAGCACCGCACCGCCGTCGCCCCGAACCCGTCGCACCCACCGGCAAGGTAACCTGTAATCTGATGCCGGACGCCCTTCCCCGAGTCTTCCTCTCGGCCACCAAGGCCGACCTCGGTCTCCACCGCATCGCCGCCAAGAACGCGATCATCGATGCCGGATGCACGCCCGTCACCATGGAGCACTTCGCCGCCGAGGCCGATGCACCCCTCGACGTCTGTCTCCGCGAAGTGGAGAGCTGCCAGGCCCTGGTGGTCCTCGCCGCATGGCGCTACGGATGGATCCCGCCCGCCCAGCCCGAGCCGCGGGAAAAGAGCATCACCTGGCTCGAGTGCCTCCACGCCCAAACCAAAGGCATCCCCATCTTCGCCCTCCTCGCCGACCCCAAATTCGCCTGGGACGAGGAACAAAAGGATGGCACGCACCTGCTCCGCGCCGCCGCCGCCGGAGCCGTCACCCCGGAGATGCTCACCGCCGCCGCCCAACTCCCCAGGTTCAGAGCCTGGCTGAACGACGGCCGCGTTTCCAGCCCGTTCACCAACCCCGAAAGCGTCCGTGCCGAAGTGCTCCACGCGCTCCACAAGTGGCGCGACACCAAGCCCGCCAAACCCGCCGCCGACGCCAGCGCCGCCCGCTACATCGAATACCTCCGAGAGGCCACGCGTTGGATCGACCTTCGCGGACTCCAGGTCGGTTCCGGCAAGGCCCACCGCTTCGAGATCGACCGGCTCTACGTTCCGATCACCACCGCCTCGCGCGACGACCGTGAGTCCAAGCCCATCCCCCTCGATCGCGCCCTCTCCGCCACGCGCCTGGTCATCCAAGGCGATGCCGGTAGCGGCAAGTCCACCTTCCTCCGCCGCGTCGCCCACGAACTCGTCCGCCCCACCGGACCCCAAGCGGACCTGCCCATCCGCGGCCTTCCCCTCTTCGTCCGCGTCTCCGACCTCGACACCCACATCCGCGACTTCGAAGGCAAGCCCGGCGCGCCGCCCGGGCACCATCCCGCGCGCTGGTTCGCCCACTACTTCGCCTCCGGAGGTTGGGGACTCGGCGAAGCCTTCCTCGAGCGGCAACTCGACGAGGGCAAGGCATTGCTCCTGGTCGACGGTCTGGACGAGGCTCCCAACGAAGCCCGCCGCCAGGTGATCGCCGCGCTGTTCGAGGACGCCACTCGCCGTTTCCCGAAGGCGCGCTTCCTGGTGACCACGCGGCCGGCCGCCTACACCGGTAAGTCCGTGCTGGCCGGATTCGAACTGGCGAAGATCGAGCCGCTGGACGACGACGCGGTGAGCCAGTTCCTGCGGCTGTGGTCGCAGTGTCTGTACGGCGGCCAGCAGGAGGCCGCGGACGCCCACCGTAAGGAGCTCGAGCGGGCGCTCGCCGAAAAGCCCGACATCAAGAACATGTCGCGCAACCCGGTGATGCTCACCGCGCTGGCGGTGGTCCACTGGAACGACAAGCGCCTTCCCGAACAGCGCGCCGAGCTGTACGAGTCCGTGCTGAACTGGCTCGCGGAATCGCGCGCGGACCAGAGCGAACAGCGGAAGGCCACCCCACCCAAGGCCTGTCTCGCCGCCCTGGCGGAGTTGGCGCTGGACATGCAGGACAACCCGGGCGGCCGGCTGGTGGAGATCGACCGCCACGGAGCGGAAGCGCGCATGGTGGAGTCCAAGCCGCCCTCGGACTTCCTGGACGCGGAACTGCTCGACAGCGGCATCCTCATCGCGCGCGACCGGAAGCTGCGCTTCTGGCACTTGACGTTCCAGGAGTATCTGGCGGCCCGGCGGCTGGGAGGGCTGGAGGGTTATGGCAGTCTGTTCCGAAAGGAGTCGCCGCTGTTCCAGCCCGAATGGCGGGAGACCATGCTCCTGCTGGGCGGCGTGATCGAACAGCAGGGCCACGGCCGGTTGAAAGCGCTGCTCGAGAGGATCAAGGACCAAGCGGCCGGCTTCCCCGATAAGGTCCGCTGCGCCGCCCTGGTCGCCGGCATGCTGCGCGACCTGCGGCCCACCGGCTTCCAACTGGACGAACCTTGGTGGGGACAGTTGGTGGGCGAGATGGCTCTGCTGTTTCGCGAGGGCGGCGCGGACGAGGTGGATATCCGCGATCGGGCAGCGGCCGGCGAGGCGCTCGGGGACCGTCATCCGTTTCTCCGGACTCCGCGCGATCGGGATTACTGGGTGTCGATTCCGGGCGGGAGGTTCCGCATGGGCGACAAATCGCAACCGGACTGGGCATCTGCCACCGAGCGGGAAGCACAGGTCGATGCGTTCGAGATCGGAAAGTACCCGGTCACGGTTTGGGAATACAGCAGGTTCGTCGCCAACGGGGGCCGCCAGCCCGACGAGTGGGACTCGCAACGCGAGCATCCGAGCAGACCAGTCGTGGACGTCTCCAAGAGCGATGCGGAGGCCTACTGCAAGTGGGCTGGCAATCGATGCCGGCTGCCCACGGAGGAGGAGTGGGAGTTCGCCGCTCGCGGCGCCGCGAGGCGGAAGTACGCATGGGGTGACGACGAGCCGAACGAGGCCCGCTGCAATATCTCCGGGTGGATCGGTGCGCCTTCTCCCGTCGGTCTGTTCCCGAAGGGCAGGACTCCGGACACCGGCCTCTACGACATGACGGGCAACGTCTTTGAGTGGACGTCCAGCGAGTTCAAATCCGGAAGTGGCACATTCGTGTTGCGGGGCGGGTCGTGGAACGGCAATAGTGGTGTCGCGGCCTGCGCCTACCGGTACGACTCCCTCCTCAACCACTACAGGTGGGTGGGGTTCCGGGTGGCCAGGACTTAGCTTTCCCTATTCCCTTCTTCCCTTTTACCCTCTGCACTTTTGTTGGCACGGCGCATCGGGTGAGCCCGCCGGCGCCGCCATGCGGCGCCGGAAATTTTTTTTTCGGCCGCAAGACGAAAACCGCGGGACGGCCAACTGGAATTCCAGCCCGCCGCCCCGCTGAGTCATCTTTGTCCGGCTGTTATCTCAACCGGCGCTGGACCAGCGGCCTGGACTTCAATCCTGCACCCGGCCAATGGCCTTGACCACCGGCCTTCCGGCGGACCGCCCTGATTCGAACGGCCCCGATGAAGTCATGGCCACCCGGAACCCCACCCACCTGTTGTGGTTGTTGTGGTTGTCGTTCCGGTAGGCGCAGGCCGCGTTTTCACTATTGTTGTTCCACGACCCGCCCCGCAACACGATCTGGCCGCTGACCCACGACGAGTATAGCGCGCATTCCCGCCCCCTTCCCTTGCCGGCGGCAAATCGGCGAGAATACTGCATGGCCACCCAGGAAAACGCGATCACCAAGACCGGCGACTTCATGAAGTGGTTCCTGCCAAAGCTGGAAGCCTTCCCCCGCAACGCCAAGTTCCTGTTCGGCGACCGCATCGTCGCCCTGCAACTCTCGCTCCTCGAGAAACTGATCGAGGCCTACTACGGAAACCCAAAGCTCGCGTCATTGAAAGCCGCCAACATCGAGATCGAGAAACTGCGCCAACTGATTCGCATCTGCTCGGACCTGCGGTATATCTCCATCAAGCAGTTGGAATTCGCGACCGCCGCCTTGAACGAGACCGGCGGCATGACGGGCGGCTGGATCCGCCAGCAGGAAGCCCGCGGCGGCCAGGCGCGGCGGCCGGCCGATGCCTGAGCTTGCTCCCGGCGCGTACTCGTTCGAACGGCTGGCGAGCTTCGAAAACCTCTTCGCCGCGGCCCGCAAGGCGGAGAGGGGCAAACGCTTCACTCACGCCGCCGCGGTGTTCAACCAGAGGCTGGCGGAGAACCTGATGCCGCTCCGCGGCGAGTTACTCTCCGGCTCCTACCGCCCGGGCGAATACCGGACCTTCCAGATCTTCGAGCCCACCCACCGCCACATCTCCGCCGCGCCTTATCGCGACCGCGTCGTCCATCACGCGCTTTGCAACGTCATGGCGCCGCTGTTCGAGCGCTCGTTCATCGCCGATTCCTACGCAAACAGAATCGGAAAGGGAACGCATCGCGCGCTGGACCGGTGCACGGAGTATGTACGCCGTTACTCGCATGTATTCCAGGGAGACATCCGGCAATTCTTTCCCGCCATCGACCATCGAGTCCTGGCCGCGCGGCTTGCCCGCCGTATCCACGATCCGCGCGTCCTCGGTCTGGCGAATCTAATCTTGGACTCGAGCAACGAGCAGGAGCCGGCCATCTTCTACTTTCCCGGCGACGACCTGTTCTCCCCGCACGACCGCCGCCGCGGCCTCCCGATCGGCAACCTGACGAGCCAGTTCTGGGCCAACGTCTATCTCGATCCACTGGACCACTTCTTCCGCGACCAACTCGGAGCGCCCGGCTACATTCGCTACGTCGACGATTTTCTGGTGTTCTCGAACGACGCGAACCGGCTCGCCGAATGGCGCTCCGAAGCGGGGCCGTTCCTGGACGGCCTTCGCCTGCTCCTGCACCCACGCAAGAGCCGGATCTATCCCACCGCGGAGGGAATCCCGTTTCTCGGGTTCCGCGTTTATCCCGCACAGCGGCGGATGCTCGCGGGCGGAGTCCAGCGAGCCCGGCGCAGGCTGACGCGGCAAGCCTCCGAGTACGCCGCCGGCGAGGTGGATCGGGGCCACGTAGCCCGGTCCGTCCGCTCCTGGATCGCCCATGCCATGCACGGCGACACGACCGGCTTGCGCCGGACGCTGCCCGGCGCTCTTGTCCTGCGGGCGCGAAGGGCGGAATTGCGAGTTGGCGATCGCCCGGGACCGCCTATGGCCGCCCGTGCCGTCTCTTCGCCGCCCAATGGGCTACGCACGTTGCGGCGCGACTCCCCGGAGCCGCGCGCGTCCAGCAAGCGTGGAACAGGATACAGGCCCAGGCACGAGGACGATTTCAGTGGATTCCATCGTCCTTCTCCCGCTCGAGAATCTTCTTGATGTCCCTGCGTCCGTGCAGCACGCGGACAATGCGCACGCAGTCCGGTTCGACCACGTAGAAGACGAGGATGTCCTGGAAGCCCTTGACGGCCCATGAACGCAGACCGGACAGGATTGGATTCCCGAGTTGTTTGGGCGCGCCGGCCAGGGGCGTCGCGCAGATCGCCCGGATGGTTTCAGCGACGGCATCCACGAAGCGCAGACCGGCCTCCGGGGCCTCCGCCACCAGCAGGTAGTAGCGGAACTGCCGCACGATGTCGTCCCTGGCGACGGGCCGGATGAAGTGATTCACGGACTTTTCTTCCGGCTTTGGTGTTTCCTGGCGAGATCGACGGCTTCGGCCTTGAGGTCGCTCCAGAACTCGCGGGTCAGCGGGATGTCCCCGCCGGTGGCCAGGCCCTCGACGAGGAGCGTTTCCAGCCGCGCCTCCTCCTCCCGCTCCTGTGCCTCCCGGAGCAGGGAGCGGAAGTACTCGCTGACATTGCCGTAGCCCTTGGTGGCGAGTTGCTCATCAATGAAGACCCTCAGGGATTCGGGCAGGGAAATCGTGACGGTGGTCATGGGTGGAAGCGCCTCCTTGAAAAGCGTAGCTGTCCCCACTCTACCATGCATAAGAACTGATCTCAATAGATAAGAATATGCTGGACCGAGATCCATGAGGCCCGGCGACGTCGCGCCGTTCCAGGCCCTCCGTCCCGTCGTGGCGCGACCGCCCGTCACCGCCGCCGGATCGAGTACAGCAGACTCTCCGTACGCAGCAGCAGCCGGTCCCCCGCGATCGCCGGAGTCGCCTGGGCCATCTCGTCCAGTTCGTTGACCCCGGCCAGATCGAACTTCGGTCCCGCCGTCACCACGTACGTCTTGCCCTCCTCGTTCAGGCAGAAAATCCTGCCGCCGTAAGCCCATGGCGACGATGTGAAATTGCCGGCGTTGGCATCCAGCCGGTTCCGGTAGGCCACCTTCCCGGTCTGGGCGTCGAGGTTACTCAGGATGCCGGTCTCGTTCAGCACATACAGCGATCCCTGGTACGCCACGGGCGTCGGCAAGTAAGTGCCGCCCCGGGGCTCGGACCATGCCACGTGCGCATTGCTCCGCGCGCCCTCCGCCAGACCGATGCCGCCCGAGGCTCCCGGGCGGACCGCGAACAGAGGCTTGCCCCGCCCGCCGTCGATGTATAGCAGTCCGCCGCGCGAGAACGGGCTCGGGACCGGAGCGTCCGCCATCCCGCCGAGCCGCCAAAGCTCGTTGCCTTCGAGATCGTAACTCACCGCCACGCGCGGACCCACCGTCACCAACTCCGTCCGCGCCGCGTGCTTCCAAACGAACGGCGTCGACCAGCCCGACCGTAACTCCTTCAACCCCAGGTCGCGCGCCGTCCGCCAAAGCTGCTTCCCCGTGCGCTTGTCGAACGAGGCCACGAACTGCTTGCTCTGGTTGTCGCTGATGGCGATCAGTTGGTTGCCAGCCAAAACCGGGGACGCACCCGTGCCGAATTCGAGGTAAACCGGCAGCGCCTCGAGCGGCGTGTTCCAGAGCTGCTTGCCCTCGAAGTCGAACGCCCATAGACCGAGGTTCGCCACGTAGACGTAAACCGCCTTGCCGTCGGTGGCGGGCGTTTCCGACGTGAAGCTGTTCTTGCGGTGCCGCCCGCCCGGCGGACGCCCGGCATGAAACTCCTTCTTCCAGATCGTGGCGCCGGTCTTCAGATCAAGGCAGTACAGCAGATAGTGGAGAGTCACTTCGCGCGGCAGTTCGAAGTCGCGCGCCATGACTTTCTCCATGACTTCTTTCTCGCTCAGCCCCTGCTTGACCAGCTCGGCGACATATTGATTGCTGTACTCGGTGCCGGTTTGCGGTTTCTTCGATGCCCCGTCGGTCACCGCCGTGGTGAGGAACACGCGCCCGCGCGCCACCACCGGCGACGACCAGCCCCGGCCCGGAATCGCGGCTTTCCATTCGACATTCTCCGTCTTCGACCACCGGTCCGGCGGCTTGGCGGTCTCCGACGCTGGGTTGGCGTCCGGACCGCGGAATCGCGGCCACCCTGGATCGGCGGCGTCCGACGTGAGACACAGTGCAAGAGCGGCGGCGGCCCCTGGAATCTTCAGCATCCCTCCAGGGTACCGAACGGCGCCAGCCGGACATCGGCGCGGCGCGGCGCTTCCGGCCCCAGCGCCGCGGACCCGCGAATCAAACGTCGTCGCCGTCCCCATGCGGACGGTGGTTCACCGCCCCCTGCACCGGCTTCTTGTAACGCTCGACGCCGGGCCCGGTCAGGCCCTTTCGCGTCTTGCTCAGCAGTTCGCCGATCTCGCCGGGCGTCAGCTTCTTCATCGCCTTCAACAGCCCGATGTTCTCTTCCAACTGCTCCACGGTCTCGACGCCGGAAACCAGCGTGTCGATGGGCTGGCTCCACGCGAACAACAGGCACTCGCGGATGCCGGCGACCTTCTGCTTGGTGATCTCGCCGATCGCGTTCGACTTCATGCCGATGCGCCCCAATCCCTTCTTACCCGCGTTCGGCAGAAAGTTGGAGATGAAGCTGAGGTAGTGCGGATCGATCAGGTTCACCGGATGCTGCACCGTCTCCCAACCGTCGAAGCCGTCCAACAGGCGCTGGTGCACCGTGTAGTCGTGATGCCCCGTGAATCCAATGTGCCGGACCTTGCCCTGCTCCTTGGCTTTCACGAACGCGCCGAGCGAGCCGCCGGGTCCGAAAATCCTGTCGACCTCGTCGTGCCGCGCCACTTCATGACACTGCCATAAGTCGAGGTAATCGGTCTTCATGCGGCGCAGCGTATCTTCCAACTGCCGCATCGCTTCCTTCTCCGTGCGAAGCTGGGCCTTGGACATCAGCAGGATCTTCCCCCGCATCGACGGCGTGAGCGCCTGCCCGTACACCTCGTCCGAGCGCCCGTCGTGATACTTGTGAGCGCTGTCGAAAAAGGTCACGCCGAGGTCGATGGCGCGGTGGATGATCTTGACCCCGTTCTCGTTGCCGGCCTTGGCCATGTGGAAGCCGCCGAGACAGAATCGCGAGACGCGCAGTCCGCTCTTGCCGAGCGTGGCCATCGGCATGGGAGCGTCCGCGAGGACGCGTGTGGAAGCCCCGATCGCAACCGAGGCGGTTCGGAAAAAGTCGCGCCGTTCCATGATGCTTTCAGTATAGTCCCGCGCGCCCGCGCGAAGCTTCCGGCTCAGGGCGCCGGAGTCTCCCCGAGGATCGACGCAGCCTTGATGGCATCGAGCCGCGGATACTCGCGGTCGAGATAGGCGTTGCCCTGCGCCTCTATCTTCATTGGATCGGGACCCGACCCGCGCGGCTTCACCTCGCCGTACAGGAACGCGAGCTTCTCCACCACGTCCCACCCTTCCACCACCTTGCCGAACGGCGCGAATCCGGTCGTGTCCAGTTCCGGGTTGTCGCGCAGATTGAGGAATACCTGCGTCGCCCGCGAATTCGGACCCAGCTTGGCGTAAGTGATCGTCCCCTTCTTGTTTTTCTGCTTCACCGGATCGTCCGGGATCGCGCCGAGCGCCCACACCTGATTGACCTTGGGATCGCCATTGATGCCGAACTGGCAGACGAATCCCCGCATCACGCGATGGAATCGAACCCCGTTATAAAAGCGCGCCTGCACCAACTCGAAGAAGTGGTCCGCCCCGTGCGGCGCCATCGCGCGCGTGACTTCGACCACGAACGGTCCCTTCGTCGTGTCGAACCGTACCTTATATACGCCGGGCGGCTTCTCCGGAACGGCCGCCTTCCGCGGCGCCTTCTTCTCTTCGGACGGACCCGAGCACGACGCCAGCGCCAAGGTCAGCGCGATCGCGATTCTACTTCGCATCCCGCCAATTATCTCCCGCTCCCGTATCCGCCACCAAGGGCACGCGAAGCGTGGTAACGCCTTCCATCTCGCGGCGCACCATCTCGCGCAAACGGTCCGTCTCCTCCGGCGGAGCCTCGAACACCAGTTCGTCGTGGACCTGCAGCAGCATCTTCGACCGCCATCCCCTCCGCAATTCCGCGTCGATGCGGATCATCGCGATCCGGATCAGGTCGGCGGCGGCGCCTTGCAGGGGCGTATTCACGGCGGTCCGTTCGGCGAAGCCCCGCGCGTTCGGGTTGCGGCTGTTGATATCGGGGATCGGGCGCTCGCGGCCGAACATCGTCCGCGTGAAGCCCGTGAGCTTGACCTCGGCGATGGTTTGGTCCAGGAACTTGCGCACCCCGCCGTAACGCTCGAAGTAACCCTTGATATAGCTTTCCGCCTTGGATCGGGTAATCCCGAGTTGCCCCGCCAGTCCGAACGCGCTCAGTCCGTAGACGATGCCGAAATTGACCGCCTTGGCCGCGCGCCGGAGGTCCGGCGTGATGTCGGCGGGAGCCGCTCCGAACACCTCGGCGGCGGTGCGAGTGTGGATGTCCTGGCCGCGCGTGAACGCGTCCACCAGCACTTCGTCGTTCGACAGATGCGCCAGCAGCCGCAATTCGATTTGCGAGTAGTCGGCCACCACCAGCTTCCAACCGTCGCGGGGCACGAAAGCGGCGCGGATCGCCCGCCCGAGCTCCGTGCGAATGGGGATATTCTGCAGGTTCGGGTTCGAAGACGACAGCCGGCCTGTCGCCGCTCCCGCCGGATTGAACGAGGTGTGCAGGCGGCCCGTGCCGGGATCGATCAGCATCGGAAGCGCGTCGACATAGGTGCCCTTCAACTTGGCCACCTGCCGGTATTCGAGCGACAGCCTCGCGATCTCGTGCTCCTCGGCCAGCGTTTCGAGCACGCCGGCCGCCGTCGACACGGGCTTGTTCTTGGCTCTAGACGGAGGCGGCGGGAGCTTCATCTCGTCGAACAGCACCTTACTCAACTGCTGCGGCGAGTTGACGTTGAACGGATGGCCGGCGATCGCCTGAATCGCCGAACCGAGCCGGTCGATCTCGGATTCCATCCGCGCCGACATCGCTCGTAGAGCGCCGGGATCGATGCGCACACCCTCGAGTTCCATGCGCGCGAGCACCGGCGAGAACGGCAGGTCGATCTCGTCGTAGACGCGCCGCAAACCGCGGGTTTCCACTTCGCTTTTCAGCCGGCGGTTCAGTTGCCAGATCGCGGCGGCGGCTTCGTCGATCGAACCCGGCGCCGGCCGCCCCAAGTAGAGGTTGCACAGCGCGTCGAGCGAGCAGCCGCCCGGATCGGCGTTCAGCAGAAAGCCGTAGAGCAGCGAATCGTCCACCACGCCTTCGACGCCGATCCCCCGGCGCGCCAGTTCCACGACCAAGCTCTTTCCGTCGTGCGCGGCCTTGGCGAGCGACGGATCGCCGAGCGGCGCGCGCATGGCCTCGAACTGCTCCTCGGCGGCGCCCACGGCTTCGCCTTCCCGCGAGCAAAGCCCAATCCGGGCCATCGCCAGCAAACCTTCGCCCTCGGCGCCGAAACAGATCGCCACCGGAGCGGGGCTGCATTTCCACCACTCGGCCACCGCCGCCGGATCGTCGAGCGACCGCGTCTCGACCGGCGCGGGCGGCGTGACGGGCTTCAACTCGCGCAGCTTGCTGAAGAATTCCAGCTCGGTGTAGATCGCCCGGAGCGCCTCCTCGTCAGGTAGGCGCGCGGCGACCGCTTCCAGTTCCAGTTCCACCGGGACATCGGTCGCGATGGTCGCCAGGCGCTTGGACAGTTCTACCTGTTCGCGGTTGTTTTGCAGACTCTCGCGGTAGGACCGCCGCTCGATCTCGGCCGCCCGGTCGAGAGCGGCTTCCACCGAGCCGAACCGCTGGATGATGTCGCGCGCTCCTTTGTCGCCGATGCCGGGAGCTCCGGGGATGTTGTCGACCGAGTCGCCCTTGAGGGCCAGCAGGTCGGCGACCTGGCGTGGCTCGACGCCCATGAACTCGACGACCTTGGCCGGGTCGTACCACTCGTCGTCCTTGGCCGGGTTGAGCATGCGGACATGGCTGTTGACCAACTGGAGCATGTCCTTGTCGCTCGACACGATCACCACGTCGGCGCCGGCATCGACGGCCTTGTGCGCCAGCGTGCCGATG
>SYLY01000219.1 GCA_005808475.1 Acidobacteriota bacterium
ACCGTGTTTCTCGACGAGATCGGCGAGATCGACGCCGCGTTCCAGACGCGGCTGCTGCGGTTTCTCGAGGAGCGGACCGTGCGTCCGTTGGGCTCCAACAAGTCGGCGAAAGTGGACGTGCGCGTGGTGGCCGCCACCAACCGGGACTTGGCGAAGATGGTGGAGGAGGAGAAGTTCCGCGAGGACCTGTTTTTCCGCCTCAACGTGGTCAGCCTGGCGCTTCCTCCGTTGCGGGAGCGCGCCGGCGACGTCCGGCTGCTGGCGCATTTCTTTCTCAAGAAATACAACGTCCGGTATGGGACCAGCGCGCGGCTTACCGAATCCGGCGAGAAGGAACTGGAGAACTACACGTGGCCGGGCAACGTCCGCCAGTTGCAGCACATGATGGAGCGGCTGACGATTCTCGCCGAGGCGGGCCGCGTCGACGGCGCCGCCGTGCGCGAGGCGATCGAGGCGATGGACCCGCGGGATGTGTCGACCGAGACGCTGGCGGACGCCGAGGCCGATCAGATCCGCAAGGTGATGGCGGCAACCAACGGCAACAAATCCCGCGCCTCCCGGATCCTCGGCATCGAGCGAAAGACGCTTTATCGTAAGCTCGAACGGATGGGGCTCGGTTAGGCCGTTTCAAGAAAGGGCCGGACTGGCCGATATGACCGGCGATGAGAGTCGAATCTTCGGTCATCTCCTACCAGGCCACGCACCGTCTGGAAAGCTATACAGCGGTCCGCGAGGAGACCGTCGCTCGCGCCGCGAATGTTCCCCGGGACACGGTGCGAATCTCCCAGGCGGCGCAGGCCGCGGCCGCGTCGGAGGAACGTAAGGATCTCGAGGGGCTGGATGCGCGCGAGCGGCTGACGGCCCTGACCGTGGAGGCGCTGTTGGGAGGCCGGATCGACTGGCGGCGCGGCGCGGGTCCGCGAGCCGAGGCCGCGTCCAGCCAGCCAGCGGCAGCGGCAGCCCCTGCGCGGCGCCGGACCGAGATCCATGCCGAGACCGAGCACACCAGCTTCCGCGCACAGGGCGTGGTCGAACTCGCCGATGGCCGGTCCGTTTCGTTCGCGGCCACGTTGACGTTGGATCGCGAGTTCTACTCCGCGACGTCCACGATTATCGGAGCGGGCAAGGCGACGGACCCACTTGTGGTGAATTTCGGAGGCGCGCCCGCCAGGCTCTCGGCCGGTAAGATCGACTTCGATCTGAACTCGGATGGAACCTCCGACCGGATCTCGTTCGTCGCCGATGGCAGCGGCTTTCTGGCGCTGGACGCCAACGAAGATGGCAAGGTGAACGACGGCTCCGAGCTGTTCGGTCCCCGCACCGGCGACGGATTCGCGGAACTGTCCGAGTACGACTCCGACGCCAATGGCTGGATCGACGAGGGCGACGCCGTGTTCGCCAAACTCCGGCTCTGGACCCGCGATGGCTTGTCCACGTTGGCCCAGGCAGGCGTCGGCGCGATCTCGGTATCGTCGGCCGAAACGCCGTTCGAACTGAAAGACAGCCGCAATGTATCGCACGGCCAGGTTCGCGCGACGGGGGTCTATCTGTCGGAAGCAGGCTCGGTGGGGACGGTGCAGCAAGTGGATCTGGCAACGGGGTGATCGCTTCTCGTGACGCCGGGGGGCCGGCTAAAATAGAAGACAGTCCCTCCTTTTCCGTCACAAATGAACCAAACTCAAACCCGGCGCCAGGCGCTCCTGGACGC
Source organism: Acidobacteriota bacterium (assembly GCA_005808475.1). Taxonomy (GTDB): domain Bacteria; phylum Acidobacteriota; class Terriglobia; order Bryobacterales; family Bryobacteraceae; genus SYLY01. The sequence goes on from SYLY01000219.1 coordinate 1,709, forward strand.
GCTCGATAGCCGCATCGTCATTATCGATGGCGCCATGGGCAGCATCCTCCAGGCCAAGCTGACGATCGAACACTACGGGGGCCCGAAATTCGAGAACTTCGTCGACAACGTCTGCCGCGTGCGCCCGGATCTGATAGCGGACGTGCACCGGCAATATCTGGAGGCCGGAGCCGACATCGTCGAAACGAACTCGTTCGGCGGACACCCGATTTCCGCCGCCGAGTTCCAGGTGGCGGACGAGGCCTACGAAATCAATAAGGCGGCAGCGGCGATCGCGCGCGCCGAGGCCGATCGCTTTTCCCAGCCGGGCCGCCCGCGATGGGTGGCGGGTTCGATGGGTCCCACCACCAAGGCGATCAGCGTCACCGGCGGCGTCACGTTCGACGAGTTGCTTGACGGCTACTACTTGCAGGCGAAGGCGCTGATCGACGGCGGCTGCGACATCCTGCTGCTGGAAACCTGCAACGACGCCCGCACCGTGAAGGCAGGCATCCTCGGCATGGAACGGCTGTTCCGCGAACTGGGCGACCGCTATCCGGTGATGGTCTCCGGCACCGTGGAAACGATGGGGACGCTGCTCGCCGGCCAGACCATCGACGCGTTCTGCGCTTCCATCGGCCACGCGAATCTGCTGGCGGTTGGGTTGAACTGCGGCACCGGCCCCGAGTTCATGACCGACCGCCTGCGGACCGTCCATGAGATGACGCCGTTCCGCGTGTCGTGCTATCCGAACGCCGGGTTGCCGCAGCCGGATGGTACGTTTCCGGAAGGTCCGGAGTCGCTGGCGGTTCAACTCGAGCGGTTCGCCAGTAACGGCTGGCTCAACATAGTCGGCGGATGCTGCGGCACGACACCGGCGCATATCGCCGCGATCGCCCAGATGGCGCAGGGCAAGGCGCCCCGGCGGCATCCGGCGTCTCCACACCGCGCCTGGTACTCCGGCGTCGACCTGGTGGAAGCCGACGATTCCAACCGCCCCCTGATCGTCGGCGAGCGGACCAACGTCATCGGCTCGCGCGCCTTCAAGAAGCTGATCAACGAGGACAAGTGGGAAGAAGCCACCGACATCGCGCGGCGGCAGGTCCGCAACGGGGCGCACATCGTGGACGTGTGCCTGCAGCAATCCGAACGCGATGAGCGCAAGGACGTTCCGCCCTTCTACGAAAAGCTGATCGCCAAGGTCAAGGCGCCCATCATGATCGACACCACCGATCCGGCCGCGGTGGAGTTGGCCCTGACCTACTGCCAAGGAAAGAGCATCATCAACTCGATCAATCTCGAGGATGGCGAGGAGAAGTTCGAACGGATCTGCCCGGTGGCCAAGGCCTACGGTGCGGCTCTGGTGGTCGGAACCATTGACGAAGACAAGCTCCAGGCGCAGGCGTTCACCCGCGAGCGCAAGTTGGGGATCGCGCAACGCAGCCACGATCTGCTCACGACGAAATACGGCATCCCACCCGAGGACATCATCTTCGATCCGCTGGTATTCCCCTGCGCCACCGGCGACGAGAACTACATTGGCGGCGCGGTGGAAACGGTGGAAGGCGTGCGGCTGATCAAGGCGCGCATCCCTTGGGTCAAGACCGTGCTCGGGGTATCGAACATTTCGTTCGGCCTGCCGCCCGCCGCGCGCGAGGTCGTCAACTCGGTCTTCCTGTATCACTGCACCAAGGCGGGGCTCGATCTGGCGATCGTGAACGCGGAGAAGCTCGAGCGGTTCGCGTCGATCCCGGCGCACGAGCGGCAACTCGCCGAGAGCCTGCTGTTCAACCTGCCGCCAGTCAATGTTGCGGCGGATCACGTCCACCGCGAAATCCTGGCGAACGTCCCCGCCGATTGGCGTGAGCAAAGCCGCGAGCAAAAGATCGCGGTGAATCAGTATCACATCGCCGCGATCGCCGAACACTTCCGAGGCGCGGTGAAGGAGAAGCCCAAGAAAGAAGATCTGCCACTCGACCAGCGGCTGGCGAACTACATCATCGAAGGCTCCAAGGACGGCCTGACCGCCGATCTGGAATTGAAGCGCGCCGAGGGCGTGGCGCCGCTCGACATCATCAATGGACCGCTGATGGCGGGTATGACCGAGGTCGGGCGGCTGTTCAACAACAACGAGTTGATCGTGGCCGAAGTGCTGCAGTCGGCCGAGGCGATGAAGGCGGCGGTCAATCACCTCCAGCAGTTCATGGAGAAGAGCGATACGGCCGCGCGCGGCAAGGTGATTCTCGCGACGGTGAAAGGCGACGTCCA
>SYLY01000220.1 GCA_005808475.1 Acidobacteriota bacterium
AACCAACTGAACTACGTCCCCGCTTTGGGACAACGTTTCCAGTTTACCACAGGGGCTCTCGCCGCGCTACAATCGGGCGAGCGAATGAGCACCCAAGACTTCCTGCAGGCCGCCGACCCGGCGGTTCACCGGCTGGTTCCGGCATCGTCCCGGATCGAGCGAATCGCCCGCGGCTTCATCTTCACCGAAGGTCCCGTCTGGACGCGCGACGGATCCTTGGTTTTCAGCGACATACCGGCCAATTCGATGTACCGGTGGGACCCCCGCGACGGTTCGGTGAGCCTGTTCCGAAAGCCCTCCGGCTACGACGGCATCGATGTGGTTCCGGGCGTCTTCATCGGCTCCAACGGGCTGACGCTCGACGCGCTTGGCCGGATCACCGTCTGCGAGCATGCCAACGGACGTGTGACGCGGATCGAAGGGGATGGGAGCCTCGCCGTGCTGGCATCCCACTTCGAGGGCAAGCGGTTGAATTCGCCGAACGATCTGGTGTACCACTCGAGCGGCGATCTGTACTTCACCGATCCGCCGTACGGTTTCGCCAAGCAGGATGACGACCCCAAAAAGGAGCTCGGCTTCAACGGTGTCTTTCGCCTGCGCGACGGCGAACTGACCTTGTTGCACCAGGACTTCTCGCGACCGAACGGCTTGGCGTTCTCACCGGACGAGCGCGTCCTGTACGTCGGCAACTCCCACCCCGATCAGCGGATGTGGATGCGGTTCGATGTCACCCCGGACGGGCTGCTATCCAACGGCTCCATCTTCGCCGACCTCCGCCACACGGCGGGCACTCCCGGCAATCCGGATGGCATGAAGCTGGATATCGAGGGCAATCTCTACTGCACCGGACCGGGCGGGGGCGTCTGGATCTTCACGCCGGAGGGCAAGCACCTGGGAACGATCCACTTCCCCGAACTGCCGGCGAACCTCCACTGGGGCGACGCCGACGCGCAGACGCTGTATGTCACCGCGCGTACAAGCGTATATCGTATCCGCATGAACCTCCGCGGCATACGCCCCTGAGCCGCATGCGGCGCCGACTCGACGTCAGCCCTTGAACCGGATCCGGTAGATCTTGTTGTTGCCGTCTTCGCTGACCAGCAGGCTGCCGTCGCCGAGTTGCAGCATCCCGACCGGACGTCCCCAGACTTCCTTCGAATCTTCGCCGTCCATCCATCCGGTCAGAAAATCCTCGGGCGGCCCCGCCGGCTTGCCGCCCTTGAACGGGACGAACACGACCGAATAGCCCAGCCGCTTGGAGCGGTTCGACGAGCCACGGAAGGCGAGAAACGCGCCTTCGCGGTACTTGGCGGGGAAGGCCTTGCCGGTATAGAAGACGAAATCCATGACGGCGGCGTGAGGCGGAAGCAGCACGTCCGGCGCGATCGTCTTGGCGACCAGATCGGGCGCCGCGCCCTTCAATCGCGGTTCCTCGTTCGGCCCCAGGTACGCGTAGGGCCAGCCATAGAAGGCGCCAGGCTTGATCCCGGTGAAATAGTCGGGCACCAAGCCGTCGCCCAGCCCGTCCCGCTCCTGCACGGTGGTCCACAGCTTGCCGCTGCGAGGATTCCAGCGAATGCTGACCGGGTTTCGCAGCCCCTTCGCCAGGATCTCATGGCCGGAGCCGTCCGGATTGTACACGTTGATGGCGGCGCGATCTTCCGGATCTCCCGCGTCGGCGTTCGATCCCGAGCCGACCGACACGTAGAGCCTTCCCTTCTTGTCGAACGCCAGCGACCGCGTCCAGTGTCCCTTGCCATAGCCCTTCAGCGGCACTACCACTTCGGCCGGCCCGGCCACGAGCGTCTTCGGATCGAACGGATAGCGCTTGATCGCCTCCGCCTCCGAGACGTAAAGATGGCCTTTGTGAAACGCCATTCCGAACGGCCGGTCCAGACCGGTGAGCACCTGCTTCCTGGACTTGTCCGCCAGCAACGCGTGGACGACGCCCTTGGCGACGCTGTCGGTCACCAACACGGTCCCTCCCGGCAGTTCGATCATGTAGCGCGGCTTCTGGAATCCCGACGCATACTCCTCGACGGTGAAACCGGCCGGCAGATGCATCTGTCGCGAGCCCTGCGCCACCACCTTCGGCGGATTCGGCGTTGACGGCGTGTGGTACGGCGCGGGTAGGGTCACCTTGGGACCGTCGGCCGCGACGGCGGCGGCCAAACCACAGAGTAGGACGAGGAAGGCGTGTTGCTTCATGAGGAACTCAGCCAATCAGTCTATCAAAGCGGCCCATAGGGGCTGCGGCGGAGGAACGGGTTGCGCGCGTCCCGCTTGGCGCGAAGCTCCGGACCGTCGCCCAGAGGATCGGCCTGCCAAGCCGCCCGCGTTCGCTCTTCGGCCTCGAGCGCCGCTTGCAGCGCCGGTGGATCGTTCACGCCGATGTAGGTGTAGCGGCCGGCCGGCCAGTGGATCGCCTGCCGGTGCAGGTCGAAGCGCCGTTCCTTGAAAGCCCAACCGGCCAGCGTGACGTGAGCCGGTTCGCGCCCGGTGCACTCCCGGAAGCGCAGAATCGCGAACAGCAGGTTCTCGAAGCTGTCTCGCGCGAACTCCTCCGTGGTGGCGCGAGCGGCGACATCGGGCTCGCCGAACCAGCCGGAGCGATCGGCCAGCCAGAAGTAGCTCTGCGCCTCGCTGCGGGCGCCGGCGTCGCGCCGCGACTGGCCACCTGAAAAAACGAGCAGCGCGCCCGGATCGCGAGCGGCGGCCTCCACTCCCGCTCGCGCATGCGCGATGTAACAGGGCGCTTCGCCCTGTTGGAAGTCCTGCAACACCCAGGAGCCGTCGAGGAGCGGATCTTGGCCGTCCTTCAGGATCGCGTGGCCGGCCACGGCCACCAGACGCTGCGCTTGGCGAACGGATTCCGGGTCGAAGTAGCGGACCAACCCCGAGAAGATCATGCCCGGCGCCGGCTTGTCAAGCTCCCGGATGCGACTCGCGAAGCCAGCGCAACCGCGGCAGATGATGCCGCTCGTGGATGCCGAGGAATCGCGCGAACTCGAGCATGGTGTACTCGCCGAGCAGCGGATGCGACCAACGCACTCCATGCAGCGCGCTTTCGTCCATTCGCGATATGGCTCGCAGACTTCGCTGGCGCACACGCCGCCGCCATGCGATCAGCGATTCGCACGAATGCACCGCGCCCTTTCCCGGGCGCAGGAAGACGGGCGCGTGAAACCTGCCGGCTTCCGGCGTGTCCGGCCCGACGGCCCCCGCCTCGATCGTTCGCATCCCCATCGCGCGCCACAGCCGGGCGTTGAGCTGGTCCATCGAGCGCAACAGAGCCGGCCATCGTCCCAGCCGTGGCGCCACCGCCCACATGATCAGCATGGTCTGTTCGGTGCGGATCAGGTGGCGGACAATCTGGGCGCAGGTCCAACCGGCGTCGGGGCTCCAGTGCAGGATGCCGCTCGACGGGCGGATTTCGGCGAGCAACTCCCGCTCGCACTCGTCCAAGTAGGCGAACACCTCGCCAAGGGAGGCCGCGCTCAGAACAGGATCTTCCCGGCGAATTGAACCACGCGAGCCCCGCCCGCGCTTGTGATCCGCCCCATGTTCGCGCCCGCATTGACGCTGTTGTTGGCGCCGCCGAACCGCGGCGTGTTGGTGATGCTGAAGAACTCCGTCCGCAACTCGAACCGCATCTTCTCGCGCAGCGGAATCGGGAAGGATTTGAACAAGCCCGCGTCGATACCGAAGCTCGCCGGGTTGGAAAGGACGTTGCGGCCCAGGTTGCCAAAAGTTCCGGCCGTGGGCAGTGCGAACGCGGACCAGTTGAACCATGCCGCCACCTTGTCCCCGCGCGAACGATCCGCCGGCAGACCGGGATTTCCCACCAGATTCGGCCGCTGGTTCGGAGTTCCGCTGAGCGCGTTGTCCTGCCCGGTCAGGATGTTCAATGCCTGGCCCGTGCGCGAGGTCAGCACGCCATTCAACTGCCAGCCGCCGGCCACCCACCGCATCGCGGCCGGACCCGCCGCGAACTTCGGCAGATCCCAAATCCACGACATCGCCAGCACGTGCCGCGCGTCGAAATCCGACCGGCCCCACTGATTCCGGACATTGAAAACATCGGGAACCGCCGCGCCCAGTGCGATCGCCGAAGCCTGATCCAGCGACTTCGACCATGTATAGGCGCCTTGCACGGAGAAGCCGCGGCTCATCCGCTTGGTGGCCTCCACTTGCAGTCCGTGATAGGTGGAATTGGCCTGCGACGAGATTGCCTGCAAGTTCCCATAGGGCGGAATGATCCGCCGGCTGTTGATGTTCCCGAGCGTCGCTCCGGGCGCGAAGACCGCGGGATTGGTGCTGATTCCCATGAGCAGCTTGCGCCCCAGTTTGCCCACATACGCGGCCTGCACCACCAAGTCCCTTACCACTTCGCGCTGGACGTTCAGGTTGAACTGCTGGATGTACGGCGAGCGCAACCGCGGATCGGGATAGAAGAGTTCCTGCACGCCCACGAACCGCGGATTGGTCAGGTCGATCGTGAGCGGAATCGCCGGCTGGCCGCGCAACGGATCGGTCAGCGAGAACGGCGTGTTGATGGTGAACGTGTATCGATAAGGCTGCGACGTGTTCTGAATCACGTCGGAGTTGATCGTGTCGTAAAAGATTCCGTACGCGCCGCGGACCGCCGTGCGTCCGTTGCCGAAAACATCCCACGCAAAGCCCAGCCGCGGCCCGAAGTTGTTCTTGTCGGTGTCGAACAGGCCGCGCGGAACGCCCGCATCGCCCGGGAAGACCATGCCCGCCGGCGCGCCCGGAATCAGCCTGGACTGCTGGCCGCGGCGGAACGTCCCCCACCAGTCGCCCGGATGCACCCAGTTGAACGGCAGTTCGTAGCGCAGACCGAGATTCAGCGTCACGCGGGGATGGACGCGCCAGTCGTCCTGGAGGAAGAAGTAGTGGTTATCCTGCAGACCCGCCTGTTCCAGCACGGGGCTGGCCACCTGCATACTGGCGGCCCGCCCCAGCACGAAGTCGGCGGCCGCGTTCCCGGTGATCTGCCCGTTGAACGTGAAGCTCCCCATCGTGAGGAAATAGCCTCGATTCAGATAACGCAGTTTCAATAGCTCATAGCCGCCGCGAATCGTGTGGCGCTGCCGCGTCCAGGTCAGGCTCTGGTTGAACTGCAGCCCTTCGTTCACGGCGATGGCGTCGACCGACGACGCGTTGCCGAGCGTGACGCGTCCCGTGATGGCGATCGTTGGCGGGATCTTGGGCCCACCGAACCGGGGAAACGTGCCGCCCAGATCGCTCAGATGCGTCGGGTTGAGGTTGGTGTAGATGGACGAGAAGCGGTTGAACGAAATCCGCGTCTGGCTCAACAGGGTGGGACGTAGCGTGAACGTGTCGCCGAGGGTGATGGAGTGGACGCGCGCCGAACGGTCCAGCGGAAGGTAGGCGGGCACGTCGCCGGCGCTGGCGCGGTCGTTGGACCGGTTCAGGTTGTACCGGCCGTCGATCGTGTGCTTGCCCAGATTCCAGTCGCCGCGGACCAGGTATTGGCCATTGTCGGCCGGCGTCGGGAACGTGGTGATCAACTGGCCGTCGGTGCGATTGGGAAGCGGCATCTGCGCCGGATTCAGCAGGTTCTTGGCCACGGTGTCGAACCGGTCGAGGGGAATCCGGTTGCCGGGGAAGGGCTGATTGTTGTTGGCGGGGTCGCGCACGGCTGTGGTGAACGCACCTTGCCGCTCCTGCTCGGTCAGCGGGAACGCGGAGGCTCCCAGCGAGGAAGGCCGCACGCGCAGCCCTTCATAGGAGCCGAACAGGAACAGCTTGTCCTTGCGGATGGGTCCGCCCACCGCGCCGCCGAACTGGTTCTGAATGAGCTGCGGCTTGGTGGAGGGCGCGAAGAAGCTGCGCGAGTTCAACTTGTGGTTGCGCAGGAATTCCCAGAGCGCTCCGTGGATCTGGTTGGTTCCCGAACGCGTCACCACCTGGAACACCGCGCCGGCGTTGCGGCCATACTCGGCGCTGAACGAGTTGGTGAGCACCTTCACTTCCTGCAGCGCGTCCGGCGGCGGATAGTTGAGTCCGGTGTTGCGGAAGGCGGCGTTGAACTGCTGTCCGTCGAACAGAAACAGATTCTGGTTGCCGCGAGATCCGGAAACGTTGAGCGTGGGACCCGACCGGTCCCCGGTGAACGTCTGCGGCGCGGAGACGTTGGTGGCGCCGGGGAGCAGCGTCGCCAGCCCGATGATGTTGCGGCCGTTGAGCGGCAGATCGGTGACGCGGCGCGAATCGATGAGCGTGCCGATCATGGACGATCGCGAGTCCACCAGCGGCGCCTCGGCGGTGACGCTGATGGCTTCGGTGACGTTGCCCACCTGCAGGATCACGTCGACGCGGACGTTTTGCTCGGTGGTGAGCGTGATGCCAGTCCGCCGGAAAGACTTGAAGCCTTGTGCCTCCACGGCGATCGTGTACGCGCCGATCGCCAGCGAGGGGAAGGTGAAGCCGCCGGTCGACTGGGTGGAGATGGTGCGCGTGGTCCCGCGATCCTCGAGCAACGCGGTTACCTTCGCGCCCGGAACGGCGGCGCCGGACGGATCGGACACCGCTCCATGAATCGTGCCCGCGCCCTGCCCGAAAGCCATGGACGCGAAAACCAGCACCAGACAAGTACGGGAGAACATGGCCCGATTCTACTTCACGCGGATGCCGGGCGCCCCGCCCTACTCCCGGTAAGCTCGTAGCGCCACCTCGTAGCGCTTCACCGCGCGCTGGATGCTCGAGACGCGAATTTTGCCCACGAGCCTAAACGATCCTGGCAGCCCGCGTTCCGCATCGCGCAGCGGAGGACTCAGCCAATCGCTTTGGACCCGGTTAGTGGAAGCGGATCATCCAGAGCAACAAACGGCTTCCGGCGGAAGAAGAGTATGCCGGGCGTCACAGGGCATGGATTTCTTCCGCTCGAGACGCGCAATCGTTGGCGATCGCCTGGAGGGCGGACTCACACCAACTCCTGAAATGAGCCGAACGTCATTCTGAATCTCCTGCTCTCCAGTGCGGCTTTGGCAATGTCCGCTTCCGCAACCGTTAGAATCCCCGAACGAATCCAAAGAAGGTAGAGGCCCGGCGTGTTGATCAGCCGATGTTCACCGATTCGTGCGCGTGCTTCTCTCAGAAATACCCGGCGCTCGTCGCATGCTAGGTTCCAGTTCCTGCTTTCCGCCACGGCGAGGCACGCGGACTCGCCGGAGCCGAGGATCGACGTGAGATCGGAGTAGGCGGCAAGTTCCTCGACAGTTTGGATCATCGTTCTGTCGATAAGTCCATCCGCGATCGCGCCACCCACCATTGCCTTCTGCTCGGGATCTTGGACCTCGGCTAATACCTCATCGGTGACAACAAAGCGGTAGCCGGGCGTGGAGCCAAGGAGCCGTAGGCGCCCGGTATGCGCCAGATTGATCAGCACACTCGTATCGGCGATGACTATTCGGATTGTCTCTGCTTGGTCCACGATTATCTGGCCGGCAGCAAGACCGCGGCCGGTTCTTGGTCCAGGCCAAGCTTTGTGAGGATCGACTCGATCTCACGGACTTCAACACCGAGTTTGCCGCCGATCTCAACCAGCTTCCGATGGCTGATCTTCTCGCGCCGATAGGCTTCGAGCGCGAGCACCAGATAACGTCGATGGAACGCCGTTACATTTTCGTCCGCGGAGATCTCGACAAGGCCCAACAGTTCCGCGATTGCCCGGCCCACTCCATCGGTATCCATCTGTTTCATCTCTTGGAACTGCTTGTCCGTGACAAGCTTCAGGTTCAGCAGCCTGTATAAAGCGGAAAGCAAGCTGACCCCGAAGTGATGAGCGAGCTTTACCACGTCATAGATCTGGAGATCCTGGCTTCCTCCAGCGGTGCGGCTATCAACCGGCACCACGCCGGCCCCGTCGAACACGTCGGCATGCAACCGGCTCGCACTGCCTTTCCCCAAGGTGGCGGCGAATTGCCTTACTCCATCTTCCGGCATCAGCAAAGCCGCCGCGAAAACGTTCGCGCGCACCTCGAGAAGATCGGCTCTTTCCGACTCTCGGCTCACGTGCCCCAATTGCGCTCGATCAAGCAGCAAGTGGGCGTACTCATGGCACCAGGAGAACCGCTGTCGCACCGGCGGATGCTCACGGTTCACCGCTACAAAGAGGCCTACCGACGGATCAGAGATCATCAGTCCCGATACGCCCGCCGGCATTGAGATCAAGCCCGTTCTGATCCCCTGTGTTTCGAGGAGGACAGGCATGTCCGACAGGGGAGCCGAACCCAATCCGAGCCTTCGGCGCTCCTCGAGGGCCGCCTGGGTTCCGCTCTGAATGGCATCCCACTTCGATCCGAGCGCGACAGAAGGATAGGACGCCACATTCCCCGTGCTTCTCGTGATTCCCAAGAGGTCTTCAAGATCACGGAGCTGATGGCCGAGCGCAATGCAGTCACGCAATGCGGCCTTCACGCCGTCCCCGGCGTCCTCTTCCGAGAGGAAAAGGACCGCCGTGAGCCCCGAGATACTAAAGCTCGGAGCCAGGAATTCACGGATGTCGCGCGCATAGAGATGAGCGAACTTGGAAAGCTCTATCCCCGAAACAGATCGGTTTCCAAGTTCGATTTGTGCGACGGTCGCCCGAACCATTCCCATCTCGATGGCGGAGTCCTCCTGAGTCAGCCCGCAAGCCTCACGAGCCTGCTTCAAACGCTTCCCTAGCTCTACTTGATCGATCGACATGACGCGACTCTTCAGCTTATCAATGGCAAACAGCGCGGCGTCGTGAAATCGAGGGCAACGCGGGTGTATTCGTCTGCTGGATCACGGAGGTTCTCCCGCCAACTGTCCAAAGTGCTAACCCACACCGTTGCCCCCACACCGGCGGGGAGCACGGCATGAGCCAGAGCTCGAGGTCCAGGATGCATGGGTGGGTCGAACACATCCGGAAGGAGGCCGCCGATAGTCTTTTGAACTCTCTGCATCTCGTTGTTATAAATAGCTTTATAGTAGGTTGACACCGCTCCGGCAGGGCCGGAAGTGGCAAGATGAACTGGCCGGCTTGGCATGGTGACTCCTCCCATATGATAACGCATTATGGCAAAAATTGGAAAATGCGTTACAATCTGAGCGGGACGTACACCCAAGCGGATGGAACGTTCGGGCTACCGGCGCAGGTCACGCCAGTCCACCGAGTCCAGCCGGTCATTCGTGTGAAAGGCAAACGACGAGCGAATCGCCGAAGCGCGCTCCCGCATGGCCACCGCCTCCGCCTTCTTCCCGGTCTTCCGCAGCACTTCCCGATAGGCGTCCAGGATCTTCGCCACGTCCGGATGCGACGACCCAACCGCTGACTCCATTTCCGCGAGCGCCGACCGGAACTGGGCCGCCGCCTGGTCCTTCTCGCGCCAGTTCCATTGCAACAAACCGAGGTTCGCCATCATCCGTGCCCGCGCCTGGCCAGGAGCCGCCTGCGCGATCGCTTCCCGCAGAAGCTCCGCCGCTTTCGCGTACTCCCGCCGGGATACCGTCGATGGTGCAGTACTGGTCCGGCCGGCAGCTTTGGCGTGTACGCCCGGATGGCTCGAATCCGGCCAAGGTGGGCGAGTTTCCGGTGCACTTTATGAAGTCGAACGTCCCCGGCGGGCGGAGCTTACTCTATGCGCGGTCGGCTGCGCCTTTTGAAATACGGCGCGCGGCGATGGACGGAACCGGAGAAGATCGAGTGTTCGCCGAGGGTGTGCTGGCCCCGGCGTTTGCGGTGACCGGGAAGTTCGTCTACTTCGTCAAGGCGGCGGACCAATCGCTGTATGCGCAGCCGCTGGCGGGCGGCCCGGCGCGCCGCTTCGGGCGAGTGGCGCTAATTGGACGCCTCATCCTGGGCATGACGGTCTCGCCAGACGACCGGAGCGTAATTTGGGCGAATACCGAGGCGCCGCGGTCCGATTTGA
>SYLY01000221.1 GCA_005808475.1 Acidobacteriota bacterium
CAGGAGCCGCTGCGGATGATCAAGAGCTACCTCGAGCTGCTGGGGCGGCGTTACGGCGAGGTGCTAGACGCCGACGCCAACGAGTTCATCGGATTCGCCCTGGACGGCGCCACGCGAATGCAGAAACTGATCTCGGGTCTGCTCACTTACTCGCGCGTCGGCACGCAAGGCAAGTCGATCCGCACGGTCGACGCTTCGGCCAGCTTCGAGGCCGCGCTCGCCAACCTGCATATGGCGGTGCGGGAGGCTGGCGCGGCCGTGACGCACGATCCCCTGCCGCGCGTTCGGGCCGACGCGCTGCAACTGACGCAACTGTTCCAAAACCTGATCGCGAACTCGCTCAAGTTCCGCTCCCGCGGCGCGCCGCGCATCCACGTGTCGGCGGCCGGGACCGCGGCCGGTTGGGAGTTCCGCGTGAGCGACAACGGCATCGGCATCGAACCGCAATACGCCGAGCGGATCTTCCAGATTTTCCAGCGTCTGCACAGCCAGTCCAAGTACACCGGCGCCGGAATCGGTCTGGCGATCTGCAAACGCATCGTGGAGCGCCACGGCGGCGAGATCCACGTCGAGTCCGAACCGGGCGAGGGCGCGACCTTTGTATTCCGCCTGCCGGCGGCGGCCGTCGAGAAACCGCATGCGGCGTAACATTCTGATGGTCGACGACAACCCGGGAGACATCCGTCTGGTCCGGGAGGCCTTCGGCGCTGGGCCCCGCGTCGCGATCCACGAGGCCGAGGACGCCGCCCACGCCATCGAATTCCTCGAGAACAACGACTGCGACCTCGTCCTGCTCGACCTCAGCCTCCCCCGCACCAGCGGACACGAACTGCTCGCCGACATTCGGTCGCGCGAACCGCTCCGCGCGCTTCCGGTGGTGGTCTTCAGCACCTCGGACTCGAGCGACGACATCGAACGCGCCTACGCGGCCCACGCCAACTGTTACGTGACCAAGCCCGGAGAGCTCGACCGCTTTCTCGAGACCTTCCGCCGCATCGAGCAGTTCTGGTTCGAAACCGCCCGTCTACCGTGAGACAATAGCGGCTCGATGACACGCCGCGAACTGCTTTGGCTTCCGGCCGCCGCCGCCGCGCAGACCGCGCCGCCTCCCACCGCCATCCCCGAGCCCCACTTTCCCTCCCGCCTCCACCTGTTCGTCTGGCGCAACTGGGAGATCGCCAACCTCGACCGCATGGCGGCCACCGCCGGAGCCCGGCCCCAGGAGATCGAGGAAATCGGCCGTTCCATGGGGCTGCCCGCCAAGCGCGCCATGACCTCCGATCAACTCCGGCGCCTCTACGTCACCGTCATCCGCCAGAACTGGCACGTGCTGCCGGAGGACCAATTGATCCAGTTGCTCGGCTGGACCAAGGAACGGTTCGACTTCACGCTCAAGGAAGACGACTTCCTCGACCACAAACTCGGCCGCGGCGGAAAACCCGTGTGCGAGCGGATTCGCTACGCGACGCCGGACAAAGACCAGATCGAGCGCGCCGAGCAGATCAAACGCACGGTGTGGCGCTACTTCGGCACTTCGCTCGACGAGCGCGGCGAGGATCTGTTCGCCTTTATCGGCGAACTCAGCGCTCCGCTGGCGAACCCACCCGTTCCCGCCGGCTGGAAGCTGATCTCGCCGGATCCGAAGCTGGAACCGGCCGCCGCCCGTTGCATCGCCTCGCTCGGATCGGCGCCGCAACGCGAACTGCGGCTCGAGCGCTTCTCCGGTTCGGGTCTCGAGGGCGAGAGCTTTCGCATTTCCGCCGGAGCGGACGCCATCGCGATCGCCGCCGCCACCGATCGCGGGCTGCTGCAAGGGTTGTATCATCTGGCGGGAATGGCCGCCGGGGGCGAAGCGCCGGTCAACGCCACCATCGAACGTAAGGCGCTCTGGGACCTCCGCTATCTCTACTCCTACTTCGCGCTCTATGGCGATCCCCTCGCCGAGCCCGATCTCGACCCGTTTCCCGACACCTATCTCGAGAAGCTGGCCAAGTGCGGGATCAACGGAGTTTGGTTGCAAGGGCTGCTCAACGCGTTGGCTCCATCGAAGACATTCCCGGAGTTCGGCAAGGGCTGGGAAACGCGGATCGCGAATCTGAACCGGCTGGTGGAGCGGGCCGCCGCCCTGGGCGTGCGCGTCATCCTGTATTTGAACGAACCGCGCGCGATGCCGGCCGCGTTTTTCGACAAGCGCCCGGAACTGCGCGGATCGCATCACGGCGGCCTGTATTCGCTGTGCACCAGCGCGGCGCCGGTGAGGGAATGGCTGCGCGAGAGTCTGGCGCACGTCTTCAAGCAGGTTCCCGGATTGGGCGGCATCTTCACGATCACCATGTCGGAGAACCACACCAACTGCTTCTCGCACGGCGGGGCGTGGGGAGAGCGGCTGCCGGCCGCCGGCGATTGTCCCCGCTGTTCGCTCCGCGATCCGGTGGAGGCGATGGCGGAGTTGATGAAGGTGTTCCGCGACGGCGTCCGCGCGGGCAGCGAATCGGCCAAGATGATCCACTACGATTGGGGCTGGCCCACCGCCCTTTCCGATAAGATGATCCCCCTGCTCGACAAGGACAGCAGCGTCCTCAGCATCAGCGAGTGGAGCCAACGCGTCAACAAGGCGGGCATCGCCACATCGGTGGGCGAATACTCGATCTCGATTCCCGGACCGGGTCCGCGCGCCACCCGCAACTGGCGCACCGCGCGCAAGCATGGAATCGCGTCGCTCGCGAAAGTGCAGTTCAACAACACCTGGGAGATCTCGGCGGTTCCGTTCATTCCGGTTCCGCAACTGGTGCTCGAGCACTGCCAGAATCTACGCGCCGCCGGGATTCGCGGGTTGATGCCGTCGTGGACTTGCGGCGGATACGCGTCGCCGAACCTCGAGGCGGCCAAGGAGATGTATTTCGATCCGGCGCCTTCCACGCGCGAAGCGCTCGAAACGGTGGCGCGGCGGCGCTACGGACCCGCGTCGGTGGAGCCGGCTGTGGAGGCATGGCGCCGGTTCAGCGAAGCGTTTCGTGAATTCCCGTACGGCGTCGCGATCTACGTGATTCCGGTGCAGCACGGTCCGGCGAACTTGCTACGGGCGGCCAAGACCGGCCACGCGTCCGGGATGATCCTGTTCCCGCACGACAACTACAAGGCCTGGTGCGGGCTGTATCCTCCGGAGGCGGTGGAAAAGCAGTTCGGCCTGATGGCTTCGATGTGGAAAGCGGGGATGCCCTGGATGGAAGAGGCGATGTGGCTTGCCGCGCCCAACCGCCGCCGCGAGGCGCTGCTGGACCTCGACATCGCTCGAACCTGCCTCCACCATTTCGAGAGCGTGGCCAACCAGGTGCGATTCTACCGGCTGCGCGACGATCCCGCCGCCAGCCCGGCGGAGATGGCCGCGATCGCCGGCCGCGAGATCGATCTGGCGGTAAAGCAGTACCACGTCGCGCGGCGCCAGTCGGTGATCGGATACGAGGCGACCAACCATTACTACTACACGCCGCTCGACATGGTCGAAAAGGTGATCAACTGCCGCCGGCTGATCGACCATCCGGCCGCCGGCTAGCGCGCCGCGGCCTTACCCAGTTCCACCGCTTTGTATCCGCCTCGGGCCTTGTAGTAAAAGTACAGCGCGGCGAAGATCACCGTCAGGATCACCGGCAGAACCGCCACGTAGCGGAACGTCGCCGCGGCTCCGAACTTGTCGTACCAGCCGCCCATGATGGGCAGGATGAACGCCACGGCCAAGTTACCGGTGCCGCCCATGATGGCCAAGCCGAGCGCGCCGGATTTGGGGAAGCGCTCCGACGTCACGCCCAGCATCAACGGCCAGAAGAACGTCTTGCCCACGCCGTACAAGGTCGCGGCGCCGAACGCGCCGGCCGCCGTGCTGATGCCCGACAGGCCGAACAGGCCCAGTCCCGAGAGTACGGCGGAGATCGTCAGCAGTCCCAGCGGAGACAGCGCGTGCGCCAGCCGTCCGCCGAAGAACCGCAGCACGAACATGATGCCGGCCGTGTAGACCAGGATCAGGATGCCCTGCATTCCGGTGGAACTGGTGATCAACGACGGCACCCACTGATCGGGGCCGAGTTCGGTGGAAGCCGTCATCCACATGCAGACCCACCAGAGGATGAACATCGGTTTCAGGCATTCCTTGAACATGTCGCCCGTCGAGATGCCGGCCGCCACGCGCTCGGTCTGCGGGAACGACTCTTTCCAAATCATCACCGCGTAGATCACCGCCGGAATCATGATGAGCCCCAACTTGAGTTGCCAGCCGAAGGTCGCCTGGCCGCCGGCCCCCGAGGCGTCCAGTCCCATGATCTTGGTGATCGCAAACGCCGCCAAGCCGCCGATGATCAGGCCACCGGGCCACCACGCGTGCAGCACGTTCAGCTTGTGCGTCTTTTCCTTCGGATACATCGTTGCGCAAAGCGGATTGATGACGCCCTCCACCAGACCTTGCGAAAGGCCGAGCATCAGCATCGCGCTCCACAGCACGCGGAAACCCATGTCGGAGTAGTAAGGCGTGACCTCTGCCGCCGGCCGCGGGGCGAGGAAGATCGCGAGCACGGCCGCGATATAGCCGAACGCCGAGAGCAGCAACAAGCGGCGCATGCCGAAGAAATCGACGAGCGATCCGCCGAAGATCGCCGAGAGCGTGAAGCCCCAGAACGCCGGCGTCAACGCCACGCCGAACTGCTCCGCGTTGATGCGAAAATCGGCGCGCAACGCGTCGGCGATGTCGCCGCGAATGGAAAAGACCATCGAGGTGGTCACGAGAGCGACGCAGCTCGCCGCGAAAAGTTTTCCAGGGTTCATAAACGCTAAAGTGTATCAGACCCTGAGGAACCACCCGCGCCGGTACATGATCCACGCCGCCAGCCAGCACACGGCGACGTTGGCCAGAGCCCAGAGCAGGGAGGCGTGATACGGGCTGGCTAGCGGCGCGAACAGGTTCTGGTACAGCATCGCCCGGATCGAAACGCCGCCCGGCTTGATCAGGCCGAGCATCCGCGCGATCAGCCCCGACAGGATGTACACGGCCAACGCGTTCATTCCCAGAATCGCGAACGCGCGAGTGAGCCGGCCGCGATGCCCGCGTACGTCGATCAGCCAATAACAGGAGCCGAACACCACCAGCGCGAGTCCCGCCATCAGCAGCGTGTACGGCACGGTCCAAAGCTGCTTGTTGATCGGCTGCCAATAGTCGAGCGCCAAGCCGAGGAAGATCAGCGCGTTGCCCGAAACGAGCATCCACGCCGCCTTCTCCGCCATTTGATACCCGGATCGCAACAGGTGTCCGCACAGAATTCCGAACAGCGCGGTGCCGATCGCCGGAAGCGTGCTCACGATGCCTTCCGGATCCCAGGTCTTGGTCGCCGAGTACATGTGGCCGGTCAGGAAGAGTCCGTCGGCGTACTGCGAGAAGGTGGAGCCCTTGTCGTATCCCCACGGATGCATCATCGCCCAATACGACGCGAGACACGCCAAGATGGCGGCCGCCTGTCCGCGCCAGGTGGTGAAGAGGAAGATCAGCGTCGCGAGCAGGTAGCACACCGCGATTCGCTGGAGCACGCCCGGTATCCGCAGCGTCGAGAGATTGTAGTAGGGGAATCCGTTCAACAGCAGTCCGATCCCGAAGATCGCCGCCGCGCGGAGAAACGTGTGCCGGATCAATGAAGCCGTCCGGTCGCCGCGTTCCATGCGCTTGGCGGTGGAGAGGGTCATCGCCACGCCGACGATCCAAAGAAAGAATGGAAACACCATGTCGGTGAAGGTCCACCCGTGCCACGACGCATGCAGCAGCGGCGCGTAGGTGTTCTTCGAGTCGCCGGCGTTGTTCACCATCACCATCGAAGCCATGGTGAGACCGCGGAAGACATCGAGCGATTCCAGGCGAACCATCGACGAACGAGTTGGCGAGCGGCGTTCGGCGGCTGCGGGATCGTCGAGCGCGGAAGCTTGCGGCATATGGCCATCTAGTCTACCGCCGGCCGGACCGCGACGTGCGAAGGCGTTTCGGTGCTACATTCCGAGGCGTATGCTCCTCGCACGATTCGCGCTCGCGGCCGCCGCCGCGGGAGCCTGCCTCGGTCAGAACCCGTCCGCCGCGGATTTGAAACGCGCGCTCGACAAGCGGCTTTCCTCCCTGATCCCGTCCGGATTCACCGAACGGCGCGTCCTCTACCATGACGTCCAGCCCAAGCCTCGCAACGGCGTCTACCATCCCTTCGCGGTCACCGCGGGGGTGTGGGACTACGGTCCCGGCTATCCCGCCAACAGGTTCTACGGTTCGACCTGCGTGGGCCGTTTCGAGAACGAGACGTTCACGCTGACGGCCGTCAGCGGGGACTGGAAAGTGGAGGGCCGTATGACGCCGCCCCAGTCCACGTGCAAGGATAATCCGTCGCCGGGCGTCTCGTCGGCGCCGTGGCAATCGCTGGGAGGCTCCGCCGCTCCGGCAGCCGCTTCGTCCCGGTCCGCGACAGCCGCGAGTGGAGAGATCCACATCGGAGAGTGGGCGTGCTACGGGGCGGGTGGAAGTTTGCTCGCCGGGTTGGCGTTTCACCTCCAGGCCAACGGAACGTACCTCGATGGAGACAAGAAGCCAGCCGGGCGATGGACTCGCGACTCCGCCGCCGGCACGATCGCCTTCAAGGGCGGCCATCTCGATGGCGAGGTCGCGCGGGGCGTGAAGCCGGCATCGATCACACTGGGCTCGCAAGTGGGTTGCGAGCCATGGAAGTGATCAGCTCTCGCTGGGAACCGCGTTCAGGTCGACGCCTTCCCAGCGCGCCACCACCGCCGACGCCACGCAGTTGCCGAGCACGTTCACCGACGTCCGCGCCATGTCGAGAATCGCGTCCACGCCGAGAATCACCGTCACGCCTTCCTGCGGCAGGTTGAACGCCGAAAGCGTGGCCAGCAGAATCACCAGTGACGCGCGCGGCACGCCGGCCACGCCTTTGCTCGTCAGCAGCAGCGTCGCCATCATCAGTAGTTGCTGGCTGGCCGTCAGTTGCACGCCGGCCATTTGCGCCACGAATATCGACGCGGCCGACAGATACAGCGTCGTGCCGTCGAGATTGAAGCTGTAGCCGAGCGGCAACACCAGCCCCACGATATGTTTCGGCACGCCGAACTTCTCCATGTTTTGCAGTGCCATCGGCAACGCGGATTCGCTCGACGCGGTGGAGAACGCGAGCAGCACTGGATCCTTCACCGCCTGGAAGAACCGCTTGACCGGAATTCGCATGGCGAACGTCACGAACCCCAACACCGCCACGACGAAGAAGATCAGAGCGCCGAAGACGGTCGCGATCAGCTTGCCGAGGTTGAACAGCACGCCGACGCCCTCTCGTCCGATCACCACCGCGATCGCCGCGCCCACGGCGAACGGAGCCAGATACATCACGTATTTCGTGTACTGGAACATCACCTCCGCCACCGATTCGGCGAACTCCACCACCGGTCTCGCCTTCGCGCCCACGATCGTGCAAGCGGCGCCGAACACCAGGCAGAAAATCACGACCTGCAGAACCTCGCCTTCCGCCATCGCGCCGATCACCGACTGCGGCACGGCATGCTCGAGGAAGCTGGTGAATGTCGGCTGCTTGCCGGCCTTTACTCCTTCCACCGCCGTGTGTTGAATCGTCATTCCGGCGCCGGGCTGCACGATGTTGACCGCCAGCAGTCCGATCACCAATGCCACGCTGGTCGCCCCCAGGAAGTACGTCATCGCCTTGCCGCCCACGCGGCCCATGGTCTTGGCGCTGCCCGATCCCGCGATGCCCGCCACCAGCGTGCCGAACAGCAGCGGCGCGATGATCGACTTGATCAGCCGCAGGAAGATCTTGCTCACGATCTCGAGTTGCACGGCGAATTCCGGCGCGGCCAAGCCCAGGGCCACGCCCACCGCCATGCCCACGAAGACCCATTGAGTCACCGTCAGTTTCTTCATCCTCGTTCCCCCCAATGCAATTTTTGCCGCAGCACGTCGAAGTACAACAGCCGCGGCGGCCGGATCAGCTTCAAGGTGTGCGTGGAGCGGCGGAACCACAGCCTGTCGCCACGGTGCAGATGCGCGCCCATCTTGCCGTCCGCGTTCACGTAGGCGCCGTCGTCGCGCACATGGCAATCCACGCGGATCTGCGCCGAGTCGGGAATGATCACCGGACGGTTGGTCAGCGTATGCGGGCAGATCGGCGTCAGGCAGAAGGCGGGCACGGTGGGAAAAACGATGGGACCGCCCGCCGACAGCGAATACGCGGTGGAGCCGGTCGGCGTGGCCACGATGAGGCCGTCCGCTCGATACGTGCAGACGAAATTCTCGTCCACGTGAGTCTCGAGCTCGATCATCGGCGCGTCTGGAAGCTTGCTCACCACCACGTCGTTCAGCGCAAGATACCGGGCCACGATGTTGCCTCCGCGCTCGAGGTCGCAACAAACCAGGCGCCGCTGGCCGATTCGATGCTCGCCGCGCATGGCTCGCTCGAGCTCCGGATACATCTCTTCCGGCGTGATCGCGGTGAGAAATCCAAGGCTTCCCAGGTTCACTGCGAACAACGGAATCTGGCGGTTTCCGATCGCGGTCGCGGCCGAGAGCAGCGTGCCATCGCCGCCCAGCACGATGACGAACTGGCAGCCGTCGGGCACGTTCTCGCGCGGGAATCCGTCGCTGGAACCGGCGTAGTTCGCCGTCACCGGGTCGTAGCGCAACGCGATTCCACGCTCGCGCAGCCAGTCCAGCAGCCCGGGCACCAAGTCGTTTCCACGCGCGATGTCGGGTCTCGAAATGATGCCGACCGTTCTAATGGGTTGCATGCAGGAGAAATTCCCGGTTGCCCTCGGTTCCGGGGATGGGACTTTCGATGATACCAGTCCGAAAGCCGAGCCGTTCCGCCTCCGAGCGGACCCGCTCGCACGCGGCGGCATGCAGCGCCGGATCGCGCACGATTCCGCCCTTGCCCACTTCGCCCTTGCCCACTTCGAATTGCGGCTTCACCAGGATCACCATCTCGCCGTCCGGCGCGAGCGCCGCCGCCAACGCCGGAATGATCAGCGTCGCCGAAATGAAGCTGACGTCGCAGACGGCGAGCGCGACCGGCTCTCCCACGTCCTCCGGCTTCAAGTAGCGCGCGTTGAAGTTCTCGCGCAACCGGACGCGCGGATCGGTGCGGATCTTCCAATCCATCTGGCCGGAGCCGGTGTCGAAGGCGTGGACTCGCGCCGCGCCGCGCTGCAGCAGGCAGTCGGTGAATCCGCCCGTCGACGCGCCGATGTCGGCGCATACCTTCGCTTCCGGCGAGATCGCGAATCCGTCCAGCGCCGCGGCCAGCTTGACGCCGCCGCGGCTCACGTACGGAGGACGCGCGGTGACCTGAATCTCGATTCCGGCATCGTGCGAGTGGCCGGGCTTGGCGGCCTTCTGGCCATCGACGAGCACCGCTCCGGCGAGCACCAAAGCCCGAGCCTTCTCGCGCGATGGAGCCAGTCCGCGCTCGACGAGCAGTTGGTCGAGGCGGACCTTGGCCATCGGCCCCTCGCTATGCCTCGCGATGCACGATCATGTGCGCGATGGCCCGCAGCGGATCGGCGGAATCGCCCATGCCGTCGAGCGCGGCGCCGGCGGCGGCGAGTTCGTGCTTCGCCATCGCGCGTGAGTTCTCCAGGCCGTATACCGCCGGAAAAGTGATCTTGTTCTGCGCCGCGTCCTTGCCGGGCGTCTTGCCGAGTTGTTCCGCCGTTTGCGTCGAGTCCAGGATGTCGTCGACGATCTGGAACGCGAGCCCGATGTGCGCGCCGTATCGCGACAGCGCCTCGAGCACCTCCGTGGTGGCGCCGGCGTAAATGGCTCCCATCCGCACGCTGGCCGAAAGCAGCGCGCCCGTCTTCGCCCGGTGAATAGAGTCGAGAATCTGCGCGTTGGGCGCCTGCTTCTCGCCTTCGATATCGAAGACCTGCCCCGCGATCATTCCGCCGACGGTGCCTGCCGCGATGGAGAGCTCCTCGATCAGCCGAATGCGGCTGTCGCCGCTGATCGCCCGGCATTCGGCGAGCACCTGAAACGCCAGCGTCAGCAGTGCGTCGCCGGCAAGGATCGCCATCGCGTCGCCGAACACCTTGTGGTTGGTGGGGCGTCCCCGCCGCAGATCGTCGTTGTCGAGCGCGGGGAGGTCGTCGTGGATCAGCGAGTAGGTGTGGATCAGTTCGAGCGTGCACGCGGCCTGGTCGATGCCGGGGCAAGGGCCGCCCACCGCTTCAGCCGCGGCGATCGCCAGGATCGGCCGAACGCGTTTGCCGCCGGCGAACAGCGAGTACCGCATCGCCTTGTGAATGACCGCCGGCGGTTGCGTTTCCGGCGGCACCAACCGCTCGAGGGCGGCGTTGATCCGGGCGGTGCGTTCGGATAGGTATGCGGCGAGATCCATCAGTTTTCCACGGGAAAGGGCTCGGCCTTGACCCCGTTTCCCTTCTTGGTCAGGATTTCGACCCGCGTTTCGGCGCTTTCCAACTGCTGCCGGCAGGAGCCCGACAGCGCGACGCCGCGTTCGAAGAGCGCCAGCGAATTCTCGAGCGAGAGGTCGCCTCCCTCGAGCTGCCGCACCACTTTCTCCAACTCGTCCAACTGCGTCTCGAAGCCCTGTACCGGTTCGGCCATCGGTCTATTGTATACGAGTCCCTCGTGATAGGATCGATTCGCATGCACTCTCTCTCGAGCGCTCCCTTCGCCGTCCGTGACGTTCGCGCGTACCAGGATCGGTATCACGACCTCGATCCCGAATCCCGCCTGCGGCTCGATCTCGCCGTGGCGCACCGCTGGGCGGCGCGCTGGGGCTGGAGCGAAGGCGTGGTGAACCACTTCACGGCGATGCTGCCGGGCCATCGCGACCGCTTTTTGGCGATCCCCTACGGCGTCCACTGGAGCGAGGTGAAGGCGCGGGACTTCGTCGTCTTGGGCCTCGACGGCGATGTCCTCGAGGGCGATGGTGAGATCGAACTCACGTCGCTGCTGATCCACGGCGCGATGCATCGCGGCCTGCCCCATGCCAACGTGATCCTGCACACGCACCAGCCGCACATCGCCGCGTTGACCTGCCTCGAGGATCAGAGCGCCGAATTCTGCAGCCAGCACATGCTGCACTTCCCCGATCGCATCGCGTACATGAACACGTACGGACTGGCGACCAAGACCTCCATCGGCGACTTGATCCTGGAAGCCATCGGAGACAAGGACATCCTGCTGATGGCGAACCACGGTATCACCGTGTGCGGCAGCACCGTCCATGAAGCCTTCGACGATCTTTACACGCTCGACCGCGCCTGCCAGGCGCAGATTCTGGCGCTATCGACCGGCCGCAAGCTGCGCGTCATCGATCCCGCCACCGTCGCGTCGATGAAAGCCGACGCGCGCGCCAAGGGGATCGAGGAGGGCGAGATGCACTTCCGCGCCCTGCGCCGCATGCTGTGGCGCGATGAGCCCGATCTGGCCGCTTAGGCGCTGGTGTTGTCGACCCACCAGGGCTTGGTGGTCTCTTCGCGAATCACGAGCCCGTTGAGCAGTGTGGCGGCCTTCGTCAGCCCTTCCTCGGGCGACATCAGCAGGTCCTCGTGCTCGATCGACAGGACGTAATCGTATCCGGTGATGCGCAGCGTGGACACGAACTTCTTCCACCACTCCTCGCCGTGGCCGTAGCCGCAGGTCCGGAAATTCCAGGCGCGTCCCATCGTGTCGGTGTACAGCTTCATGTCGAGCACGCCCGACTTGGGCAGGTTCGACGGGTACATCTCCGTGTCCTTGGCGTGGACGTGGAAGATGCAATCGCCCAGCACGCGGATCGCTTCCACCGGATCGATGTTCTGCCAGAACATGTGGCTCGGATCGTAGTTGCAGCCGATCGACGGACCGCACGCCGCGCGCAATTGGAGCATCGTCTCGGGGTTGTACACGACGAAGCCCGGGTGCATCTCGATCGCGATCTTCACGCCGTGATCGGCGGCGAACTTGGCGCGTTTGGTCCAGAAGGGCAGCACCTTCTTTTCCCACTGCCACTTCAACAGATCCTGATAGTGCGGCGGCCACGGCGACGTGACCCAGTTCGGATACTTGGCGGTATCGGAATCGCCGGGGCAGCCGGAGAAATCGATCACCACGGGCACGCCGAGCTTTTCGGCCAACAGGATGCTGTTCTTGTTGGTGTCCTGGTTCGAGGTGCGAATGCGCTCGTCCGGATGCAGCGGTTCGCCGTGGCAGCTCAGCGCGGAGATGGTGAACCCGTTGTCGTCGACCAGCGACTTGAAGTCCTTCAGCGCCGCCTTGTTCGAAAGCATCGACAACTTGCAGTGCGGATCCGTCGGGTAGTTGCCCGTGCCCAACTCCACCGTACTGATGCCCAGCGCTTTCAGCTTCTTGAGAACTTGGTCTAGAGGAAGTTGGCCCAAAAGGGCAGTGAACACGCCAACGCGCACCGGTCGATTCTCCTTTGCTAAGCCAGAGATTCTAGCACAACGGACTGCTCGGCCCGGCGCAACGCGGCCAGCAAAGCCGGATTCGCCGCGGTGGGCATGCGGATCAGCCGCGCCAGCACCGCCGCCTCGCCCGCCACAATGCGCGCCACGATGTCGCTCGCCGCGCCGGAAGTGTCCGCCAGCAGCACCGCCTTGTTCCACGCTCCGGCGCGAGCCTTGCGCACCGAGAAGTTCGCGAGCGCTTCGTCGGCGCGTCCCGCCGCGAAATCGAAGAGCTTCAGCACGGGCGCGTATTGCTCCGCGACGCTCCGCTGCAAGCGGTCGGTCACCTTTTCCAGGATGTCGTTGACCGCGTCGTGATCGGCGTGCCGGTCCTCGCGCCGCGGATCGATACCCGCTCGCACGAGCGCGAGCGGCAGATCGTTATTGATGTGCGCGTTCACGCCGAGCAACAGATCCTGCAGCGCCGCTGTCTCGTTCCGGCGCGCGGCGTCGAACGCGATGCGCCACGCCTTGGGACACGCCGCTCCGGCGTCGTATGCTTCCAGCGCCTCGCGATACAGCGATCCGAACGCTGTCATGTAGCGCTCCGCCCACACCGCGTCGCGAAACGCGCCGGATCGCAGACCCGCCGCCACCGCCTCCGACACTTCCAGGTAGGCCGCGACGAACACGCCGCGCCGGTCTTTGTCCGCCGCGAATCGCGTCCGCAGCCCTTGCAAGTACGCGATGACTTCGCCGGAATCGTTCATTCGAACAGACCGAAGGCCACAACGTTGGAGCCGTTCGCGATCGTGACGTATTGCTTGCCATCCACCAGATACGTGATGGGCTGTGCGCTGATCCGCTGGCCCGTGCTGAAGTGCCACAGAGCCTTGCCTGTCTTCGCTTCGAGCGCGGTGAGCGCGCCCTGATCGTCGCCCGCGAAAATCAATCCGCCCGCGGTCGACAACAGACCCGCCGCGTACCGCCGCGAGTTCACCTGCTTGTACTCCCACATCATCTTGCCGGTGGTGAGTTCCAGCGCGCGCACGTACATCTGCCAGGGCTCTTCCGGACTCTCGATGTACCCGGTGCCCGTGTACGGATTGCCGCCTGGCCGGAACGTGTCGCGGGACTTCGTGTTGATCCCGCAGCCTTCCTGCGCCACCACGTAGAACCAGCCGGTATCGGGATTGTACGCCGGCGACATCCAGTTGGTGGCCCCCGACGTGGCCGGGCACGACTTGGTTCCCTGCATGCTCGGGATCACTTTCGGATCGCGGATCGGCCGTCCTTTGTCCGTGAGCCCGGTCGCCCAGTTCAGGTGCTTGACGAACGGCGTGCCGTGCAGGAACTCGCCGGTCGCGCGATCCAGCACGTAGTAGAAGCCGTTGCGATTGGCCTGCACCAGCAGCTTGCGCATCTTGCCTTTGAACGGCGCGTCCACCAGGATCGGCACTTCCACCGAATCCCAGTCGTGCACGTCCCACGGCGTGTTCTGGAAATGCCATTTCAGCTTGCCTGTGCTCGCGTCGATGGCGACGATCGATTCCGTGTAGAGGTTGTCGCCCTTCCGCACGTCGCCGTCGAAATCGGGAGCGGGATTGCCGGTCCCCCAATAGAGCAGGTTCAATTCCGGATCGTACGATCCGGTGAGCCATGTGCCGCCGCCGCCGGTCTTCCACGAATCGCCGGCCCAGGTTTCGTTACCTGGTTCGCCTGGCTTGGGGATCGCGTTCCATCGCCAAAGCCGCTCGCCGGTGTTGGCGTCGTAGGCGTCCAGCCAGCCGTTCAAGCCGTGATCGCTCGGCGCGATACCCGCGATCACCTTGTCCTTGATCACCATCGGCGCGGCCGGCGACCAGTAGCCATCGGACGCCTCGGCGATCTTGCTCTCCCACAGCAGGCTTCCCGTACGTGCGTCCAGCGCGATCAGGTAGGCGTCGGGCGTTCCCATGTACACCTTGTTCCCATAAACGGCGACGCCGCGGTTGGGCCCCTTCTGCAACGCGGGCTGCCGGTTGTACGACCAGATCTGGCGGCCCGTGCGAGCGTCCAACGCGTACACTTCGTTCGGTTGCGAGACATACATCACGCCGTCCACCACGATCGGCACCGCTTGCAGACCTCGCGCCGATGGCACGTTGTAGATCCACTTGGGAACCAGTCTGGCCGCGTTCGCCGTCGTCACCTGCTTCAACGTCGAATGGCGCTTGGAATGGTACTGCCCGTTGTAGTGGAGCCAGTTCTTCGGATCGGATTTCAACAGGTCGTCGTAGCTGACCTGGGCGAAGCAGGCCGCAGCCGGCAACAACAGCGCGGACAGTTTCATTGCGTTCTCCTCGAGCGAGCCAGGCTGCTCAAATAGGCGAGCAAATCCTGGAATTCGGTGGGCGACAATTTCTTGTTGAAGTCGTCCGGCATGAGCGATTTCGTATCGTACCGGATGTCGCGGATCATTTCCTTCGTCAGCAGGTGAAGCTTCCCGTCCTTGCCCAGCACCTGTTTGGAGAAGTTGTGATCGTTCTTGACCACGCCTTCGATCGTCTCGCCTTTGGTGGTGACGATCCGCACCGGTTGATATCCTCGGGGCGCCACCGGCTTCGATACGGTCAGCGCCTCTTTCAGCGCGGCGAGACTGCGCTCGCCCCCGATGTGGGACAGGTCGGGCCCCAGCAGACCGCCGCGTCCGCGCACCATGTGGCAGTTGGAACACGCCCCCTTGCCCGAGAAGATCCGCTCGCCCCGCACCGGATCGCCCGGTACATCCAAGTCGGCCGCCGTGGCGCGCAGACTGTGAATGTAGGCGATCATCTTGTTCACGTCCGCCGCCGGCAGCGGAGATCCCGGCATCAAGGTGCCGCGAATTCCGTTCTTGATCGCGTCGAACAGTTCCGGCGTCGTCGACCGCAAATAGCGGCGCGCCGCTCCGAGCGCCGGCGCCCGGTCGCCCGGATTGCCGTCGAGCCCGTGGCACTGCGTACACGAGCGATTGTAGATCTCGCGTCCGTCCTTCGCGTCCGCCTGATTGAAGCGCTGCCTCCTGGTGAACCCGCCGCGGCCGCGTTGGGGCGCCGATGCAGCCTCGCCCGCGAATCGCACGATGCCGAACGCTTCCGGCGAATGGAAACCGGTGCTCGGCGGCGCGATCGGCGACCATGAACTCAACTGCCGGTTCGTCTTGCCGCCGATGCGATTCAGGTTCAGCCGCCATTCGTCGCCTTCGCGCGGAGGAGTGTGCGCGGCGTCGCGCGAGAAGTTGCGGAACGGAATCGCCATCTCGACGATCCAGTGGTCGTCGTCTGGAGATTCGTCCTTCTTCGCCGCGCCGTGGTAGGTGGTCTTGTACTCGACGCCGTCGGGCTCCCACGTCGGCGGACCGGTCCACCAGTCCGCCTTGTTGCGATTCAGCATCGTGCCGATCGCGTTGATCTCGAACGTGTAGTAGTTGCGGATCTTCGCCGGATTCGGCGACAGGAAGATCTCGACGCAATCGTCCTTGGAGACCGGCCCGTGCCGCTGCTTCTCGTACGCGGAGATGTGCTTGTCGCGAACGTAATAGGACACGTACAGGTTGTCGTCGTCCCAAACCATTTTCACGATGGTCTGTTCCTTGTCGCCCGACTGGAACCAGTTGAAATGGAAGTCTCCGGCGGCCGGCGCGGCGGCCCATGCGGGCTCGTCCAGCTTCGCGTCGATGACAATGGGCGATTGGGCGCGTTGGATCGTGTATTGCGCGAACGGCTGCGCCGAACAGGTCCAGGCGCCGAACATCGCGGCGAGCGCCATGCGTTTCGACATCGCTTGCCATGATATAACGATCCAGGTATGCCGAAAACGAATACGAACTCCCGCCGCGCGATCTTTCAGGCCGCGGCGCTCGGACTGGGTGGCGCCGCCGCGGCCCAGGCGCAGGGCGGCGCCGCATGGACTCCCAAGAAGGCTTCCGCGAACGGCCCCGTCCGGTCGGGCCATCTGCTGTTCCTCAGCGGCATCGGCGGATGGTACCCGGAACGCCGCAAGGAAGCCGGCGACGTTAAGGTGCAGACGCGGAGCGCGCTCGAATCCATGAAGGCCGCTCTCGAGAAGGCCGGATCGAACATGGACAACGTGCTCAAGGTCACGGTGTCGTTGGTCGAACCCGAGAACAACTGGGAGGGCATGAATCAGGTCTACGACGAGTTCTTCACGACCAAGGTGAAGCCGGCGCGCTCGTACTGGGGTTCCACGGGCTTCCGGCGCAAGGGCCAGTTGCTGCAGATCGACTGCATCGCGTACGTGGACTGACCGGCCCGATGACGCGGCGTCTACTGCTCCAATACGGAATCACCAGCGCCGCTCTGGCGCAGAGACCGGCCGCCGGCCCGGACGACTACAACGAGCACGGCCCGGTGGTGATCGAACGGGCCCGATCCGGCAAGCCGCACGCGGGCAAGGTGCTCGCCGCAATCCAGCCGCACTCGGACGACATCCCGATCTTCGCCGCCGGAACCGTGTTCAAGCTGATGGACGAAGGCTACACCGCCTACATGATCCGGGTGACCAATGACGACATGGCAGGTCCCGGCGGCATCGCGGAAACGGTGACGGCGAACGAGCGCGACAGCTTCGCGGTGGCGCGCGTCATGGGGATGAAGAAGGTCTTCGACCTCAACTACAACAACCACAACATGGATAACATAGCCCGAAGCGAGTTACGGGCGAGATTCATCTTCCTGTTCCGCCTATTGCAAGTGGATACCGTCGTTACCTACGATCCGTGGGGCCACTACGAGGAAAACCCGGACCACTACGTCACCTCGCAGTGCGTCGAGGCCGCCGCTTGGATGGCCGGCGGATCGAAGGACTATCCGGAGCACTTCGCCGCCGGGCTGAAGCCCAAGGGGGTGCGCGACAAGTACTACTTCGCGCGCTTCCAGCAGCGAGTGAACCGCGTGGTCGATATCTCGGCGGCGGTGGATCGCAAGATCGACGCCAATCTCGAGAATGTCGCCCAGGGACCGGCGGGTCTCAATGGGCAACGCCTGCGCGAGCGGCTGGCCCGGGAAGGGAAGCGGTTGCCTCTGCTCGAAGGCGGCGACCGCGCGGCCAATCGCAACTATATCCGCGAATTCGTCCTGGATCGCGATCGCGAGACCGGCCGCAAGTACGGCTTGGAGTACGCCGAGCAGTTCCACTACATCGGCCCCGAACCGCCCGCGGTGGATGAGTACATCCGCAAGAACGCGCTTCCAGCGCGATAGGCTACCGTGTACCGGCGGGGAACCAAGCCGCGGCCACTGTCTTGGCCCTCCCACGGTAACGGTCCTCGATCCAAACATAGGTGAGATGCGATACTCCGAGGACGATCCCGATCACGTGGTTCCGCGCGCCATAGTCGCGGCCGCCCGGGTTGTTGTATGATCCCGTCATGACCGCCCCGTCCCGCCGCGCGTTCCTGGCCGCGTTGGCCGCCCCGTTGGCGCTTCCCGCCGGCCCGCGCGTCCGCATCACTGGCGTCGAATCGTTCTCCGTGCGGACGCCCGCGCCCGCCAAGCGCGATCCCGATGTCGTCTACGACTACCAGGTCACTCGCGTTCACACCGACGCCGGAGTCACCGGAACGTCCTTCATCGGATGTCCCGAGGACATCCTGCGGCGGTGGATCCAACCCACGCTCGTGGGCGGCGATCTGTTCGCCGTCGACCGGCATCTCCGCCGCCTCCAGATGGAGCGCGGCGAGTCCGGCGTCCAGATCTGGTCGGGTGTCGAGCATGCGATGTGGGACGCCATGGGCCGCGTCGCCGGCCGGCCCGCCGCGCATCTGCTGGGCGCGGTTCGCGACCGCCTGCGTGTCTACCGGACCTGCGTCTTTCCCGGCAAGGCCGATCAGTCCGGCGTGCGCTACGAGACGCAGGCCGCGTACGCCCGGACGTTGCAAAAGGCCGGCTACCACGCGATGAAGATCCGCGCCTGGCGCCCGAAGCCCATGGACGATGTCGATGCCGTCGGCGCGATCCGGGCCGCCGTGGGGCCGGTCTTCAAGATCATGCTCGACCGCACGGCCGTGCGGCCCGGCTGGGTCTGGGACTACCCGGTTGCGCTCCGCGTTTGCCGCGGGCTCGAGAAGCACGGCGCCTACTGGCTCGAGGAGCCGTTCGACGGCAACGACCTCGAGAGCCCCGCCCGCCTCGCCGCCGAGATCGATATGTACATCACCGGTGGGGAATTGGGTAAGTCGCTGTTCCACTTCAATAACTTCCTCAAGAACAAAACCTACGACATCGTGCAGCCGGACACGCGCATTTGCGGCGGCATCTGGGTCGCGAAGAAGATCTCCGTGCTCGCCGAGGCCTACGGCGTTCCCTGTATCCAGCACGGCACGAGCGGGCTCGCCTTGGCCGGCTACATACAAGCCGGCTGCGCGATGACCAACTGCGAATGGCAGGAGATCATCGGAGGGCCGAATCTGCCGGACGAGCAGTGGGCGCCCGGCGTCAAGCTGCTCAAGACGCCCCAAGCCTGGAAAATCGAGGACGGGCACGTGCTGTTGCCGGATCTGCCCGGACTCGGTCTCGATATCGACGAAGACGCGATCAAGGAGTACCGCGCCCGTGCTTAGCCGCCGCCGCTTCCTCGCCGCCGGAGCCGCGCCCGCCTGGGCCGCCGCCGTCAAGCCCGTCCGCATTACGGGCATCGATCTTTACGAAGTGCAGGTCCCCTGGCCGGCCGAACGCGTCCGCGTCGGCGTCGAGAACCGCTTTCGAGTGGTGGAGGTCCACACCGACGCCGGAGTCACCGGCTACTCGTTCGCCGGATACGGCGCCAACCAATTGCCGGCATTGAAGGGCATGCTGGTGGGCAAACTGCTGCACGCGGTGGAGGAGCACCTGCGGTCGGGTCTGCTGAAATACGCCGGCGTGGAGCACGCCATTTGGGACGCGATCGGCAAGCTCGCTGGACAGCCGGTGCACCGGCTCCTCGGCGGGAGCGCGGACCGTGTGAAGGCGTATCTCACCTGTGTCTGGCCGGGCAACCTCGATCAGTCGCACGTCTCCTACCGGGAGCAGGCCGAGATGGCCATGCGCATCCAGAAGGCCGGCTTCCGAGGCATGAAGATCCGCGCCTGGCGCCCGAATCCGCTCGACGACGTGGATGCCTGCAACGAGATCCGCGCGGCCGTGGGTCCGGATTTCGACATCATGTTCGACCGTACGGCCCACGCGCCCCAGGCGGTGGGGCAGAAAATTTGGGACTACGAGACCGGCTTGAAGGTGGCCAGGGGGCTCGAGAGGCATCGCGCCCTGTGGCTCGAGGAGCCGTACGCGCGCGAGGATTACATCACTCCGGCCAAGCTTGCGTCGGCGGTGGATATCCTGATCACCGGCGGCGAGGGATTCCTGGGGACGGACTCGTTCCACCAGTGCCTGCTGCATCGCACTTACGACATTCTACAGCCGGAAGGCGAGCGGTCCGGCGGTATCTTCCTGTGCCGCAAGGTATCGTTTCTGGCGCAGGCTTACAACGTTCCCGTGATCTTGCATGGCACGATGGCTCTTCGCCTGGCCGGCTGGATCGCGGCGAGCCTGGCGATCGGGTCGGAGTGGCAGGAGGTGGCGCTGATTACGCCGCCGCTGCTGCCTCAGGAGCAATGGGAGCCCGGACTGAAGCTGCTCCGGAGCAAGGAGATGTACCGGATCGAGGCCGGTCACTTCCTCGCGCCGGATCTTCCGGGACTGGGCCTGGACGTGAATCCCGACGCGCTGCAGGAGTATCGGGTCCGATGACCGCCGATTAACCTGTCTTAGTTACCGGCGCCGCGCCGGATTCTCGTACCAGATCACTCCCAACCCTCGCCGCTCTTCCGTCGTGATCACGTCGAGATCGCCGTCCCCATCCATATCCACCAGTTCCATGAGGTCGAACTTGACGCCCTCTGGTCCGCTGACATCGCGCGACCGCCAGCCGCGCCCCTCGCGCTTCAAATACATCACGCCGGACTGGAGCGCGCGCGTCTGTTCGCTCGACACCAGCACGTCCGCTTGCCCATCCAGGTCGAGATCCGCGATCCGCACCGCCTTGGCCGTTCCCGCGCCGGCGACGGGGATGGTGAACGGCGTCCACTTCCGGCCGTTGCGATCCTTGCGCAAGTGCACTTGAACCTCGTGCGGTTTCACCGGGACGATGACGTCCACTGAGCCGTCGCCGTCGAAATCGGCATAGTCGAGGAACATCGCTTCGCGCCCGAACGAGCCCACGCCATGTTCCTTCCAGGACGGGTTCTCCAGCCAGAACACCCCGGTGCGATCTCCTTTGCGATCGGAGAAGAGGATGTCCCCATCGCCGTCGCCGTCCATGTCGGTGTGGATGATCGACATGGTCCAGCCCACGTCGCGCAGCGGACGCCACCTCCACGCTGCCAAGTTGCGCGGATTCGCCGGAGCCTCGAGGATCCCGAGCTTGGCGCCCGGTCCCCTGCCGCCCGCGATCAGGTTCGCACCGCGCCGTCCGGCCACTGGCATCGGGGCGGCGAACATCCACTTCATCGCGGCCTGGGTGACGGGAATCGCCTCCGTATTCCAATCCGGTCCCCAGTGGACGAAGATAGACCGCGTCTCGCCTTCGCAGGACGACACCACATCCACCGCGCCATCGCCGTCGAGATCCACCAGCAGCGCATCTTCCGGCGAGCCAACCCGGCCGGCCGTGGTGGCCGAGTATCCGCCCGCGCGGGGAGTGTACACGCGGATCTCGCCGCCTTCTTCCCACGCCGTGGCGATCAGCGGCCGGCCTTCGCCCGAGCGGTACAGCTTCACGCCGTCGGCGCCGCGCGACCCCGCGTCGATCGTGTGGCGCTTCCACGATCCGCCGGACAACGCCGCCAGTTGGAACGCCAGCAGGAGCGGAAGCGTCACTTCCAGTCCAGACTGCGTGCCACCTCGCGCAGCAGCCGGTCGCGCTGTTCGAGCTTCTGGCGCAGGCCGGTCGCCTGCAGCACGATGAGGCTGCCCTTCGGAGTCATCGCGAAGATTCGGACTCGATGTGGCGTCTGGAGCTTGGGGTGCGCGAAGTCGAACGTATAGACGATGCCCGGGCTGCCCGGCGCGGAGAAGTTCTCGAGATCGCCGCCGCGGTCGATCTCGATCTTGGCGCCTTTGAGATCCGCGCGAATCCGCTCGACGTAGGCGCGTTCGCTGGAAACGCCGCGCTGCGCGTGGATCGAGTAGACCTCCTGGTTGTCCTCGCGGTCCGGATCCACGGCAACGCCGGGCGGCAAGAGCACGCCGCCCGCGGATGCATCCTCCCATTTCCATTTGTCCGGGAGTTCGAAGAGAAAGCCCGCTTCGTGCTTCATCTTCTTGCCTTTCGCCAACGCGACGGCGCAGGGATAGGCCAGCGCCGCTAACAATGACCGACGGGAGGATGTCCGCAAACGATTATCCGTGCCGTATGACGAGCACGTCTCCTTCCTGAACAATGTATTCCTTCCCTTCCAGCCGGAGCAAGGGAGTGCCACGCAGGCCGGCGTAGCCTTTGTGATCCACCAGTTGCTTCCAGTTGACCACCTCGGCGCGGATGAACTTCTTTTCGAAGTCGCTGTGAATCGCGCCCGCCGCCTTGGGCGCGGCGCTGCCTTGCTCGACGGTCCACGCCCGGACCTCGGTGTCGCCGGCCGTGAGAAACGACATCAGCCCGAGTAAGTGATAGGTGCTCTTGATCAGCCGGTCCAGCCCCGGCTCGGCCAGGCCATAGCTCGCCATGTACTCGCGGGCCTCCTCGGCGGACACCTCGGCGAGTTCGGCCTCGATCTTGCCGCACACGGCGGAGACGCCCGTCTTGGGCCGTCCGCTCAGCTTGCCGCGCCACTCCTCCTCGATTTGGCGCAGCTTCGGCGCGTCTTCCTCGCCGAGATTCAGCACGTAGAGCATCGGCTTGCGCGAGAGGAACTGGAACCCGCGAATGCGCTTTTCATCGTCCGGCGAAAGCTCGAGAGCGCGGAGCGCCTTGTTGTCCTCGAGAGCGGCCTTGCACTGTACCAGGAGTTCGAACTCGCGGTCGAATTCGGGGTTCTTGATCTTTTTGCGGTCCTTTTCCAGCCGCTCCATACGCTTTTCCACCACCACCAGATCGCTGAGGATCAGTTCGATGTCGACATCCTCGGCGTCCCGGATGGGATCCACCGAGCCTTTTTCGTGCGGCACCACGTCGGAGTCGAACACTCGCAACACGTGCGCCAGCGCGTCGGCGACGCGCATGCTCGACAGGTAGCCCGCCTCGCGGAGCGCCTCCTTCGAGATGGAGGGGAAGTCGAGGTACTCGACGGTTGCGTGAGTGATCTTGGGTGGCTGAAAGATTTCGGCTAGCTCGTAAAGGCGGGGATCGGGCACCTTGGCGACGCCGACACGCGTTTCCTGGCTGCCCACGCGCGCCGATTCGTGCACGCCGGTAAGAATCGTAAACAGAGAGGACTTGCCCACCATGGGCAAGCCGATAATGGCTGTCTTCATAGATTGGGGATCAGAGAGGTACGTCCACGTGAGTGAGGATATCTTGGAGGATGGGCGCCGCCGCCGCCGCGCCGCGCTGTCCGAGGGCGGACTTGGCGCTCAACGCCACGCGGTGCGCGAACAGCGGAATCACCAGCCGCTTGACGTCGTCCGGGATCGCGAAGTCGCGGCCCTCCACCAGGGCGAGCGCCTGCGCCGCGCGAAACAGCGCCTGCGCGCCGCGCGGACTCACGCCGAGCGCCAGGGCCTCGTGCCGCCTCGTCCGTTCGACGATGGAGAGGATGTAGTCCGCGATCGAATCGTCCACCGCGACCTGCTCCACCGATTCCTGCAGGTTGGCCACGTCGTCGCCCGTCAGCACGGGCCGCGCGGCGGCGAGCGACTTGGCGGGCGCGCCTCGCAGGATCTCGCGCTCGCTGGCGCGATCTGGATAGCCGACCTGCAATCGCATCAAAAAGCGGTCCAGTTGCGACTCGGGCAGCGGATAGGTTCCATGGTGCTCCACGGGGTTCTGCGTCGCGGCAACCAGAAAGGGTGGTTCCAGTAGATAGGAGACGCCATCGATGGTTACCTGCGGCTCGTTCATCGCCTCGAGCAGAGCCGATTGCGTCTTTGGCGTGGCGCGGTTGATTTCGTCGGCGAGCAGGAAGTTCGTGAAAATCGGGCCGCGCTTGAACTCGAACTCCTGAGTATGCGTGTTGTATACGGTAACGCCCAGAACGTCGCTCGGCAGCATGTCGGCGGTGAACTGCAGCCGGTGGAAGCGGCATCGCACGCTCCGCGCCAGCGCTTGCACAAGCGTCGTCTTGCCGACGCCGGGCACGTCCTCGATCAGCAG
>SYLY01000222.1 GCA_005808475.1 Acidobacteriota bacterium
CATGGCTGCGGCGGCGGCCATGGGCGGCAAACGCCAATGCGCGGAGCCTGCGTTGCAAGTCCGATGCGCCCAGTGGGTTGCGGCGGCGCCGGGCCGCTTCCTTCGTTGCGGCTCCTCGGAGATGTCCCGCATCGACTACGACGCCGCGCCTCGGATTCGGCCCGGCGGCGCTCGCAACGCGACTCATGCTACTTGCACCACCGGCTGCTAGATTCCCGATGCGCGCCGCCGTCTGGCTCTGCGCCGCCGCCACGTTGGCGCAGGACCCGGCGTTCCGGACCACCACCAACCTCGTTGTCGCGCCGGTGACCGTCACCGGCCGCGACGGCAAGCCGGTGGATGGACTCACGGCGGCCGACTTCGAGTTGTTCGACAACGGTAAGAAACAGCCGTTCGACGCCGACGGCTTCATCCCGCCGATCGCGTTGATCGCCGCGATCCAGACCGGCGCCAGCGCCGCCGCCGCTTCCACCAAGATCCGCCGCGTGGGCGCGATGTTCGGACCGCTGGTGGCCGGCGACCGCGGACAGGCCGCCGTGATCACCTATGATGCCGAGGTCCGCGTCGCGCAGCCTTTCACCCGGGATATGGCTCGCGTGGCGAACGCCGTGGGCGACATCGCGCCTCGCTCGCCGGGCGGTAAGATGCTCGACGCCGTGGAACTGGCGATCCGCATGTTTCGCGAAGGGCCGAAGGACCATCGGCGGGTGCTGCTGCTGATGGGTGAGTCCAAGGACCGCGGCAGCGCCGCCAAGCTCGCCGACACGGCGACGGAGGCGCAGAAGGAGAACGTGCTGATCTACTCGATCGCCTACTCGCCGTTCCTCACGCCGTTCGCGGTGAAGCAGCAGGAGATTCCGAAGTCGCCCGGCGGCGCGAACATGAATCTGATCGCCATCTTCGAGGAGATCGGGCGGCTGGGCAAGGAGAACGCCGCCGATCTGCTGGTGCATCATTCCGGTGGCCGGCGGCTGGGATTCCTGAAGCAGAAAGCGCTCGAGAAGGCGGTGACGGCGATCGGCGAGGAGTTGCACGCCCAATACCTGCTGGGATTCACGCCACCACCCGGTTCGCGTGAGGGGCACCACTCGCTTGTGGTTCGGGTCAAGTCGAGGCCGGATGCCGTGGTGCGCGCGCGTCCGGGATATTGGCTGGCTGCTCCGTGAGTCACCGCTGCAGGATGTCGCGCACGTACTCCTGCGTTTCCCGGTAAGGCGGAAGCCCGCCGAGCGCGTCCACCGTTGCGGGTCCGGCGTTATAGGCTCCCAGCGCGAGACTCCAGTCGCCCGAGTACCGGTCTAGCAGTTGGCGCAGGAACCGGGCTCCGGCCGCGACGTTTTCGGCGGGATCGAAGGGGTCCTTCACTCCGAGCGAAAGCGCGGTGTCCGGCATCAACTGCATCAGACCGGACGCCCCCTTCGGCGATTGCGCGCAGGGAAAGAAGGCGGACTCCTTGCGGATCACTTCTCGCAGACGCGCCGGGGGAAGGTTCTCACGGCGCGCGGCCTGGTCGATCAGGGGATCTAACGCGAGGTTGTCGATAGGATCGCAGCCAGGCCGGAAATAGGAGGTCTTGGCCGCGGGCGGCGGAGCTGCCGGCGGATCGGCCGCGGGCGGGGCAGCGGTGGGGTCGACTTTCATGTCCTCGCTCTTCGGCCACGGCATGGTGAACCAACCGGAGTCTTCCTTCGGCGCTCCGATCTGCTTGCGAACGGACTCCCGCTGCTTGTCGAGAGACGGCTTCATCCGCTCCGCCAGCGTGGGCGGACGATCCGCGGGCTTCTCCGTCTGCCCCAGACAGATCCACGCCGTCACGAGGAGAGTCAGAACCCGCATGAGCTACAATCGGGCGAATCCGCGCGCGGCGCGAGGAATAGGTGCGAATCCAGTGGCAATCAGCGATCTCCGTATTACCAAGGTGCAGGTGCACCGCATCGAGGCCGATCTCTCCGAACGCTTCGGCTGGTCGCTCAATTGGACCCGCCGCCGTCGGACTACGCTGGTGGAGGTCTCCACCGCCGACGGCATCACCGGATGGGGTGAGGGGACCTGGGGCGGCGAAAACCTGCTCCGGTCGCCCGGCGTCGTAATCGGCCGCTCGGCCTTCGAGATCGAAGGCATCCACGAAAGCCTCCGCGCCCCGAGCGTCAACCAGCGCCGCACGGGTCCGCCCTGCTCCGCCGGACTGGACATCGCGTTGTGGGACATCGTCGGCAAGGCGCTCGGCAAGCCGGTCTGCCAGTTGCTCGGCAAAGTACACCGCGACCGCGTGGAGGCCTATTGCACCGCGCTGTACCGGAAAGACTGGCCGGATCTTGCCGCTGGATTGGCCGAAGAGGCGCTCGACTGGAAACGCCGCGGCTACCGGACGATGAAGATGAAGACCGGCTACGATCCGGCCACCGACGAGCGGATCGTGCGCGCCGTGCGGGAGGCGATCGGCCCGGACATTGGGTTGGGCGTCGATTCCAACTGCGCCTACGACGCCGGAACGGCCATCGCGCTGGCGCGGCGGCTGGAACGGTTCGACCTCATGTGGTGGGAGGAGCCTCTTCTCGCGGACGATCTCGAGGGATACGCGCGCCTGCGGAACTCCACTTCGATCCCGATCGCTGCGGGCGAGAGTGAGAACGCCGACTGGCTGCACGACAACTACGTCCAGCCGAGACTAGTGGATATCCTGCAGCCGGATCTGGAGTGGGTGGGACTGACGGGATTCCGCCGCTTAAGCCACGCCTGCTGGCTCGGGCGGATACGGATGGTCCCGCACAATTGGGGTACCGCGATCCGCACCGCGGCCACTCTACACGCGATGGCCACGTGTCCACCGCTGACCGAAGCGTTGAACCCGCCGCGGATTCTGTTCGAATTCGACCGGACGGAGAGCCCCTTCCGCGACGCGGTGATCGAACAACGGCTCGACATCGGCGATGACAGCGCGATGGGCGTGCCGATGGGACCGGGGCTCGGCGTCGACGTCGTTCCCGGGCAAGTGGAGCAGTTCCGGACGGATCTACAGGTTATCGATGCACGCTAAGGCGGCGCCGCTCGTCATACTATAAAGAGAGGACAAATGATGCGCATGACCCGGTTGAACCGCCGCCGCTTCGGATTCTCGTTGATGGAACTGCTGATCGTCGTGGCGATTCTGATGATCATCGGCGCGGTCGCCGTGCCGCGCATCAACACCGCGCTGGTGAACGCCAAGGAAATGGCCGCCATGCGCGAGATCAACAATCTGAATCAGGCGGAAACGCAGTACATGTCGCAATACGGGCGGTTCGCCACATCGTTGACGGAACTCGGTCCGCCCACCAGCGGCCAGCCGACGCCGTCGGGCGCGGACCTGATCTCGGGTGAAATGGCGAAGGGCGTCAAAAACGGCTATCAGTTCGTCCTGCAGGGCACGCAAACCGGATTCACGGTCAATGCCAACCCGGTGAGCTACCCGACTACCGGACGCCGGGGTTTCTTCTCCGATCAAACCGGCGTCATTCGCGAGAACTGGGGCGCCGAGCCTGCCACTGCCTCGAGCGGCGAACTGGGCGCAACCGCCTCCGGCGGAGCCGCGGGCCAGAAGAAATAGCCCCCAAACGCACAACGCACCGACGGGAACTCTCTCCGGGCCGGGATCGCGCGGCGATCGCCCAAGAGATATAATCTCCCAATGGTTGCGCCCTCGTTCCGCCGCGGCGAGCGCGTGGTGATCGGATATTTCGTCTACACCGCGTTGTTGACGCTGGTCCACCCGCAACCGGTTTCTCACAAGATCGCCGCCGCGCTCGCTCCCTCGCTGCTGTTGGGCGCGGTGTGGGCGGCGCAGCGGAGCGGCGCCCGCTGGACGGAGATCGCGCGCGACTGGGCTCCTCCGGCACTCATCTTGGCCGGCTATTTGCAGTTGGAGTGGTTCCGCGCGGCGCCCGACGTAGCTCTCCAATCGAGGTTCGAGGGATGGGACCGGGCGCTGCTCGGCGAGTTGGGTCTCCGCCGCGCGGTGGAGGCCGGCGGTTGGCCGGTCCACTGGCTGCTGGAATTGAGCTACACGCTCCTCTACGCGATTCCGGCGTTTTGCATCGCGTCCCTTTATCTGGCGCGCCGCCGCGACCGCGTGGACACTTTCCTGTCGACGTTCGCTCTCGGCACATTCGCCGCGTACGCGCTGCTTCCCCACTTTCCCACGCTGCCGCCGCGGGAAGCCTTCCCCGGCGCTGAACTTCCCTCCGGATCGAACGTGTGGCGCGGAGTGAACTTGTGGTTGCTCGGGAAGTTCGACATCTCCACCAGCGTGTTCCCCAGCGGCCACGTCGCGGTGGCGTTCTCGTCCGCGTTCGGACTCTTCCGCGCGCTGCCGGAGAATCGCCGGCTCTTCGCTGGCGTCCTGGCGTCGGCCGGGGTGGTATACATCGCCACCGTCTACGGGCGCTATCACTACGCGGCCGACGGAGCCGCCAGCATTCTGATCAGTCTCGCGGCATGGGCTGTGACGGAGGCTCTCGACCGCTATGCGTAGCGCCTTGTTGCTGGTCTTCGCGGCGGCCGCCACATCGGCGCCCCGCGTGCCGGGGCCACTCCTTGAAATCCGGCTGCTCGGCCAGATCGCCAGCGAGTCCTCGCGCGACGGCGATCCGCTCCGAGCGGTGGTGATCGCGCCTCTCGAAGTGGATGGCAAGGTCGTGCTTTCCGCCGGGACTCTGGTGCATGGCGCGGTTCGCCGGGCCCGCGCCGTGGGCTTGGGGTTCGCCCGCGAACGCGCCTGGATCGACCTCGAGTTTTCGGCGTTCGAACCCGTTGGCGGAGTGCGCGCGCCCTTCAGCGCCGTCTTGCGCGCCATCGACAACGGCCGGGAGGAAGTCCAGCGAAGCGGCCGCATCCGGGGGATACTGGCGGCCGATGGACCCGGCGGTTACATCCGCGGATTGTGGATGCGGCCGAGCATGGGTTTGTTTCCGAGAGCCGCGATGGGCCTGACCGGTGGGACCGGGATGGCGTGGTCGAGATTGGCGCTCGGTCCGGTGGGCGCGGTGGGCTTGTTTGCGGCGCGGAGCGCCATCCTTCGGTGGCCGGAACCGGAGATCCGTCTGCCGGCCGGAACCGAGATGAGGCTGGAGCTCGGCTCGGTTCCCAGCGCCGCCGCCGATCCCCCCGCCATCGCTCCGCGAGAAGCTCCGGCGGACCTGGCGGACGAGCCGTTCACGCTCGCCAAACCGGGCGGCCGTGCCGCGGACGATCTAATCAATGCCGCCTTTCTCGGCTCGCGAGACGAACTGAGCGCCGCCTTCCTCGCCGCGGGCTGGGTTGCGACCGATCCACTCACGCGGAAGTCGTTCGGGCGTGCCTACAAGGCGTTTCTGACCATGGGCGGCTATCCCGCCGCGCCGGTGTCGCCCATGCTCTACCGCGGGCGGCTGCCGGATGTGGTGTTTCAGAAATCGCTGAACACCATCGCCAAGCGCCACCATATCCGCGTCTGGCGTGCTGGCGAGCGCGAGGGGCGTGACTTGTGGCTGGCCGCCGCCACGCACGACGCCGCCATGACGTTCGACATTCGCGCCATGACCCTGACACACGTCATCGACGCGCGGATCGATCAAGAGCGGACCAAGGTGATCTCAGACCTCCTGTTCGCCGGATGCGCCGAACCCGCCGCGTTCGTCGATCGCGCGGCGGCCGCGCGAGAAAGGCCCATCGAGACCGACGGGCGGCTCGCCGTTATTCGGCTGCTCCACTGCGAAACCGCCGCAACCGGCTACTCACTGGACGTGGAACCGTTGGACCGCGGATTGCTATCGCGCGCGATTCGGCGGACCGTGCTCGAGACACGCAACTACGTGGTGCGCGGCAACGTGTACTACCACGCCTTCAAGGTCGCGCAGTGGCGGCCGCCGCGACCCCGAAACGGCGAAAGAAGCTCGCTTCGTTCCACGCGGGACGTTCGTCCGCCCCAGCCACTATCCACGCCAGATTCTCGACGATCCGATTGAACAGCACCGCCGCGTCGCGATCCACCGGTTGGGCCAGATCGTCGCCCACCGCGTGATACCGCTTTTCCGTCCATTCCTTCTGGAGCTTGTCTTCGGGCGACCCGGGCGCATATCCCACCTTCAGCGCCACGGCCGGCACGCCTCGTAGGATGAAGCTGTACTGATCGCTGCGGATGAAGCGGTTCCGCTGCGGTTCGGGATCGGCCTGCACGGCGACGCCGGCGTCGCGCGCCACCTTCTCGAGCGGACCGCGGAGCGTGGACTCTTCCAGGCCAAGCACCATCAGGTGTTTCATCGGGTGAATGGGCAGGAACATGTCGAAGTTGATGTTGGCGGTCATCTTTTCGATCGGGACCGTGGGATGCGCGGCGAAATGGCGCGAGCCGAGCAGCCCTTTCTCCTCCGCCGTCACCGCCACGAACAGCACGCTTCGCCCGGGAGCGCCGCGCGTCTTCAGGGCGCGAGCCACTTCGATCATGGTGGCGATGCCGGAGGCGTTGTCCATCGCGCCGTTGAAGATCCGGTCGCCGTTCACCGCCGCTCCCACGCCGATGTGATCGATGTGCGCGGTGAGCGCGATCGACTCGGGGCCCGTTCCCACGAGTTTGCCGCATACGTTGTCGGACACCAGCCGGTCGACGCGGATCGTGGCGCGGGCGCGAATCGAGAGGGGAAGGGTGAACCGGGGCAGACGCTCACCGCGATCCATGGCGGCGAACAGGTCGTGGACGGTGTGACCGCTCCCGGCGAACAGCTTGTCCGCCTCGGCGGGATTCACGCTCGCCGACAGGTCGAGTCCACGCCCGTCCTCTTGCGTGGGGTCGTCCAAGCTCATCGCCGGGGCGAGGCGCGACCGCACGGAGCGCTCCCACGGGATGTCGGCGGATCTGGGGTTGGTAATCGAGATGGAGCCCACCGCTCCGGCGGCGCGCAATGCCTTGGCCCGTTCGGCGGTGGAACTGAAGTGCGCGCGAACGGGTCCGGGCAGCGATGCCGGCGATCCGCTGACGAACACGGCGATCTTGCCCTTGACGTCCAGGCCTTCGAAGTCGTCATAGCTCAGTTCCTTCGCCGTAAGCGCGTAGCCGGCGAAGACCGCCGGCGCGTCCAACGGGCGGGGCGATGCCGACATCAGCCGCAAGGAGAACATCGCCGTGGAGCCGAGCGCGAGCGGCTCGGCGGCCCCGTTGCGCACGATCTCGAGCGACGACTTGTCTTCGTCAATCCGGCGGCGCACCAACGCCACGGGCTGCAGGAATCCCTTGGTTCCGCACGGAGTGAGACCGATTTCCTTGAAGCGCGCGGAGAGGTAGGCCACCGCTTCCTTATGGCCCTTGGAGCCGGTGTCCCGGCCCATCCGTTTGTCGCTGGCAAGGAACTCGATATGCGACCACCACCGCTCGCCTTCCGGCGCGGCGGCGAGAGAAAGGAGCGGAGAGAGCGTGATCAGTAGTAGTCGGCGCATGACATGTAGTAGCCGCATCGCTCGCACACCAGCTTGCACTTGAACTCGGTCAGCCGTTTGGAGCAAACCGGGCAGTAGAGCATCGGCTCGGATTCACCCGGGATGGCCGGGGGCGGGGGCGGGCCGGGATCGAGTGGCATGACGCGAACGGAAAACCCATTATAATTGGGCTAGCCCGAATGAGGACGATAATCGCGGTGGCGCTATTGCTGGCGGGCGAAGCGCCGGCGCAGC
This sequence comes from Acidobacteriota bacterium, assembly GCA_005808475.1. Classification (GTDB taxonomy): domain Bacteria; phylum Acidobacteriota; class Terriglobia; order Bryobacterales; family Bryobacteraceae; genus SYLY01. The sequence continues at coordinate 7,681 of SYLY01000222.1, forward strand.
AGAAAGCCGCCGAGCGGTCCATCCGCCGTCCTGCGCGGGGAACGCGCGGCGCGATCACCGGCGGAACCGAACACGCCACGGAAGCGGGCATGCGGCTCTACCATCTGGGCGGCAACGCAGTGGACGCGGGAGTGGCGGCGATGTTCGCCGGCGCGGTGTCGGAGTATTCGCACTTCGGCTTCGGCGGAGAAGCGCCGATTCTCATCCGCACGCGCGAGGGCAAGGTGTTCGCGATCGCCGGGGTCGGCACAATGCCCAAGTCGGCGACGGCGGAGTTCTTCCGCCAGCGAAAGATGCGTCCGGGCGAAGTGTTCATCATGGAGCCGAACGGGCTGAAGGGGATGGTCCCCGCGGGCGGTGTCATGCCGGCGCTGGTTCCCGCGATGCCGGAGGCGGCGCTGGTGGCGCTGCGGGAGTTCGGAACCAGGTCCGTTGCCGATGTGATGCAGCCGGCGATCGATCTGGCGGATGGGATGCCGCTCGACGATCAACGCGCCAGCAGCATCTACCGGTCCAAGCAGTTCTTCGAATTGTGGCCCTCGTCCAAGCGTGTGTTCGCGCCCCGGCCGGGCACGCTGCTTCCCGGCGACATCTTCCGCCAGCCGGACCTGGCTCGGACCATGCGCGGGATGGTGGAGGCCGAGAAGCGCGCCCGGGCGGCGGGTGGCGCGCGCCAGGCCGGCATCGACGCGGCCCGCGACTACTTCTACCGCGGCGAGATCGCCCGCAAGATCGACGCGTTCGTGCGCGATCACAACGGGCTGCTCTCCTACGACGACATGGCGTCGTTCCGGCTGGCGCCGGAGGAAGCCGCTTCCACCACGTATCGCGGCTACACCGTGCACAAGCCCGGCTTCTGGAGCCAGGGGCCGGTGCTGCTGCAAGCCCTGAACATGCTCGAGCTCGAGGAAGTCCGTTTTCTCAAGCGGAACACCGCCGACTATCTGCACCTGCTGGTGGAGACCTTGAAGCTCGCCTACGCCGATCGCGACACCTACTACGGCGATCCGAAGTTCGCGAAGGTGCCGGCCGAACGCCTGCTGTCGAAGGAGTACGCGCGCGAGCGCCGTGCCATGATCGGACCGCGCGGGTCCATGGATTTCCGGCCAGGCGCTCCCGAAGGGAAGACGGGCTCGCATCCGTCGGAAGCGGTGATGGTGCGCATCCGGATCGACGACGCGTTGGCCGCCGCGGACACCACCACCATCAACGCGATGGACCGCGAAGGCTCGGTGTTCTCGGCGACGCCCTCCGGCGCGTGGCTGCCTTCGGTGATCGCGGGCGATACGGGTGTTCCGCTCACGCAGCGCGCGCAGAGCTTCCTGCTGGTGCCAGGGCATCCGAACGAACTGGCGGGCGGCAAGCGGCCTCGCATCACGCTGAGCCCGACGATTGTCACGCGGGACGGCAAGCCGTATCTGGCGATCTCCACCCCGGGTGGCGACAATCAGGATCAGGCGATCCTGCAGCTTCTGCTCAATACGATCGAGTTCGGCATGGATGCCCAGGATTCAGTGGAAGCGCCCCGCTTCCAGACGCGCCATCTGGTGTCCAGCTTCGACAATCACGCGATGGGCCCGGGCGAGTTGATCCTGGACGAGCGGATTCCCGGGCAGGTGCTGACCGACATGACGGCGCGGGGCCACAAGACGTCCGCTACGTCGCGCTGGAACAACGGATCCGCGCCGACGATGATCCGGCTGGCTCCCAACGGCGTGATCGAAGCTGGAGCCGATCCGTACGGATTCCGCGCCGCCGCCGCGTGGTGACTTTGCCGCGGTGACCCAAGGCTTCCTGTTCGAGCCCGAGGCGCCGGAGTTCCGAACGTGTCTGGCGGCCAAACTGCGGGCGCTGGCCGCGGCAGGCGTGTACTTCGGGACGTCGTCGTGGAAATATGAGGGCTGGCTCGGCCAGATCTATACGGAGGAGCGCTATCTGACGCGGGGCCGCTTCTCGAGCAAGCTGTTCGAGCAGGCCTGCCTCGCCGAGTACGCGGAGACGTTTCCGGCGGTCTGTGGCGACTTCTCGTTCTATCAGTTCCCCACGCCGGAATTCTGGGCGAAGCTGTTCGGCTCCGCGCCGCGTACGTTGCGGTTCGCGTTCAAGGTCCCCGAGGAGATCACCGTGCGCACGTTCCCCGGACACCCCAGATATGGCGCGCGAGCCGGGCTGGCGAACCCCGCGTTCCTCGACGCGGAGATGTTCACACGGCTGTTCGCCGAGCCTCTGGCGGCCTATCGGGATCGCGTCGCGGCGCTGGTCTTCGAGTTCGGAACGTTCCCGCGAACCGCGTATCCGGACGTGGAGCCGTTCCTCATGGACCTGGATCCGTTCCTGGCGAAGCTGCCGGCCGGATTCCGTTACTCGATCGAGATCCGCAACCCCGAGTTCCTGACGCCGCTGTATTTCGCGCTGCTTCGCGACCGGGGAGTGGCGCACGTGTACAACTCCTGGACCCGGATGCCGGAACTGCTCCAGCAAGCGGAGAATCCGGCGGCGCTGACGGCGGATTTTCTGGTGGCCCGCGCGTTGCTGAAACAGGGGCGCGTTTACGAGGAAGCGGTGAAGAAGTTCCAGCCGTATCGCGCAGTGCGGGAACCGTACGCGGCCGCGCGGACCGGTCTGCGCGAACTGGTGAAGAAGGCGCGAGAGACGAAGCTGCCGGCGTTCCTGTTCGTCAATAACCGGCTCGAGGGCAACGCGCCGGAGACGATCGCGGCAGTGGTGGACGACTGAGCGATTTCGGCCAAATGAGCATGGTACATTGAGCGCAGGTCACGCCATGCTTCAACGTCCGGTCTTGCTTTCGCTGCTGTTCGCGGCCGGCGCCGCCGCGCAGAGTTCTTCCGCGACCCTGGTCGGCCGCGTCACCGACAGCACTGGCGCCGTCGTGCCAAATGTCGCACTGACGGCTATCAACATCGATACCAACCAATCGCGGAAGGCCGCCTCGAACGAGGCCGGCGAGTACACGATTCCCTTTCTGCCGCCGGGTTCCTACCGTCTGGAAGCGGTGTATTCCGGTTTCCGCGCCTACAAGCTTGCCCAGCTCCCGCTGCAGGTGGATCAGACGCAACGCGTCGACATCGTCATGGAAGTGGGAACCGCGGCGGAGAGCATCACGGTCAGCGATACGCCGCCCGCGCTGAACACCGACACCGGCGCGCGGGGCGAGGTGACCACGGCCGAGGAGATCAAGGAACTGCCGCTCGACGGCCGCAATTTCGCCGATCTGGCGTATCTAACCGGCGGCGTCATCCCCAAGGGCGACGGCGGCGACGGCGCCTTCGCGGTGAACGGCGCCCGGGCCGATAACTTCGGCTTCGTCATCGATGGCGTGGAGAACACCCAGAAGCGCAACACCGGCGCGATGGTGAATCCGCCCATCGAAAGCGTGCAGGAGTTCAAGGTGATCACTTCGGGCTTCAACGCCGAATACGGGCGCTACGCCGGGGGCGTTCTGAGCGTGTCCACCAAGTCCGGGACGAACCGGCTGCGAGGCGCGTTCTACGAGTTCGTCCGCAACGACATGTTCGACGCCCGGGCTTTCTTTGCCGTAACCAAACCGAAGCTGCGGCGAAATCAATACGGCTTCAACGTGACCGGACCGGTCCGCCTGCCGAAGATCTACAACGGGCGCGACCGGACGTTCTTCTCCTTTTCCTGGGACAGCCTGGACGCGGTCACGGGCAAGACGCAGCGCGGCATCACGCCGTGGCCGGAGTATCTGAAAGGCGACTTTTCGCGCGCCACCAACGCGCTCGGCCGGCCGCTGGCCGTGGTGGATCCGCTGGCCGCCAACGCTCCTTTCCCCCGGAATCAGATTCCGGTGAGCCGCTTCGATCCGGTCTCGGTCCGGATGGCCGCGTACTATCCGGCCCCGAACCTGGTGGGCGGCGGCGTGAACAACTTCATCTCACAGGGCAACGGAACCAACAACAACAACGGCTACAACGCCAGGGTGGATCACCGGCTCACCGCCAGCGACCAACTCTCGTTCGCGGTGATCTGGTCGAAGAACGATAGCTGGGATCCGGTGGCCGACAGCCGTTCGCCGCTGCCCATCTTCGGATCGGTGAACCAGCCGCTCAGCCTGCTGTCCTATGTTCGCTGGGTGAAGACGTTGACGCCCGCGCTGATCCTGGACGCCAAGGCGAGCTTTTCGCGCAAGACGAACAATCAGCGGTGGCCGTTCGCGGCGGACAAGGATTGGGCCGCCGAGACCGGATTCACCGGCGGCATCGCGAATCCGATCGCGTCCGGACCTCCCGAGTTCAACGTGAGCGGCTACATCATTCTGGGTCCGGCGTACGATCTGCCCAAGCTGTGGGTCTACAACAACTATCAGTACACCGGTTCCATCACCTGGCTGACCGGCCGCCACACAGTGAAAGCGGGCGGCGAATCGCTCCGCTTCCAGTATTTCTCCAAGCAGTTCGGCGGCACGCGCGGACGCCTGACGTTCCTGGGACGCAACACCGGCGAGGCTTTCGCGGACGTGCTGCTCGGCTGGCCCAATAGCGCCGCCCGCCAGTTGGATGGCGCGGGTCCGTATCATCTGGTGTCGAACTACACCGCGTTCGTGCAGGACGACTTCAAGGTGACGCCTTCGCTCACGTTGAATCTCGGCCTGCGGTACGAACTGATGAAGCCGCCGCGCGAGAAGTACGGCGCGTGGTCGATGTTCGTGCCCGAGTTGGGCAAGCAGGTGATCTCCGGGCTGGGCGTGCTGTCGCAACAGGAGTTCGACTCGCGCATCGCAACCAGCGGCTTGGCGGCCAACACGGTTCGCGCCTCCGAAGTAGGTCTGCCGGCGACGATCATGCGCGCCGACACCAACAACTTCGCGCCGCGGCTCGGCTTCGCGTGGCGCCCGTTCGACAACGCGCGTACGGTGATTCGCGGCGGATACGGCATCTTCCATGGGTCGAGTTCGCTGTATCGCATGGACGAGTACAGCGACACGTATCCTTTCTCGATCAACGAGACCTACAACGCCATAGCTGGCAATCCCCTATCGGTGACAGTGGCGAACGCCTTCCCGGCCACCCGCCGTTCGGTGGGCGGAACCACGTCCACCTACGGCGGCCCGGCGAATCCGCAATCTCAGTATCTACAAACCTACAGCCTCACCGTGGAGCGCGAAATCGGCAAGGGGACGGTGCTCGATATCGCCTACGCCGGATCGAAGGGGACGCACCTCCAGCGCCGGTTCGACCTGAATCAGCCGGGCCGCGAGCAGGCTTTGCGAAGCACCAGACCCTATCCCGGATTCGCCACCATCAGCATCATCGCCGACAGCTCCAACTCGATCTACAATTCCGGCGCGCTCACCTTGCGGCGGCGCGTGAACAAGCAGATGTTCATCCGCGCCGCGTACACGTTCGCCAAATCGATCGACGAGAGCTCCAATACCGGCGGCACGATTCGGTACAACTTCCCCGGTGCTCAGGATTCGCGGAACTTGAAGAGCGAACGCGGCCGCAGCGATTTCGATATCGGACACTCGTTCGCGGGAAGCTTCGTGTGGAGCCCGTCACTCTCGCGCAACGTGTTCCTGAAAGGCTGGCAGATCGCGGGAACCGCCACGGTCTACTCGGGACCGCCCTATACGCCGAAGGTCGCCAACTTCAACTTCAACAACGGCGAAGCCAGCCGCCCGGACCGCCTACGCAAAGGGACGCTGGAAACCTCCTCCATCGACCAGTGGTACGACCGCTCCGCGTTCCCCGTCGTGCCGCTGGGCGCATACCGGTTCGGCAATTCGGGACGCAATATCCTCGACGGGCCGGGCACTTTCATGGTGAACGCCTCGGCGTCCAAGCGCATTCAGATCCACGAGCGGACGTATCTGCAGATCCGCGGCGAGTCGTTCAACATGCCGAACCACCCGAATTTCAATCACCCGGAAAACCGAGTGGACATCATCAGCGGTGGGACCATCACGCGCGCCAGGAACAACCGCAATTTCCAACTCGGCGCGCGACTGGAGCTCTAAGACGATGTGGCACTTGGCTTGGGCGCTGTTGGCCCAACACTGGCCCCAGGCCGGCGGACCGGACGGCACGTGGTCCGCGCGCGGACCCGAGCCTCCTCTCTCGTGGAGCGTGGAGCATGACCGGAACATCCGGTGGCGGACTCCGCTGCCGAACGGCGGCCAAAGCGGCATCGCCGTCTGGGGCAGCCGGATCTTTCTGACGACGTTCGCCGAGGGCGAGAAGGGCTTCAGTGCGCGAATCCTGGCATTGGCGGTGGACGCCAGGACCGGGCGCATCCTGTGGCGGGCGCCGGTCGACGGCAGCGAGAAGAGCCCCATGATGTACGCGTTCAGCGACGCCACCACGCCCACTCCGGTCACCGACGGCAAGCACTTCTGTTTCACCAACGCCGCGGGCAGGATCGCCTGTTTCACGATGGACGGCAAGCCGGTCTGGCAACACGACTGGAAACCGTGGGGCGCGCCGTTTCCGTTCAACAAACAACACGAGCCGATTCTGTTCGAGGACACGATCCTGAACCTGGAGCCGCGCGACGGCGGCGAACAGCCCGGCTGGAACTACCTGCGCGCGCTGGACAAGAAGACGGGCAAGACGCGCTGGATCGCCGAAGACGCCACCACGGCTTACAACACCGCCCGGTTCGGACTGCGGGCGGACGGCTCGCCCGCCTTGCTGCATGGCCGCGGCGGCTGGCACGACGTGCCGGAGCGTCCGGTGGGACTCTCGCTCACGGATCCGCGCGACGGCAAGACGATCTGGCGCTTCACGCCCGGCGATGGCAAGGAATCCGCGCCGCGCTGGCAGGCGCTCTACGTCATGCACTGGGACGCGCGCCACGCCTATTGGTTCGAACTCGGCTCCGATGAGAAGCATCTGGTGCTGGACGCCGCGAACGGCAAGCTGCTCCGGGAGCAGTCGCTGTGGCGTTCGGTGGACTACCGGCAGTGGGATCCCGAACGCCGCAAGCACATCGTTCATCGCGGAGTGAACCTGCGGGAAGTGCGGGAGCTATCGCCGCGCAACAAGCTTGCGGCGGACGATGTCATCCGCGTGCTGCCGGCGTGGCACGCCAACATCGTCGCGGGCGGCTATCACTACTTCCTCACGACTACCGGGCACCGGAGAAACCGGATGCCTCCCAAGGGCCGCGCGGGTCCCACCCACAGCGTCGGCCGCGTGCATGTGGAGTCGGGAAAAGTGGAGTACCTGGAACTGCCCGCGGCGGTGGTGAAGGGCGAGCGAGTGTACGGAGTGGCGGTGAAGTCGAAGCCGGTGAACTCGCGCGGCGTGGACGTGGCTTCCGAGGAGCGGTCGCGCACCGACGGCTGGGAGATCGCCGCGTTCTTCGGCTCACCGATCGCGGTGAACGGGAAGATCTACTTCACGGGCATGACGGGCATCGTCTATGTGATCGACGCCAACGCGCCGGTGCTCGACGAATCCGCGCTGTTGGCGGTCAACGATCTGGGACCGTCCGGCGAGACGTGGAGTCTCAACTCTCCGGCGTACGCGAACGGGCGGCTCTATCACCGGTCGGCGAAGGAACTCGTCGCGATCGGGCGCTGAACGGCTGGAGTCATTCAGCGCCGGCGCGCGCGATCCAAGCGTTCCGCGAGTTCCGGTGGGAGAGACGCCTCGATCTCCGGGGTCAGAAGTCCGGCCTCGTCCAGATCGTTGATGTGAGCTTCATCCTTCGCCCGGAAGCTGGTCAGCTTCATGCGAACCAGATCGGCGAGGGGGATCAGCCGGAGTCCGCGAACCACTCGGGGGGAGTCGAATAACGGCGTGGCGGTCAGGTACTCCGGGCGGACCTTCTCGCCGGAAAATACCAAGTGGACGGCGCGCCGGGCGCTCGGCTGGTCTGCCCGCACCAACATGTCGACACCCGCCACGTGGCGAAGCTCCATGCCGAAGGCTTTGGCGGCTTCGGCGATCCGAGCCAGATCTTCCCGTCGCACGGCGATGTCGATATCCTTCGTCAGGCGTCCGGCATCGGGTTCCGCTTCCTCGACGTAGAGGTAGACTGCCAGTCCGCCTACGATGCGGTAGTCGGCGCCGGCGGAAGATAAGATCTCGCCGGCGATGTGGGCCAAATCGAAAAGCTGTTCCACGCGATCCTCGAAGAACCGGTTGATGACTACCATGCTCCCTTCATCCTACGCGCGACTCGAAGGCTGCCGGACCAGCCAAATCGCGAGGATACCTAGCGCATACGTGAGCCCGCAGATCGTGCCGACCCGCGGATAGTCTCCTCCGAGCGCCGAGAACAGCATCCCGGCCGCCATGACGCCGGCGGCTGTCGCGAAGCGTCCCGAGTTGTAGGCGAGGCCGCTGCCGGTGGCTCTCACCTCCACCGGAAACAGTTGCGGCAGATACACGGCGAGCCACCCGAAGAACAGCGTCGCCACCAGGCCCTGCGCGAACACCACGGCATGAAACCCGGGAACCTGAGGCGCGGTGAGTTGAAACATGGCGATGGTCAGCGATGTCGCGCCCACGCTGATCAGCAGGTAGCTCCGCCGCGCACCTAACCACCCTGCCAACTGCGCTCCGATCAGACTGCCGATCGTGGCTCCAAGCGCCCAAAACCCCTGCGTCGCCGCCTTGTATTCGGCATTGGCGGCGCCCGCCACCTTGTCCGACCAGGGGATCATCCATTTGCTGGCGGACCACGCGCCGACCAGCGGGATCGAGCTGACGACGATCGCGGCGAGAGTGATTCGCAGCAACTCCGGGCGGAACAGATCCGCCAGCGGAGTCCGCTTCTTCGGCGCGCCGCGGCGGGAGGCCAGCCAAGCCGGCGACTCCGGCAGCCAGAACGACACCAGCAGCCCCAATACCGCCGGCACGCCCGCCAACTGGAAGATCCAGCGCCAGGAATCGGGCGTGACCGGCCATACCCGCGCCAGTTGAGACAGCAGGAGGATGCCGGCGTTCAGCCCCGCCGCCATGATGCCGGACACCAGAGGCTTCGACACGGCGGGCCAGCTTTCGGTCACCAGAGCCATTCCGTTGGGCCACATGCCGCCCACTCCGAGTCCCACCAGGAAGCGCAGCAGCAACATCTGCTCCGCGGTCTCCACCCAGGCGCCCATCCACGCGAAGGCGGAGTAGAACACGATGCTGATGCCCATCGCGCGCGTACGGCCGATGCGATCGCCCAGGTTCCCGAAAGCGATGCCGCCGATCGCGGCGCCCAGCATCAAGGCCGCGGTGAATCGCGCGAACCAGTCGCCGCCGAGCGTGGGGGTGAAGGCGGGTCCCAGCAGGCTCTTCGACACCGAGAGAGCGGCGACTGGCATCATGCCGAGTTCCGCGCCGTCGAACACGAGGCCCAGGAACGATGCCGCCAACACGGCCAGGCGTAGATTCCGGCTCAGTTCCGCTTCCGGCTTGTTTCGACTATCCGTCATGCAGTCCAGGATCGCAGACGTAACGGTTCCGCGTCCAAGCCGGGTTCGAATGGTGGCCAGGGACGGAGTTGAACCGCCGACACGCGG
>SYLY01000223.1 GCA_005808475.1 Acidobacteriota bacterium
GAAGATCCATCTGCGACGCGACGATCGACGACCGGATCGACACGCCGTCCTCCACCACCGCCGCCGCCGTCTCGTCGCAGGAGCTCTCGATACCCAATACCAGCACAGGTCCGATTATGGCGCGCCCCGGCGGCGCGTTGCTATGCTCGGATTTTGCGAGTCTCCGATTTCGACTACGAGTTGCCTCCCGAATCGATCGCGCAGACTCCGCTTGCCGATCGCGCGGCGTCGCGAATGCTGGTGGTGGACCGCGCGCGAGGCTCGTTCCAGGATCTCCGCTTCGCCGATCTGCCGTCGCTGCTCGGATCCGGCGATTGCCTGCTGCTCAACGACACCAAGGTGCTTCCGGCCCGCCTGTTCGGCCATCGGCGCGGCCACACCGGCCATGTCGAAGTGTTCCTGGTGAAGCCACTGGCGGACGATCCGATGTGCTGGTTAACGCTGGTCCGCCCGGGCCGCAAGATCCGGACCGGCGACTCCATCGAGTTCGCGCCTGGGCTCGAAGCGCTGGTGGTGGGCCGCAACGATCATGGCGAGCGCATGGTGCGGTTCCAGTGCGACGGCGATCTGCACGAAGCGCTCGACCGCCACGGGCATGTCCCGCTGCCGCCCTACATCCGCCGGCCGGACGCGGACGCCGATCGCGACCGCTACCAGACCGTGTTCGCGCGACAGCGGGGGAGCGTCGCCGCGCCCACCGCCGGACTGCACTTCACCCAAGCGATTCTCGAAGGGTGCCGCGCGGCGGGGGCGGACATCGCGCACCTGACACTGCACGTGGGACTCGGCACGTTCCAGCCGTTGACCACGGACTGTGTGGAGGACGTGCGGCTGCATGGCGAGCGCTACGAAGTCTCCGGCGGCGCTGCCTTGGCTGTGTCGCGCGCGTCGCGGGTGGTGTGCGTGGGAACGACGGCGGTGCGGACGATCGAATCGACGCGGGGGGCGGCGGGATCCGGCGAGACGAGCCTGTTCATCTCGCCCGGTCACCGTTTTGAAGTAACCGGGGCGATGCTCACCAACTTCCACCTTCCCAAGTCGAGCCTCCTGATGCTCGTCTGCGCCTTTGCGGGGACGGAACTGACGCTCGCCGCATACCGGCATGCGGCGGCGTCAGGCTATCGCTTCTACTCCTACGGCGACTGCATGCTCGTCGTCTGACCGGACTTACCGCATGAACGCTTCCGGCAGCCCTCCGTCGATCGGAATCACGTGGCCGCTGGTGCGTCCGCTACGGTCGCTGGCGAGCCAGCAGATCGCTTCCGAGCAGTGCTCGGGAGTAATCGGCAGCTTGGTCAGCGTCCGGTTCGCGTAGAACTGAGCCAGCCTGTTACGCAGTTCCTCGGTCGACTCCGATTCTTCGAACGCGATGGCGTACTTCTTCAGTGACGCCATCACGCGGTCGCGAGGAAACATCGACGAGCCTTTCACCACCGTGGCCGGTGCGATCGCGTTCACTCTGACCCACGGCGCCAGTCCCACCGCCAGCGATCGGACCAGGCTGTTCACCGCCGCTTTGCTCGCGTCGTACGCTTCGCTGCCGCGCTTGGGCACCACCGCGTTCGCCGAACTGGTCAGCACCGCCACCGCCGGCAGCTTCTGATCCGCGAAGATGCGCGCCGCTTCGTCGGCCAGCATGTGATTCGCGGTGACGTTCACCGCCAGCGTCGTACCCCACTGCGTCGCGGTGAGCGCGGTTCCGTGCTCGGCCACCGGGAATAGCGCGGCGGTGTTGATCACGCCGTCCAGTCCGCCGAACCGCAGCAGCGTCTGCCGCAACGCATCGTCGATGCTCGCCTTTTCGACGATGTTCATCCCCACCGCGAACACGTGCTCCTTGCCGCCGAGCTTTGCCGCTTCCTCCGCGGCGGCCGTCGCGCCCGCCTCGTCGCGATCCGCGCAGACGACGATCGCGCCGCTCTTGGCGAGGTCGAGAGCCACTTGCCGGCCGATGCCGCTCGCCGCGCCGGCCACGATCAAAATCCGCCGGCTGAACTCCTTCTCCGGCGGCATCCGCTTCAGCTTGGCCTCCTCGAGCGCCCAGTACTCGATGCGGAACGCCTCGCGCGGAGGCAGCGCCACGTAGTTGTTCAATGCGCCGAATCCCTTGGATGCCTCGGCCGTGCGAGCGTGCGGAAGCGGATCGGGCAACGGCTCGCCGTCCGCCATCGCGGTCGCGCCCGCCATCACGTGGATCGCGTTGACGAAGAACTCGCCGGTGATGCGCGCCTCGGGCTTGTTCTTGCTGAACGAGAACATGCCGACGCCGGAAACCAGCACCACCGCCGGATTGGTATCGCGCATGGCCGGCGACGCGGGCTCGGCGTGCGCCTTATAGTACGCTGAGTAGTCCACCCGGTAGGCGTCGATCGCCGCGTGCAGAGCCTTCTTCAAGTCGGCCTCGGTCTGCGTGGCCGGGTCCCACTTCACGAACATCGGGCAGATGCGCGTGCGCAGGAAGTGATCCGGGCACGAAGTGCCGAGCTTCGACAGCGCCTCGGCGTCGTTGGAATTGGCGAACTCGAGCACGTCCGCCGAATCGTTGAAGTGGCCGATCAGACGGCGGTTGCTCGACACCAGGCCTCGCAGCGTGGGCAGAATGTTGGCCGCGATCGTCTCCCGATCGGCCGCGTTGTCCACGCGCGCGCCGCCGAACAGTGGCTTCCGCGCCTGATGCTCCAGCACGAACTGGCCCAGGTGATCGATCATCTCGACGCTATTGAGATAGCACTCTCGTTGCGTCGCGCCCCACGTGAACAGACCGTGGCTCGCCAGCACGATTCCGTCGCAGCCGGGATTGTCCTCCACAGCCTTGCGCAGCATCAGACCGAGTTCGAAACCGGGGCGCTGCCAGGGCAGCCACACCAGATTGTGGCCGAACCGCGCGTTGAACTCCTCCATCTTGCTCTTGCCGTTTCCGCTGGCCGCGAGCGCGATGGCCCAGTCCGGATGCAGGTGATCGACGTGCTCGAACGGCAGGAATCCGTGCAGCGGCGTATCGATGGACGCGGCCACGGCGTTGTTGCCGAACGCCGCCAGCGGATAGTAGCCCACCATCTCGTCTTCGTGCTCTTCGCCGCGATAGATGGAGCGGAGCTGGTCGAGCTTCTCCATGTAGAGGACCGCGAAGCCGGAAGCCTTGATCGAGCCGATGTCGCCGCCCGAGCCTTTCACCGCCATCACCCGCACGGGTTGGCGCGTGAACGGATCGGCGAGATCGAATTTGGAACTGGTGTTTCCGCCGCCAAAGTTGGTGATGCGCAGATCGGCGCC
>SYLY01000224.1 GCA_005808475.1 Acidobacteriota bacterium
CGACCGGCGGATCGACGCCTACGGGCCGATCCTCAACCGGTGGAACGCATGATGCCAGGGCGAATGCCCGCCGAATGGGCTCCGCACGAAGCGACCTGGATCGCGTGGCCGCACGAGGAATCGGACTGGCCGGGGAAGTTCGAGCCGGTGCAGTGGGTCTACGGCGAGTTCGTGCGGCTGGTGGCCGGCCACGAGCGGGTACGGATTCTGGTCCCCAGCGCCGAGGTCCGCAAGCAGGCCCGCAAGGTGCTGGCCAAATGCGGCGCTCCCCTCGCGCAGGTGGACTTCCACACGTGCCCCACCGACCGTAGCTGGACGCGAGACTACTGTCCCATCTTCGTCACGGGCGCGGAGGGCGAACGCGTGGCGACCGACTGGAAGTTCAACGGTTGGGCGAAGTACCGGAATTGGAAGCGCGACAACGCCGTGCCCGAGTTCGTGGCCCGCAAGCTGGGCGTTCGGCGCGAAGCCGTGAACGCGGTGCTGGAAGGCGGCGCGATCGACGTGAACGGTGGCGGACTGCTACTGGCGACGAAGGAGTGCCTGCTCGATCCCGAGGTGCAGACTCGAAATCCGGGGATGAACCAGGCGGCGCTCGAGGAGTTGCTGCGCTTGCATCTGGGCGCGGAGAAGGTGTTGTGGCTCGAACGCGGCATCGTGGGCGACGACACGCACGGGCATATCGACGACGTGGCGCGCTTCGTGGACGCGCGCACGGTGGTGACGGTGGTGGAGGATCGGGACCCGCTGGACGAGAATTGGGACATCACCCACGAGAACCTCGAAACTCTGCGCGGCATGACGACGCTGAACGGCAGGCCTCTTCGGATCGCGACGCTTCCCATGCCGGGGCCGGTCCGCTTCGCCGGGCAACGTCTGCCCGCCAGCTACGCCAACTTTTACATCTGCAACGGATTGGTGCTGGTCCCAACGTTCAACGATCCGGCGGATCGAATCGCGCTGAACACGCTGGCGCGTCTGTTTCCCGATCGCGAGGTGGTGGGCATCTATTGCGGCGATCTGGTGCTGGGGCTGGGAACTCTGCACTGCATGACCCAGCAGGAGCCGGCCGCGACGTAGCCGCGTTCAGACGCGAATGCAGACTTTGCCGAAATGCCCGCCCGTTTCGAACGCGCGGAAGGCGGCGGGCGCATCGGCGAAATCGAAGACGCGGTCGACCGCGGGCCGGATTCCCGACGCGGCGACGCTGGCGTTCATCGACTCGAACATCGCGCGCGAGCCGAGGAAGATCCCCTGCACGCAGACATTCTTCATCAGCACCGCGGTAAGGTTGGGCTCGGCGGTACCTTCCGCGCGGTTTCCGATCAGCGAGACGCGGCCGCCCATTCGAACCGCGCGCACGCTCTTGTTGAACGTGGCCGCGCCGCCGATTTCGATGACGTGATCCACGCCGCGGCCGCCGGTCAGCTTTCGCGCGGCCTCCTCCCAATCGGGGGTGGCGCGGTAGTCGATGGTCTCGTCCGCGCCTAGTTCGCTGAGGCGCGCGAGTTTGGCGGGGCTCGAAGAAGTGGCGATGACGCGGGCTCCCAAGGCCTTGGCGAATTGAAGCGCGAAGATGGAGACGCCACCCGAGCCCTGGGTCAGCACCCAGTCGTTGGCGCAGAGTCCGCCGGACGCGACAAGCGCGTTCCAGGCAGTCACGCCGGCGCATGGCAACGTCGCGGCTTCCTCCCAGGACAGGTGCTCCGGAAAGGCCACCAGAGCCGATTCCGCGATGTTGAGTTCCTCGCGGAGCACGCCCTGGGCGAAGGCTCCGAGCGCGGTGCGAGCCTTGGCTTCGTCGATCTCGCCGTCGATCCAGCCGGGAATGAACGACACGCAGACGCGATCGCCCGGCTGAAAGCGGGTGGCGCCCTCACCAACGGCGGCGACTTCGCCGGCGCAGTCCGAGCAGACCGTCAGCGGCAACGGGATTTTCTTGCTGTAGAGCCCCTTGGCCACCAGGAGATCGCGGAAGTTCAGCGAAACCGCGCGCACGCGGATGGTGGCTTCGCCCGGGCGGGGAGGCTGGGACGGGATCTCGTTGCAGGACAGGCCGTCGATCGAAAACGAGTCGGAGATTTGCCAGGCGCGCATTGCTCCCTATTGTAGACTGGGGTTTGGAGGCATCCCCGTCATGAGATTGTTGCTCGCGGCCGTACTGGCGCTAGCCATCGCCGCCGCTCCCGGAGCGGCCAAGAAGAAGGAAAAGAAGAGCAAGGAGAAGCCGTGGATCTCCATGTTCGACGGCAAGACGCTGGCCGGCTGGGAGGCGAACGAGAGTCCGGAAAGCTGGACGGCCGTCGACGGCGCGATTCAAGGCAAGGGAGCCAAGAGCCACCTGTTCTGGAAGGTCCGCGAGTGCACCGACTGCGAGTTCAAGGCGGAGATCAGCCTGGCCAAGGGAAGCAACTCCGGGATGTACTTCCGCACCGCGTGGGGTCCCGGATTTCCGAAGGGCTATGAAGCCCAGGTAAACAACAGCCATCGCGATCCCAAGCGCACCGGCAGCCTCTACAATTTCGTGAACGTGTTCGAGCAACTGGTTGGGGACGATACGTGGTGGACACAGCACATCCTGGTCAAGGGCAACCACATCACGATCAAGGTGAACGACAAGACGGTGGTCGACTTCACCGACGAGAAGAACTCCTTCACGCAGGGCTTTCTGGCGTTGCAGCAGCACGATCCGAACAGCGTGGTTCGCTACAAGAACCTGATGTTCCGTCCCATCGTGGAGAAGAAGAACAAATAGACGTGAGACTGGCCGCCGCCATCGCCGCGATTCTGCTCTGCCTTCCGCTGGCGGCGGCCAACGTCCGTCTATACCTGACCGACGGCACGCACCACGTGGTGCGGGAGTACGAGGTCAAGGAAGATCGCGTGCGCTTCTACAGCGTCGAACGCAGCGACTGGGAGGAAATGCCGCTCGATCTGGTGGATCTGAAGCGGACCAAGTCGGAAGTGACGACTCGCGAGGCGGAGACCAAGGCGTCGAAGGACGCGGCCGCGGTGGAGCGGAAGGCCGAGCGGGAACTCGAGCGGGAGATCGAGAGCGTGCCGTCCGGAGCCGGTCCCTATTGGCTTTCCGGCAAGGACCTGAAGCCGCTGAAGCAGGCCGAATCGAAAGTGGTGGGCAACAAGCGGCGCTCGGTGCTGAAGGCGATGTCGCCGATTCCGGTGGTAACGGGAAAGTCGACGCTCGAGCTGGACGGCGGCGAAGCGGCGCTTTCCGTGGCGCGGGCGAGGCCGGAGTTCTACTTCCGTCTGGCGAAGGAAGAGCGGTTCGCGCTGGTGCGTCTGTCGCTCAACAAGGGCAATCGCGTGGTGCAACGCTGGACGATGGTTCCGGTCACCAAGGAGTTGATCGAGGAGCACGACGAGGTTGCTTCGTTCCGGCATCAGGTCGGTGACGGGCTGTACAAGATCTGGCCTCAGAAGCCCATGGAGCCGGGGCAGTACGCGTTCGTCGAATACACCGAGGGCAAGGGAAACACGCAGGTTTGGGATTTCGCGGTGACGGCGGAGCCGGCCAGGTAGCGCAATGCCCGGCATGAGCGAGTTCTGGTTGCGAGTGGCGGCCGCGCTGTACGCGTGCGGGCTGGTGCACGCCATCGCGACGGCGGTGCGGCGCGAGCCGGTGATGTTCCGGTTTTCATTGAGCGCCTTCACGGTGGGCGCATTACTGCACATGGTGTCGCTGGTGGAACTGTGGGTCAAGCTGGGCCACTTGCCCACGGACAACTTCTTTCAGTCGATGTCGGTTTGCGCGTTCCAGATCGCGATCTTTTTCCTGTTCGTGCACTGGCGCTATCAGTTCGCGCCGCTGGCGGTGTTCCTGTTCCCGCTGGTGTTCGTGATGACGCTGTTGGCGGCGATGGAGACGCCGGTTCCCACGTGGTCGAACCAGAGCGTGCGGGGCGCGTGGCTTCTGGCGCACGTGATGCTGGTAATGGCCGGATACGCGGCGTTGCTGGTGACGGCGCTGGCGTCGGTGTTCTATCTGGTGGAAGAGCGGCGGCTGAAGGCGAAGCGGCCCGCGACGCTGTTTTCCAGGCTTCCGCCACTGGGAACGCTCGACAATCTGATCAACAAGGGGATGGGAATCGGCTTCGCGTTGTTGACGCTGGCGACCGTGGCCGGCGCGACGTGGGCGTTCGTGGAATCGGGCACGCGATGGATCGCCGACGGCAAGATCGCGATTTCGCTGTTCACCTGGGCGCTCTGCCTGCTGATGATTTTCCTGCGCATGTCGGCGGGTTGGCGCGGACGCAAAGCGGCGCTGCTATCGCTGACGATCCTCGGCTCTTCGGCGCTGACATGGGCCGCGCACGCGGGATTGAGGTTAACGCTAGCGCGATGAAGCTCTCCGTGACCGGGGTCAACCACGTCACCGCGCCGGTTGAGGTGCGGGAGCGGCTCGCGTTCGACGCGGCGCGGCTTCCGGATTTCCTGCGCGATCTGCACGCGCAGCCCGGCGTGCAGGAAGGCATGATTCTGTCGACCTGCAACCGCGTGGAAATCGCCGTGGCGGCGGAGGATTCGTTCGATCCGCGGCAATCGGTGGCGGCGTTCCTCGCCCGCGCCAGCGCCGCCGACGCGGGTTGGGTGGGACAGTTCCTCTACCATCACGACGGCCAGGACGCGATCCGCCATTTGTTCCGCGTCGCGGCCAGTCTCGATTCGATGGTGATCGGCGAACCTCAGATCCTGGGCCAGATGAAGGCGGCCTACGAGGCGGCGAAGTTGCAAGGGACGGTGAACGGCTACCTCGACTCGGTGTTGACGCGGGCGTTCAGCGTGGCCAAGCGGGTTCGCAGCGAGACCGAGATCGGGCAGAGCGCGGTATCGGTCAGCTACGCGGCCGTGGAGTTGGCCAAGCAGATCTTCGGATCGTTGAGCGGTAAGAGGGCGATCCTGGTGGGCGCGGGCAAAATGTCGGAACTCGCCGCGCGGCACCTGCGGCGTTCGGGCGTGGCGGAGATCCTGGTGACCAACCGCTCGCCAGAGCGCGCCGCGCGCATGGCGGAAATCTTCCAGGGCCGCGCCGTCGACTACGCCACCTTCGTTTCGGCGCTGAAGGACGTGGACGTACTGATCGCCTCGAGCGGCGCGCCTCACTACATTCTGACCAAGGACGACATGCGGCGGGTGATGAGCGCGCGGCGGAACAGGCCCATGTTCCTCATCGACATCGCCGTGCCGCGCAACATCGAGCCGGCGGTGAACGAGCTCGACAGCGTGTTCCTGTACGACATCGACGATTTGCAGCGGGCCGTGGAAGAGAACCGCAAGGGGCGGCGGGAAGAGGCGGCCACCGCGCAGCATATCGTCGACGAAGAGGTGGAGCGGATGATCCTGCGCCTGCGGGCGAGGGAGATGACGCCGCTGATCGTGGCCCTGCAGCAGCAATTGGAATCGATGCGCATGGCCGAGATCGAACGCGCGCGCGGCAAGCTGGGCGCGCTGTCGCCCCAGCAGGAGGAAGCGATCGAGGCGGTGACGCGCGGCATCATCAACAAGCTGGCGCACGGACCGATCTCGGAACTGCGCCGCGCCGCCGCGGGACCCCAGGGCGCGCCGCTGGTGGACTCGATTCGCCGGATGTTCCGGCTGGGAGACTGAATGCTGGTTATCGGTTCGCGAGGTTCGCAACTCGCGCTGTGGCAATCGCGATTCATCGCGGAGAAGTTGAAGGAACGCGGCGTCGACACGCGCATCGAGGTGATCAAGACCACCGGCGACAAAGTACTGGACGTGGCGCTCTCGAAGGTGGGAACCAAGGGGATGTTCACCAAGGAACTCGAGGAGGCGCTGCTCGAAAAGCGGATCGACATTGCCGTGCACAGCTTGAAGGACATGCCCACCGAGGTCCCCGAGCGGCTGGCGATCGCGGCGATTCCCGAGCGCGCCGATCATCGCGATTGCGTGGTGGGCAAGCGGATCGGCGAACTGAGCCAGGGCGCGCGGGTGGGCACCAGTTCGCCGCGGCGCGCGGCGCAGCTCCAATTCTGGCGGCCGGATCTGGTGGTGGAGCCGGTGCGCGGCAATGTCGATACGCGGTTGCGCAAGCTCGACGCGGGGCTGTACGACGCGATCCTGCTGGCGGCGGCGGGACTGGGCCGGCTCGGCTGGGGCGAACGGATCGCCGAGGTGCTGCCGGTGAGCGTCATGTGCCCAGCGGCGGGGCAGGGCGCTCTGTCGATCGAGACTCGCGACGACGATCCTGCGTTCGAGGTCTGCGCCGCGCTGGATCATGGTGCGACGCATGTCGCGGTGACAGCGGAGCGGGCCGTACTGGCGGGGCTCGGCGGCGGCTGCCTGTTGCCGGCGGGCGCGTACGCGGAGTTTCGCGAGGGACGCCTTCACATCGAAGCGGTGGTGGCGGCGCCGCACGGCAAGTTCCGCGTAACGCGGGAGACCATGGCGGACGCATGCGACGCCGAGCGCGCGGGTCGCGCATTGGCGCGCGAACTGCTCGACGGCGGCGGCGCGGGAATCCTCGAGGCGTTGGCCGGGTGAGCAAGGTCTATCTGGTGGGCGCGGGGCCCGGCGACCCGGGCCTGCTGACGCTGAAGGGGCGCCAGGCGATCGAACGCGCGGACGCGATTCTGTTCGATCATTTGGCCAACGAAAGCCTGCTGCGTTGGGCCAGACCCGGCGCCGAACGGCTGTACGTGGGGAAAAAAAAGTCCGATCACTCCCACTCGCAGGACGAGATCGCGGCGCTGTTGATCGAACGGGCGCGGGAGGGCAAGACGGTGGTGCGCCTCAAGGGAGGCGATCCGTTCATGTTCGGGCGCGGCGGCGAAGAGGCCGAGGCGTTGCACGCGGCGGGCGTCGACTACGAGGTGGTGCCAGGCGTCACCGCGCCCCTGGGCATCGCGGCGTACTCCGGCGTGCCGTTGACCCACCGCGATCATTCGCCGGTGGTGACCTTCGTCACCGGCCACGACTGCCAGCGCGTGGATTGGTCGACGGTCAGCGGATCGCAGACGCTGGTGATCTTCATGGGGCTGACGGCGATCCACGAGATCGTGCCCAAGTTGCTCGCGGCGGGCCGCGATCCGGCGACTCCCACGATGGCGGTGCGTTGGGGAACGCGGCCGGAGCAGACCACCGTTCGCGCTCCGCTGGCGCGCTTTCCCGAAGTGGTGACGGCCTCCGGGATGCGTCCGCCGGCGACCGTGATCATTGGCGAAGTCGTGCGGCTGGGCGAGAAGTTGAACTGGTTCGAGCGGTTGCCGCTGTTCGGCAAACGCGTGGTGGTGACACGCGCCGAGGAGCAGGCGGGGGAGTTCGCCGACAAGCTCCGGGCGCTGGGAGCGGACGCGATCGAACTGCCGGTTATCGAGATGGCGCCGGCTCCAGACTACGCGCCGCTCGACGCGGCCATCGAGCGGCTGGACGAGTTCGACTGGCTGATCTTCACCAGCGTCAACGGCGTCCGCTTTTTCCTCGAACGGCTGGACGCGTCGCCGTTCGACCTGCGGCGATTGCGCGCGCGCGTCTGCGCGATCGGGCCAGCGACGAAAGCGGCGGTGGAGTCGCTCCACGTGAAGGTGGACGTGGCGCCGGCGAAATATGTCGCCGAGGGCTTGATCGAAGCGCTGGAATCGCACGACCTGGCGGGCAAGCGCGTGCTGCTTCCGCGCGCGGCCGGTGCTCGCGACGTGCTGCCGAGGGCGCTGGCGGAGCGAGGCGCGTCCGTGTCGGCGCCAGAGGCGTATCGCGCCGTGTGCCCGGAGTCGAGCGCGGAGCGGGCGCGGGAGATCGCCGCGAATCCGCCCGATTGGGTGACGTTCACCAGTTCGTCCACGGTGAAGAACTTCGTGGCTCTGGCGGGACCGGAAACGATGCGGACAGCACGCGCGGCGTCGATCGGACCGGTGACGTCGGAGACGCTGCGGATGCACGGAATCGAGCCCGCGGCCGAGGCCGATCCGTACACGACGGACGGTCTGATCGAGGCAATCCTGCGCGCTACCCGCGGCCAACGAACGGCAGTGTCGTCGCCATCACGGTCATGAAAAGCACGTTGGCATCGAGCGGGAGGTTCGCCATGTACACCACCGCATCGGCGACATGGCGCACGTCCATGCGCGGCTCCACCATCGTGGCGCCGTTCGCCTGAGGCACGCCCGCCGTCATGCGCTGGGTCATCTCGGTGGCGGCGTTGCCGATATCGATCTGCCCGCACGCGATGTCGAACGGCCGCCCATCGAGGGCGATGCTCTTGGTAAGCCCCGTGATCGCATGCTTGGTGGCGGTGTAGGGAGCGGAGTTCGGCCGCGGCACGTGCGCCGAGATGGACCCGTTGTTAACGATCCTTCCGCCGCGTGGATCCTGCGCCTTCATCAGACGCATCGCCTCCTGCGAACACAGGAACGCGCCCGTGAGATTGACGCCAACGACGGCGCTCCACTGCTCGAACGTGAGTTCCTCCATCGGCACTCCGGGAGCGCCCATTCCCGCGTTGTTGAACAGTACGTCGAGCCTGCCGAATTCGGCGCGCACCGTTTCGAACAGCGCCTTGACCGAGGCGGGATCGGAGGCGTCGGTGGGAACGGCCAAGAGGCGCGCGCCTTCACCGGCCATCGCGGCGGTCTGCTCGAGAGCGTCCGCGCGGCGGCCGGCCAGCACGACCGCGTATCCGGCCTTGTGAAGCGCGAGGGCGGAGGCGCGGCCGATGCCGCTACCGGCGCCGGTCACCAGCGCGATTCGGGAGTTCGAGGTCATCTTACGATGGTAGACGACCCCTATGAGTACGCACGGCTTGGACGGCATCGCAACGATCGCGCCCCCAGTGTGGCCGGGGCGCGTGCCTGGAGCCCAACCCGGCGACTTATCGCAATTCACCCCGCAAGGACTTGCGCTCGGCGGTCCGGCGATGCTACGGCCGTGGGACACGCTGGAATCGATGGAGCGACAGGGAGACTACTACGGCGCGCGGAGCCCGGCCTTCCACCCGCTCCGGGGCGCGCCGCCCACCGAGGCGAGGGGAGGAGTCGTTTACTTCGACGACAACATCGGACGGGAGCGCTTCGACGGGCTCCTGAAGACGATGGGAGCCAACGCGAGAATGGCCGAGTATTCGCCGCTGAATCCGCGATTCCGGCGGAGGAGGGATATCTGCTGCAAGTCCGGATGGCGGCTCCCTACGCGTTAACAAGTCTGTTTGGCGTGGAGCGGACGCCCGCCTCGGCCGGCTATTTCCGGCAGCCGCACCCGCTCGGCGAGATCGCCTGGCAATTCCTCGAAAACCAACGCGAGCGCTGGGGCTCGGGATTTTCCAGCCGGCTCTCCGGATTGTTCGGCGGCGACGGCGATTGGGCCAAGGAGGAGTTGTGCTTCGGATTCATGGTCGAGAACGGATACAACGCCGTCTACCGGCTGTGGAGCCGCGCGTGGCTGGTCACGAAGTAGCCTATTGATTCAGGACTTCCAATAGATAGTCCGCGGCCTCCTTCGACTTCATCCGCGAGAGTTCGCGGACGATGTCGCGCTTGACCTTGGAATCCTTCTCGGCACGAGCCAGTTCGATCAAAGCCTTGGCGTCGTTGGTGCGCGCCAGTTCCTCGACGGCGGCGCGGCGCAGATCGGGGTCCTTCTCGGATTTCGCCAGTTCCATCAACCGGTCCTTCTGCTTGTGGCGGGAGAGCGCGCTCAGGATCTGGCGTTTGATGGCGGGGTCGCTCGTGCCGTTATAGACCTCGTTCAGCACGTCGACGACTTCCTTGTCGCGGGATTGCCCCAGGTAGCGGACGGCGGCGAGTTGCAGATCGGGGTTGGCGTCTTGCCCCCGCGCCACTCGGCCCAATGCCGCCTGGGCCTCCGGGGCGTGGATCTGGGCCAGCACGAACAGTGCTCGCTCGCGCATGCGCGGAGAACCGGAACCGCGCACGATCTTCTCGAGCATCGGGAGGGCGCGGCCGGGATCGGTGTTGACAAGTCCGTTCAAGGCGTAGATCTTGATCTCCTCGTCGGCGAGCGCCTCCGGGGGAACCGGCTGGCCGGAGGATTGCCGCACCTCCACGTCGAGCGCCTTGGCGTCGCCGGCCCAGCGTCCGCCGGGATACTGCCGGTTGAGTTCGGCGAGCGCGGCGAGAGCCTCGTCTTTCTTGCCGCCTTTGTGAAGCGCCCAGGCGCGCCAGTACATCGCGCCTTCCGAGCGTGAGTCCTTCTTCTTGGCGGCGTCCTCGAACGCTTTGGCCGCCGCGTCCCAGTCGCCTCGATAGAGGGCGGAGCTCCCTCTGCCATAGCTGGAGCCGCCGTTCCACGTCGAGCGCTTGACCTGCTGCATCGCCCGATCGAGATGGGAGGCGATCTTCTCATCCACGCCCCGGGCGACGGTGGCGGCCACCTTTTCCGCGATCGTTTCGGATTTGTCCGTCTTGTCCTGGGCCGCGGCGAAGGCGGCGAGCGGCAGGCAGAGGATGGCGGTTCTCATAGTTGTCCCTCCTGGGGGTCGATCTTCGATTCGATGACTTTCATTCGAAACATCAAGTTTTCGCCGCTCGCACGAGGGAGCGGCTCGGTTTCCTGGGCGATTTCGAGCAGCGCCTGTTCGAGTTCGTCAAGCAGGTCCTGGTATTCGAAGCGCCCGGCGAAGGCGGCGGTCTGGCGGTAGAGGCGGTTGGAGGCGAGCAGGTCGCGCGCCTCCAACCGTTCGTTGCTCAAGTCGGCTCCGATCGGAGCGTTGGAGACCTCGGTGAGCACCATGCGCGACCGCTCGAGGTGGTGGCCCAGAGAGGCCACAAGGGCCCGTTCCCGCGTTTCCATCGCGGTGGCCGGAGGCGGCTCGGGGGCGGTGTGACGGCCGAGGTGGAAGCTCGCCAAGGCGATCGCGGCGGCTGTGGCCATCCAGGCCAGCGGCTTTGGCCAGCGCCGGATTCGGGGCGCGGGCATCCCGGGTTGGAGCCGTGCCCAGACGCGGGAGGAAAGACCCGGCGGAACGTGTACCTCGTCACCGGCCATCCGGTCGAGCGCCGAGGAGAGAGCCTGGAACTCCGCCGCGCAGTCCGGGCACTCTCGCAAGTGGTGGCGGGCATCGGCCGGCGCGCCGCGTTCGCCGTAGTAGAGCAGGATCAGGTCGTCTTCGCCGAGATGGCCGGTCATCGCTCAGAACCTCCCCGCCAGACTGGCGCGCATCTTGCGGACGGCGCGAAAGACGGTGTTCTTCGCGGCGGTCTCGCTGATCTCGAGCACCTCGGCGATACGGTCGATTCCGAAACCCTCCCAATGTCGGAGCAGGAAGGCGGCTCGCTCGCGAACGGTGAGACCGTCGAGCGCCTCGAGGACTCCGGCGCGCGCCTGGGTCGCGATGGCGATCCGGTCGGGGCGCGGAGCGGGACAAGCCGGCTCGCGCACATCGTCGAGCGCGGGCGCGCGGCGGCGGGCTCGAACTCGCAGCAGGTCGAAGCAGAGGTTGGCGGCAATGCGGTGAATCCAGGTTCCGAAGCTCGATCGCGACTCATACTTATCCAATTGGCGGAAGGCGCGCAGTAAGGTCTCCTGCACCACGTCCTCGGCGTCCGTTTCGCCCGTCATGCGGCAGGCGAGCCGGAAGACACCGGGTGCGTGCCGCTCCACGAGCGGACGGAACGCGCCGGAGTCTCCAGCCCGGACCCGGGCGACCAGGTCCTGGTCGGTGTCGCCCATCCAGCCGTTAGACTGCGCCGAACGGCGGCGGTTAGTGCGAGAATGAGAGATTCAATGCCCGCGAAAAAGGTCGACCTTTTCTACGTGGAGGCCGGCGGCGGGCACCGGTCCGCCGCGAACGCATTGAAGGCCGTTCTGGACAGCCAGGGATGGGGATGGCGGGTTCGGGCGATCAATCTGACGCCGATCCTGACACCGTCGGACATCCTCAAGAAGCTGACGGGTCTGGGCATCGAGGACATCTACAACCTCATTCTCGAGAAGGGCTGGACCTACGGCGCCGGACAGTTGATGAAGCCGATGCACGGTATCATCTGGGCTCTTCACGGCAAGGGCGTGGGGCTGCTGGAACGGTTCTGGAGAGACGATCCGCCCGATCTGGCGGTGTCGCTGATTCCGCACTTCAACCGCGTGATTCCGGAGGCGCTGCGCCGCGTGAATCCTAACGCGCCGTTCGTCACGATACTGACCGATTTCGCCGACATCCCGCCTCGTGTGTGGATCGAGCCCCAGTCGCAGCACCTGATCTGTGGCACGGACAAGGCCGTCGAGCAGGCGGCGGCGTTCGGACTCCATCGCAATGTGTTCCGGGTTTCCGGGATGATCCTGCGGCCGGCCTTTTACGACGTGAAGCCGGTGAACCGCGAGGTGGAACTGGAGAAGCTGGGGTTGGAGCCAGGGATTCCCACCGCGCTGGTGCTGTTCGGCGGCGAGGGATCGAGCGCGATGGTGGAGATCGCGCGGCGGCTTCGGGACAGCGGACTGAAACTACAGCTCATCCTGATGTACGGGCGTAGCGAGGAGTTGGGAAGGCGGCTTGCGGGAATCGGACAAGGGAAGCTGCGCGTGCACATACAGGGTTTCACCCCCGATGTCCCGCGTTTCATGCAACTGGCGGACTTCATGATCGGTAAACCCGGCCCGGGCAGCATCACCGAAGCGCTGGCGATGAAGCTGCCGGTGATCGTGGATCTGAACTCGTGGACGATGCCGCAGGAACGCTACAACGCGCACTGGGTGATGGAGCAGGGCGTGGGTCTGGTGGTGAAGGATTTCCGCGATATCGCAGGGGCGGTAAGCAAGCTGTTGGAACCGGGACGGCTGGACGAGTACCGCGCCCGCGCGGCGGCGATCCGGAACACGGCGGTGTTCGAGATCGCGGGCATTCTGCAACGCCTGGCCGATGGTAGACTGGCCAGTTGACGCTAAAAGAAAGGGCCGCGCATCTGCCGTCGCTCGCGCTCGACGCGGGGATGCTCGCCCGGTTCGAACTGTTCGTGGACGGCGCGTGGACGCCAGGCCCCCTCTTCCCCATCGCGATGGCGGCGGAAGCCGCCGGGGGAACCGAGTTCGTGCTACGCGATCCCAACAGCATGCCAGTGGCGATCTTCGTGGCGCGCGAGTGGCGGGACGGCGTCGCGCATGGATCGCTAGAACTGGCCGCGCCCGCGCCACGCGCCGGTTTTCGCGAACCGCGGCGGAGACCGGCTGGCGGCGCCGCGGCGGGAATGCTCAGCCGGCGATTCCCTTCCCTGCCCGCGGTTCGGGCATTGGCGGCAGCCGGTTCCGCGCTGGTGTTGATCGCCGACACGGGCGACGGCACGCACCACGCTCGCGCGCGGGCTTGGCGCGCTGCGGCCCCGGCGGGAACGGCGTTGGCGCTGATCCCGTGGTCCGAAGGTCTGCCCGAAGCGGAGGTGGTGGTCAATCACGGCGCCGCGGCGGCGCTCGCCGAGCCGGATTCGACCGAATATCCGCCAGGGGCGCTGGCGATCATCGAGGAGGCTGTTCCGCCGCGCCACAAACAGGGCTTCTGTGTGTGGTTCACCGGATTGCCGTCGTCGGGTAAGTCGACCATCGCCGACCAACTGGCCATCCTGCTCGAGGAGCGCGGGCGGCGGGTGACGCTGCTCGACGGAGACGTGGTGCGGACGCACCTTTCGAAGGGACTGGGATTCTCGCGGGAGGATCGCGACACCAACATCCGGCGCATCGGATACGTGGCGTCGGAGATCGTGCGGCATCACGGCATCGCGATCGCGGCGGCTGTGAGTCCGTACGAGGCAGCCCGTCTGGACGCGCGCCGCATGGTGGGCGCCGACCGGTTCGCGATGGTGTGGGTGGACACGCCGCAACAGGTTTGCGAGGAGCGCGACGTAAAGGGCTTCTACGCCAAGGCACGTGCGGGAGGGCTCAGCGGATTCACCGGAGTGGACGATCCGTACGAGATTCCGGCGGCGCCGGAGGTCACGTTGCGAACGGACGGGACGAGCGCCGGGGAGAACGCGCGCGCCGTGATCGCCTACCTGGAACGCGCCGGCCTGTTGATGCTAGAATCGGCGGTTGCATGAGCTTGCCCTGGGAAGTCACCGCCAGCGAGGTGAAGCGCCGCATCGACGCCGGCGAGGCGGTGTGTCTGGTGGATTGCCGCGAGCCCGGCGAATGGGCGCTGACGCGAATCGAAGGCGCGGAGCTCATCCCGATGAACACCGTGCCCCAGCGGCTGGGCCACATCGAAGGCAGGGCGGAAGCCGCGCCGGTTGTGGTGTACTGCCATCACGGCGTGCGGAGCATGAACGTGGTGAATTGGCTGCGGAACCAGGGCGTGGAGAATTGTCAAAGCATGAGCGGCGGAATCGACGCCTGGAGTATCGACGTGGACCCTGGCGTGGCCCGCTATTGAGAGGCCGGCCGTGAAATTCTATTGGAAATCGACTTGAACCACCTGCCGGAAAGCCAGGAGTTTCCTGCGCGAGCGAGGGGTTGAGGCGGAAGAGATCGATCTGAACAAGGGGCTGACCGAGGCGCAGTTGGAAGCGCTGATCGGAACCCGCGACTACAAGGACTTCCTCAACACGCGGAACGACCTGTACCGGGAACGCGGGATGAAGGAGAATCCGCCCGCGCGAGCGGAGGCGATCCGGCTCATGGCGGCGCATCCGAACCTGATCCGGCGGCCATTGTTCGTGAAAGGAAGCCGCGTGGTGTTCGGGTTCGATCCCGATGAGGTGATCGGACTGGGCGGCTAGCGATTCGGAGTCGATCACCCCCGATCGAGAGACGGTTCGCGATCCGCGATTCTCTCTGAATCAGATCCAGTAACGGCGGAAGCACTGCGAACAGCGGTGCGGACGCACTCCGATCCACGCCAGTATCCGCTCGACCGCGGACTTGGGCTGGCTGTAGTGAACGTAATGCGAAAAGCATCTGGGGCAGCCAGATACGGTTTCCATGGCCATCTCCTCGGCGCGAAAGCGCCCTCACTAATACAGTGCATCGAGGAGGGGAAAATTCTCAAGGAATCTCGATCGGCCATGAGAGATTTCCGGGCGTAGACCTGCCCGTCCGATGCTCGGCTACCACGCGGTCCGACACCCTTTTGCCGCTACGAGGCGGACCACTCTCGCGGGTGAGGCGCCAGCAATTGGATGAACTTCTCCCGGGTCTTGGGGCGGGCTAAGTCGGCGAGTGTATGCCGGTCGAGTTCGGAGAGGAAGGCCTCGAGGGCGGAATCGAGATATCCCTGGAGCCCGCACACGGGGACGATCGGACAGGTGTTGGTGGCCTTGTCGTGACACTCAACGAGGCGAAAGGAAGGCTCGGAGGCGCGGACGATGTCGCCGAGACGGATCCGGTCCACCGGGTGGGCCAGCGAAACACCGCCGGACCTACCGGCCGTGGCGACGACGAATCCCGCGTCGTGCAGGGTTCGGACGACGCGCACCAAGTGGTGCTTCGAGATCCCGTACGCCTTGCTGATCTCCCTGGTCCCAACGCGCCGGCCGGGGAAGTGAGCCAAGTACAACAGCACCCGAAGCGCGTAGTCCGTGTGCACCGTCAACTGCATGTTTCATTATGGAGCGGGAGCTTCCACGAAAGCGTCCGCGGCGATATCGGAGCTTGCCATGCCGGCAAGGAAGAGCTTCTTCTGCAGCAGCCTCACGATCGACGGGTCGCCGCAGACGAATCCCCGCCAGCCGGCCAGCTTGGGGTGGCGGTTCACGACGGTTTTGTCGAGCGCACCCACCAGGGCGCCGCTGGCCTCATCGCCCTCGAGCACCACCGGGTGGTAATGGAAGGCGGAGTGCCCGGCGGCGAGCGCGCGCAGCACATCGGCCAGGTAGAGTCCGTCCGGGCGGAGGGCTCCGTGATAGAGGTGCACGGGGCCGGTGTGTCCGGTCCGAAGGGCGTCCCGGCAGATTCCGATGAGGGGCGCCAGACCGGTCCCCGTCCCGGCGAGCAGCAAAGGTTGTTCGGGTCGACCGGCGGTATAGAAGCAGGCGCCGGCCGGTCCGCGAATGCTCACGGGTTCGCCGGCCCGAGCTTGGTCGAACAGCCATCCGCTCATCTTTCCTTGCGGCGCGCGGCGGACGTGCAGTTCCAGCGTGTCTTCACCGGGCAGGCTCGCCAGCGAGTAGCTGCGCGCGAGGCCGTCGGCGCGGTGCAAGGTAATGTACTGGCCGGCGCGGTAGACCAGCGGCTCGGCCATGCGAAGCCGGACGCGGATCACGGTGGGAGAGAGACGGTCGAGTTCCGCGATCGTGGCGGGTGTCTCGAGGCCGCCGGCGGGTTCCACGGCCAAGTCGCCGGACGGCCGGCAAACACACGAGAGGAAGTAGCCCTGCTCGACAAGGGCTGCGCCCAGCCCGCGCCGGGAGTCGTCTGGGACCGCGCCCTCGGCGGCCCGGAGCAAACAGGACTGGCACACTCCGGCTCGGCAGGAGTTGGGGACGATAACGCCGTTGCGAAGCAGGGTGTCGAGCACGGCTTCGCCCGGGGCCGCTTCGAAGGCGGCCCCGCAATAGCGGACAACCGGCACCGTCTACCGGCCGAGAACGTCGTTCCTGGTGGATTCGGCGATCGCGAGAACCTGGGAGATCAGATTCTCCGCGACGCCGAGCTCCCGTAGCGTGTCCGACAGGTTACTTGCCACGGCGTCGAAGTGGCTGTCGTTCAGGCCGCGCGCCACCAAGTGAGCGTGGCCATTCCGCATGTCCTGGCCACTGTAGTTGTTGGGCCCTCCGAACGCCACAGTCAGGAAGGCCTTCTGCTTGGCCGCTTGGCGCTGCATGTCCACGCCATCGAAGAAGTGGCTGATCCGGTCGTCACTGAGAACCTTGCGGTAGAAGATATCCACCGCGGCATCGACGGCTGCTTGGCCGCCCAGTTGTTCGTACAAGGAGTTCATTGAGGGGAACCTCGGGAAATAAATATGCATCCACCATACAACATTGGAGCCCGGAGTCCAGCCGAGGCCGGGACGCGGTGTTCGCGTGGAGGGGCGTTTTCCGGCTGGGGTGGGATCTTTACGCCTAGGGTGGATTCCAGGATCGATCTAAGGTTTTCGCCGGAATCGCAAGCGCGCTCTTTACAGGTACTCTGGATTCACCTGGTTGCACAGAAGGGAGCGCGGGACACGAGAGTGACCCGGCTCCCTGATCATCACGGCGGCCGCTCGATCCAAAACCAGGATGCGGCCGCCCGATTCGTCTTGCCGCGATCCCCCGATCGGCGCTACGCTGGAACGTCGCGATGCAGATGCTTCGTTTTCCCGAGATCGCCGAGGCCGAGTTCTCCGGCTGCCTGACGGCGTTCGTGGATGCTCTTTGGGCGGCGCTGGAGGGAGTTACGCTTTCACTCGACCGGCTTCGGGACCGGAGCAAGGGGTCGGCGTTCCTGTTCGAGATGCAGATGGACCAGCACCGCTACGGCGTCCTCCTCGTGCTCGAGCGATGGACGAGACTGGTGGATCGGTTTGGCGCCGCGGCGCCGGCGGCAGCGGAAGACGCGGTCGCGCACGCAGCGGCGCGATCGGCCACGGCGGCCGGGCTGATGGAGAAGCTGAACCACCTGATCGATGGTTCCGAACGCTATTCGGCGGAGATTGCCGCTGCTGCCGCGATGACTTTCGGCGCGATTCGCTCGGAGTTCGCCGCCGAGCATCTTCTGGCGGATCGGAATGAAAAGCTCGGGCCGATGTTGCCGGAGGAGTACCAACGCGCCAAGGCGGTGTTCCGAAGCGATCTTCTGGCGCGGTGAGCGGGATGCTGATATAAGATAGCGTCATGCCGATGCGCGCCATCCTCCTGCTGCTGGCAGCCGCCACTGCGTATCCCGTGTTCGCCGGCGACCGCGAGATCGCGCTATGGGTCCTGCGAAAGGGAGGCAGGGTGTTGCTCGAGAACGCGCCCGCCTATACCGGCGATCCGTTCGATCTTCCTGAGGGCGCGGTGCGGGTCACCGGAGTCGATATGCACGGCACGGTGGTCGATCCCAAGGAGATGGAGCCTCTCTCCCGGCTGGCGGCGCTGCGGGAAGTAATGCTGCCCGCGCGTGTCTGGTCACCGACGTTCGACATCAAGTCGCCGTTCGGGGACGAGATGTTCGATTACTTCAAGAGCTCTCGCGCGTTGGCCAAGTTCGAGGCGGGTTTGACGACGCTCGCCTATCTCCGGCTGGGCGAGGAAGGGTTGAAACGGCTGGCGCCGCATACGCAGCTCGAGGAATTGCGGGTCTGCCTGGTGACGATCAAGGATCCGGGGACGCTGGCGCCGTTCGTGAACCTGCGGAAGCTGGACCTGAACGACGCCAACATCACCGACGAGATGATGCCCGGGCTCGCCGGAATGAAGAAGCTGGAACGGCTGACGATGGTGGGGACGCTGGTAACCGACGCCGGGCTGAAGCACCTCGAGGAGTTGACGGAACTGGTGGAGCTCGACTTGTATGGGGTCAAGGTCGGCGATGAAGGCGTGCGGTCGTTGCGAAAGCTGACGAAGTTGCGGAGGCTGAATCTGCTCGGCGCGCAGGTTACCGACGCGGGCGTGGAGACGCTGGCCGGCCTGCGCGAGTTGCGCGACTTGAATCTCTACCGGAGCCGGATTTCGAACGCGGGCCTCGCGCGGTTGAAAACTCTGCCGCACCTGCGCGTGCTCGACGCGCGCTATTCGGGGGTCACTCGGCAAGGAGTGGCCGAGTTCCAAACAGCACGCGCGGACTGCAAGGTGCTGTTCGTGAGCAAGGACGCTCCCCCGATTTCGCGGCCCGGTCTGGCAAAACCCAAGAGCGCGGCTCCGGAAGCCATCGCCGCGTGGCTTCGGACGCTGGGCGGACAGGCGCGCGTGGCGGGCGGCCGCGTGCCTTCGGTGGATCTGGCGCGTGTGCCGTTTACCGACGATCAGGTGGCGTATTTGAAGCCGCTGACGGGGCTGGAGCGGTTGGACCTCGAGGCGTCCGGGATCAGCGACCGCGCGCTGGCGACGATCGGAGGCATGGCGTCGCTGAGGGAACTGAATCTCTCGTTCAACGGCATCACCGACCGCGGGCTGGCTGAACTGGCGCGGCTGCCTAGGCTCGAACGACTGTCGCTGGCGGGAACCCGAGTGGAAGGCGCGGCGCTCGAACGTCTGGCTGGCGTGGCGGATCTGGATCTGAATTCGTGCCCGATCGCCGACGGAGCGGCGCCGAATCTGGCGAAGCTGACCGGCGTCGAGCGGCTGGTGCTCAGCAATACGGATCTAGGAGATGCCGGGGTTGCGGCGCTGGTTTCGCTGCCGAAGCTGACGCGGCTGGATCTGCGTGGCGTCGACACCGGCGACAAAGGGATGGAAGCACTGGGCGCGATGGCGGGGCTGGTGGAGCTGAACCTGAGCCACGGGAGGTTCACCGACAAGGGAATCGCGCATCTGGCCTCTTTGAACAAGCTCGAACGGCTGCACCTGGTTCGCACGAGACTGACCGACGCGGGCGTGGAGCAGATTGCGCGGATCAAGGCCCTTCGCGCGCTGCGGGTGGATCACACGAAAGTGACGGACAAGGGAATCGAGGCGCTGCGAGCGCTGCCGCACCTTCGCGAATTGACGCTGGACAGCAACGACGTGACCGACAGGGGAGCGCGCGCGCTGGCGGCGATGCCGGCGCTCGAGTCGCTGGACCTGTATCACACGCTGGTCTCCGAGGACGGCTACAAGGCGATCCGCATGGCGCTGCCTCGTTGCCGGGTCGCTTGGGAGAAGGACTCGGCGTTGCCGACGAGGCGGCATCTGTAGCCATGTTTCGACGCACTGTTCTAGGTCTGGCGGCGGCCCCTTGGTTGCGCGCGGCTTCGGGCGAGGAGTGGATCGAACGGCTGGGCGGGACGGTGGAGCACGACGCGTCCGGACAGGTAGTGGCCGCGCGGCTCGCGGGAACCTGGGTGAACGATTCGGAGCTGCTCGAGCTGCTCGCCTATCCGAAGCTGCGGAAACTCGATCTCTCCCATACCAGAATCGGCGACGAGGGGCTGCTGCATCTGCGGCCGGCGCGCGGCATCGAGGATCTGAACCTGTTCTACGCCGAACAGATCACCGACCAGGGGCTCAACGCGATCAAGCAGTGGCGCGGATTGAAGCGGCTGGATGTCCGCGGCACGCGCGTGGCCGACGGAGCGCTGGCGGTCGCCGGGCAGCTTCCGGCGCTCGAATCACTGGACGTGGCAAATACCGCGATCACCGACAGCGGGCTCGACAATCTGGTGTCGCTGACGCGGTTGAAACATCTGGCGATCGGGCGGAGCCGGCTCGGTGACTCGGCGGCGGCCTCGATACGATTCCTGAACACGCTGGAGTCGCTCGATCTTAGCGGACCACGGGCGGCGAATCGCAATCAGAACGCGGCGGCGGGCAACATGGCGGATGTGCTGGTGAGAGCGATCGCGGAACTGGCCGGGTTGCGGGTGTTGAAGCTGGGGCATTCGAATATCGATGGGACGGGCCTGGCCACGCTGGCCCCGGCGCTGGGAAAGCTGGAGCAGTTAGGGTTGGAAGGGTGTTCGAAAGTCGACGACGAGGCGCTGCGAACGATTGCCAAATGGAGCAGTGTGCGGCGGCTGGACGTCCAGGATACGAAGACGTCACGAGAGGGCTTGGCGTGGTTCCGGGCGGCGCGGCCCGAGGTCCGGCTGCTCGAGAACGGAGCGTCCAGCTAGGCGGTGGCGCGAAGGACCCAAGCGGCATGAGCCCGGTTCGCCTGGGCGATACCGTCGATCGCGACTTGGTCCGGGGTCTCATCGGGTCCGCGCAGGCCGCGATTGCGAGCGCGGTTTCGCAGGTAGGCGCCGCAAAGGTGAAAGCCGACGCAACCTGGGATGCGCCGGAGAGCGTCGAGCACCGCGGCGTACTTGACGGGATCGTTGCGGCGGACGCCATCGGGGAGATCGGCGCGGCCGGCGCTGTCGGCCAGCAACACGGGCTTGCCCGCGATCGCGGCGAACCGCTTCAGATCGTCCTCGATGCGCGCGGTGGGGCCAAAGTGCTGGAACGAGAATACGTCGACGAAAGGGATGGCCGCCCGCAACACCTCGTCCGCCACCGGCGCCATCGCCTCGTATCGATCGCCGAATATCAGATGGTCCCGGTCGTAACGGCGGACGGCGTCGTGGGTCACCTTGTAGTAGCGCGCCGCCATGGCCGTCAGATCGCGGCGGCCGGCTTCGGACTTCAGTTTCTCCGGATCGAACAGAGGACCCTTCCAGGCTCCCCATGGGCGCGTGTGGATCCAGGTGGGGCAGTCGGTGTAGAAGTAGCCGATCAGCAGCGGATCGCCGGCGAAGCGTCCGCAATGGGCGCGTGCCGTATAGTCGCACCAGTCCTCGAAGCCGGATGAGAAGAAGTCCAGGTACTTCGTCTCCGCGTCCCATTGGTGAATCTCGGCGAACGGCAACAGGTGGCAGTACGGCAGGCCGAGCCATCGATACTCCTCGAGCGTGAACGCCGGCGAATGGCGGTGGATCTTCTCGTGGATGACGACGACCTCCTGGGTCCAACCCACGCTGTTGAAGCCCCAGGCAAGCAGGTCGGGGCGGACGGCTTCCTTCAGCCAACGTTCGGCGCTGTTGCGGTACTTGCGGTTCCAGACATCGCCGCTCTCGAGGTATCGCAGAGGCGCTGAGTCGATGTGATTGAAGCCGAGGCTGAAGAAGGGCCGGCCCTGGGGATCGCGCAGCCAGGAACGGCCGGCGCGTTGCATCACGCGGTAGTAGCCGGGTTCGGCGGCAACAGCCGCGGAGGCGGCTCCGAGAAACGACCTTCGGGTGAACGGCACGACTCCGTCATCCTATCGCGAAAAGGCCGGACCCGAAGGTCCGGCCCAGTGTAAAGCGAGAACGGCGCTATGCCGTGCGGTTGGCTTCGGACTTGCCCGACGACTTCGCGATCGCCGC